>CAKOMI010000015.1 GCA_934096605.1 uncultured Bacilli bacterium
TTAGTACATGTCCTTTCTATGTAAAATAATTCGTCATTTTAGTTTAATTTTAGGAGATTTTAATATGTCATTTAACAGACTTATCTCTCCTATTCTCCTTTAATTTTACAAAATTTAATCTTCTATTTCAATAGTTTTTTATGTCAATTATACTTAGTATTTAAAAAAGAACAACTAATCTTCATAGACTAATCGTTCTTGATTGTATTATAAACTAGGAATATAGGGATTAGTTTTAGTACCATCGCCCGTAAATTTTAAGGTGTTTTTTAAATTTATTACTGGTTTTAAATAAGAGGTAGTTCCAGTAGATGATTCCCAAGCACTACCCTTAGTAGTGATAGACATTTCATATGCAGAATAATTAGAATAACGCGTTCCATGATATTCTATTGGATTATAATATCCTATAGGTGTCATAGTCCAATATGTTCCTGAAGAGCACAGATAATTATCTAAAGAGGTTTTTGTTTTTGAAAGGGATATGTATAAATCGGAAGCAATTCCAGCCATTAAAGCTTCATCGGCTGTTATTAAGCCAATCGGATAAGTTAGGGCTTTATTGCCACTTGATGCACTGCTAACTGTATAATAATCCAAACTATTTGTACATTTT
Source organism: uncultured Bacilli bacterium (assembly GCA_934096605.1). Classification (GTDB taxonomy): domain Bacteria; phylum Bacillota_I; class Bacilli_A; order RF39; family UBA660; genus Ventrenecus. Next base: position 617 of record CAKOMI010000015.1, read on the forward strand.
AAACTTGGCAAAAATTCAGAAAATCTAGAAAAGCCTTTATATTTAGTTATTACTGTTCCTGTACCAGAGCCACTTGCATTATTAAGTGTTTCACGATCACCACAAAAGCCAGCTGAAACTGAAACATAAGCCGCATAACTAGAAAGCTTTGTTGCATAAAAATTATCATTATTAGTTTTAATGTTCGAATTATTATTAGTGCCATGGACTTGCTCACTTGTGTATTTGTACCCAACATACATATTATTTCCACTTAATTTATTAAAAGTAGTAGACATATAAAATCTATCCTCTTCAAATTTGCCATTGTCATGAGCACTTGTACCATCATAAATCATGCGAATACTACCATTACCGTTGATTCGTATAATACGCCAGTAAAAACCAGCAAATTTAACATAGTTGTTTTCTACACTACCTCGGTAGTAATAGCTTGTCCCATCATCATCTTCTGTCATAAAGATGCCCTTTTCATGTGATTCACAAGTAGAATCATTACACGCACTTTTACTAAAGTCTGGAGTGTAACTATTTACTGTTAAATTACCTAGAGCTGTACTTACTACTTTACTAGTTTTTTCAAAATACAAGTTGCATCTGGTCCTTGTATAATCGGTTGCATTGTAATTACTATAATTAGCCTCGAACGTCCATGTCGCATTATTCCAGTTAGGCGTAACACCATTGGTGCAATTGCTTTTCTCTTCATTTAATGTATAACCTGTATTTTGCTTAGGCATACTCCTTGTTATCTCACCATCTACATAATAAGCAAAATAAATATCTCCTGGATCCCCAACAGTCCCATTTATTACATTAAAATGTTTTTCTTCTGTAAATATTGCAAATGAGTTATATAAATATATGCCTGATAATAGCAATATACTTAAAATTATTGCTGTTAATATTATTTTTCTTTTACTATTTTTTTCTTTAAATTTCTGTAGCTTTAGAGAGTTATGCTTATTTAATAACCCCCCCCCCAACGTATTTCTGCTTCACGATTTATCTCTCCTATTCTTCTTTAATTTTACAAAATTTAATCTTCTATTTCAATAGTTTTTTATGTCAATTATACTTAGTATTTAAAAAAGAACAACTAATCTTCATAGACTAATCGTTCTTGATTGTATTATAAACTAGGAATATAGGGATTAGTTTTAGTACCATCACCCGTAAATTTTAAGGTGCTTTTCAAATTTATAACTGGCCTTAAACCACTTGGAACACTCGTATATGTTTCGCTAATATCACCATTTCCAGAAACATCATATGTCATTGCTAATGCCTGTTTAAATTTAAAAAGATAAAAGAAGCCTGATGGAGTCATTGTCCAATATTCAGGAGCACCAATCAAAAAATTATTATAATTATTTGGCGACTGAAAAGAACGATCATAATACGTTGCAGAATGGCCTGCAAAAATCATTTCATCCAAGGCTATTAAACCTATTGGATAAGTTAATGCCTTATTGCCATTAACACTATTTGAAGTTGTATAATAGTCCAAAGTATTTGGACATTTTAATGTTGGCGTCCCCCGTTGAAACCTCGTATTGCCAGCATAATAAGTTGTGCTTGAGCCAGTAGCAACATTATCTTGTACATTATAGGTTGTTCTATCGCCACAAAAACCTGGTACGTTATCAATATAATTGGCATAACTATATAGTTTTGCTGTATAAAAATTATCATTAACTATTTTGATAGTTGAACTTGTGCTTAAGCCATGAGCATTACCACTTGCATACATATATCCTACATACATGTTATCTGTATTTGACTGCGAAAATTGTGTTTCTCCATATCTTCTATCTTCACTTATAGAGCCATTGTCATGGGCACTTGTTCCATCATAAATCATGCGAATACTACCATTACCATTGATTCGTATAATACGCCAGTAAAAACCTGCAAATTTAACATAATTATTTTCTACTGAACCTCGATAGTAATAGCTAGTACCATCATCATCTAGGGTCTCATATATTCCTTTCTCATGAGATTCGCACCTAGAATCATCACACGCACTTTTACTAAAGTCTGGAGTGTAACTATTTACTGTTAAATCACCTAGAGCTGTACTTACCACTTTACTAGTATTCTCAAAATATAAATTACATCTCGTTCTTGTATAGTCGGTTGCATTGTAATTACTATAATTAGCCTCGAACGTCCATGTCGCATTATTCCAGTTAGGCGTAACACCATTGGTGCAATTACTTTTTTCTGTATCTAATGTGTAACCTGTATTTTGCTTAGGCATACTACGCGTTATCTCACCATCTACATAATAAGCAAAGTATATGTCGCCTGGATCACCTATTTCACCATTTATCACGTTAAAATGTTTTTCTTCCGTAAATATTGCAAATGAGTTATATAAATATATGCCACCTAAAAGAAATAGAAAGATTACACTAATAAATATAAAAGCAAATTTTTTATTATTTCTAACTTTAAATTTTTGTAATTTCATATTATCCCTCTTTACTAGTATGGAATGTCTTAGGAATATCATTCACTGCTACTTTACATAAAATAATATTAACACAAAATCGCATAATTTAGCAACTTTTTTTATTTTCCGTTTTTGCGATGAGAAAATAAACGGGAATGCGAGGTATTTTAATGGTTAATGTTGGGGAGCGAATGCGATACATTAGAGAAACTTATGATGCTAGTCAAAAAGAAATAGCAGAATATTTAGGTGTTAGTAAATCTTCTATTTGTCATTATGAAAAAAACAATCGTGATATTCCTTTAAAAAGTTTAGCTAAGTTTGCTGATTATTTTAATTTTTCAATTGATTACGTTTTAGGATTTACTAGTATTAAAAACTATAGTGATAAAAGTAATATTAGTTTAAAGAAAACAGCTAAAAGGATTGAAGAGATATGTCTTGAAAATAAATGGACAAATGTTAAAATGGCCAAAGAACTTAATACATGCGAATCTTCAATTAGAAACTATAAACGTGGCACATATATTATTTTACTTTCTTTTGCTATTCAATTACATTATAAATACAATTATTCTATTGATTGGATAATTGGCAGAACTGATAATAAATACACAGTAAAAAAGAATCTAACACATGTTTAGATTCTTTTTCTATACCTCTTGTACTACAGCAATAATCATAGGTTTACATTCAGTTTGTTCATATAGGTAGTTACTAAGTTCACTTCTTATATCAGTTTTAATTTGATTATAGTCAACTGTATTATTATTTATGTTTCTTAAAATAACGTCTTCACTTATTTTTTTCATGCCAATAATTAAATCTTTAGAATCTTTGACATAGATAAAGCCTTTAGTAGTTATTTCAGGACCAACAAGTAAAGTTTTATCTTTTTTGCTTAGTGTAGCGCTTACTAAAACAATACCATTATCACTTAACATTTCCCTATCTTTCATAACTAGTTCACCAATATCATCACTACTTTTACCATCAATTAAAATATCTTTAACTTTAATATGTTCAAATTTATCTTCATAAACACCATCATTAAATGTTATGACGTCACCATTTTGCTTTAAGAAGATATTCTCATTAGGTATTCCTAATTCACTAGCAAGGTTAGCATTATTAACTAAGTAACGATATTCACCTTTGACAGGCATATAGTATTTAGGATTTAATAATTTAATCATAAGCATTAAATCTTCTTGAGAAGCGTGGTGTAAAATATTTTTACTTTTTGGTAATGATATAATTTTACAACCAGCCATAGCTAAGTCATTTTCTAGTTTAACGATAGTCTTTTCATTCGCGTCATATCTAGGTTCTGCAAAAACCACCGCATCCCCTTCTCTAAGGGTTATAAATTTATCATAGCCATTTACTATTTTACTAATACCAGCATAAGCATTGGCTTTATCATCACAAATTAATAAAATCGAATTAGAATCATTAATGTTTGATAAATCACCAATTAAATCTTTTGAAACTGTTAAATAATTGTTGTCGGTTGCAAAGTGGATAAAATTTTGTAATTTTTTACCCATAATAACAATTTTACGATGTGTATTTTTAGCTGCATCAAATATGTCTTGAATAGTGTATAGATGAGTTGGTAAGACACTAAATAATACACGATTATCATATTTATTTAAAATATCAGCAAAGAAACCTTTCAAACGATGAGATGGTGACGTATGCCCAGGATGCTCAGAGAATACAGATTCGCTTAAAAGACATAAAACCCCTTGTTTTCCAACATAGGCAATTTTGCCTAAATCCATATCATATGCTCCGTTCATCATTGGATCAATTATAAAATCACCAGTATAGCATATTGCACCATGACTCGTATTTAAAAAGTACATTACAGCCCCTGGTACACTATGGCTTACGGCTAAAGGAAATATTGATACCTTACCAAAATTTAGTCTCTTGTTGGGCGTAATCTCAACAATACTTTCTTCTTTAACACCCAAATCGGTTAAAACAAATTTTGTATAATTTGTTGCATAAAATTTGATACCAGGAATCGTTTTAGCTAAATCAAAAGCTGCCCCCATATTTTCATAATGGCCATGAGTAATAAATACTCCTTTAATTTTCTTTTTATTTTTGATGAGATAATCATAATCAGGAATAATATAATCTATTCCAAATAAATTACCATCGGCATATTTAATTCCACAATCAAAAACAAATATTTGATCTTGAACTTCTATGACATAGGTGTTTTTACCAGTTTCATCTAAACCACCTAAGCCAAATATTTTTATTTTTTCCATAACATGCTCCTTTTCTATTTTAAGAAAAAAGAATATAAGTTGTTGAGAAACATGTTAATTATAGCAAATGTTTAGGACTTTTGCAACGAATAACGCGACTCGCTTATTAAGTCCTCTATATTTGTTATTTCCAATCCTTGAAAATGAATTTGTTCTAATAAAAGTTTTAACCGTTCAATACTAATGGAGTCATCAAGATAGATAATACTACCACTTTTTATAGATGAATAAAGAGTTGCAAAATTATTTTTGTTAATGTAAAGAGAAATTTTTATTTGATATTTATTTTTTTGTTTACAGAATTCTTTATTATCATCATGTACGAAACATATTGAGGTATCTCTTTTATTTTTTTCTAAAGAAGCTATTTGATAATTATAGTTGTCATAATCATCAGCAACATAAAAACCATATTGTCCTGCAAAATTTGTACTTTTACCCTTCATAAGCATTGTATAATAAATACCTAGTTCTTCAAAAAATGTAGCAAATTTAGAACTTGATATAACTAATGTTACTTTGTTTTTTAAAGGATTACCTCTATTTATGATTTTATCCTTATAATTTTTAATGGTAATATTTGGAGAACTTTCTTGAAAAACTAAAGATGATGATTGATAAAATCCTAAATATTTCATATTCTGAAAGCTTTTTTTAATATCAACTTTTCTACTATTTAAACCAGGAATAATAAAGTTATCATTTATCACAGCATTAATAGCTTCTTCTTCATAATCTTTACTTACGGTAGTGATAGTTTCGTATAAAGGATCTTTTTTCTGCATAAATAAAGCTAGAGACTCCGTAAAATAAAAGCTAAAACATACTAAACTAATAATACCAATATAACGTAAATAATGGTTCATAGAATCACCTATAATTATTTTATGTAGTAAAGAAGATATTTACCATTATTTTAGTTATTAGTTTCTTCTTTAATTTTGGAGTTGGTTAAAAAAGTTAAAGATTCGACCATTACCTCAGAAATATATTTTGTTTCTTCATTTTCACCAGTATAATTTCTGACTTGTAATCGTCCTTTAATGCCGACTAAATCACCCTTATGACAAAATTCACAAGTCCTTTTAGCTAACGCATCCCATAAGACACATCGGATAAAATCAGTTTCGTAAATACCATCTTGATTTTTATATGTTCTTGGAACAGCAAGATTAATAGCTAATCGTGGTCTTGTTTCTTTTTGTATTACTGGGTCTTCTGTAAGTCTACCTACTAACGTAATATAATTCATAACGCCTCCTTTCGAGAGCTATTTAATCATAAATATTTTAGATAGTAAAATAACCAATTTTCTTAAAAAAAACTATATTCGACAATTATTTTAATGCCAATTTTAAAATTTGCCTAAGACAATTTTCAAAATTAGATATAAAAAAACTACCTATTTTAAAAATAAGTAGAAATTTTAGAAATTATAATTCTTCTTTTAAAAGTCGGTTTAGTTCAACCGCGTATTCCATAGGAAGCTCTTTTTTAAAGTCTTCAATGAATCCCATGATAAATAATTCCTTAGCTCTTTCTTCACTTAAGCCCTTACTTTCTAAATAAAATAATTTTTCAGCACTTACTTTAGAGACACTAGCTTCATGTTCTAGGGTACTCGTTTCATTTTCCACAATATTTTTGGGAAATGTATCACTTTTACTAATATTATCTAACAAAATTGTATCGCATTTAACACTAGCAAGTGAGTTTTTAGCAGAAGCAGCAATACGGGTGGTTCCCCGATAGTTACTTACCCCTCCTAAACTTGCTATAGACTTATTAACGATATTACTTTTAGTATGAGCTCCTAAATGAATCATTTTAGCTCCAGCATCTAATACTTGCCCTTCTCTTGCATACGCAATAGATATACAATTACCACAAGAATAATCACCTTTTAAAATAACACTTGGATATTTCATCGTAACTTTACTACCAATATTACCATCAACCCATTCCATTAAACCAGACTCATCTACTATAGCTCTTTTTGTTACTAAATTATAAACGTCAGTACTCCAGTTTTGGATTGTACTATAACGGCATTTGGCATTTTTACCAACAAATATTTCTACAACACCAGCATGAAGGGAACTTTTAGAATAACTTTTAGCCGTACACCCTTCAATATAAGAAAGTTCTGAATTATCATCAACAATAATTATTGTTCTTTCAAATTGTCCTAAACTCTCTGTATCAATACGAAAGTAACTTTGAAGAGGCCTATCTAACTTAGTATTAGGTGGAATATAGATAAAAGAGCCACCACTCCAAACAGCTCCATTTAAAGCCGTGTATTTATTTTCATCATATTTAACTAGAGTATTAAAATACTTTTTAAAAAGCTTGGGATACTTTCTTAAGGCTTCATCTGTACTACAAAAAATAATATCTTTATCAGTAATATTATGATGATAGACAACCTCACTTTCCATTTGGTTACTAACACCATCTAAATATTTTTTTTCGGCATCGACAACGCCTAACTTACAAAAAGTATGATATGTTTCTTTTTTTACATCTTGCCAATTTTTCTTTTGTTCTTCAGTTTTTTTATAATATAATAAATCATCAAAAGAAAAATCTAACTTAGGACCAAAGGTAGGATTTTCTATTTTAAGAAATGCTTCATAAGAGTTAAGTCTAAACTCAGTCATCCAACTAGGCTCTCCTTTTTTATTTGATAAATTTATTATAAAATCACGATTTAATTTTTCTTTCATATACATCACAGAGTTATTATAGTAAAAAATGTACAAATATGCAAAACAAATATTTCTTTTTAAACTTTTTTTTAGTATAATATTTTTTAGAATAGGGAGTGGCTATATGAATAGTAGGATTATGCAAGATAATATAATGTATTTAAATGAATGGACTAAAGGCAACGAAGAAATCAGAAAAGATATTACCCTTGATGGCACTATTTTAAAATATAAAGATGAAGAAAAACTTGATATAGGAAACTACTATCTGCCAGGTATTTTAGAAAATGAAAATTTAAGAAGGGATATTTGGGATAGTGAAAGAATTAATGGTTATGATTTATTTCATATAATTAAGGTATATTGCCAAACTGAGGATTTGTTAAGGCAAGAGCAAAAAGAATATTTAAAATATCCTAAAATTAAAGATATAAAAAAAGAGATTGATGAAAATGGCACTATTTTTATAGCTATAACTGATGAGTATGATAAGAAATATCGTTTTGATACAGCAAGTCCTGATAATGTTATTATATCTTATAATAATTTAAAAAATGTTAAGGGTGTTGTTACTCTAGAAGAGTTTGGAAGGGTGTTAAATAATGATAAGTAGAAAAACATATAGTAATTTAATTAATCAAGAAGAAGTTTTAAAAGAAGAGGAAACAAATAAAGTTATTGAATTTGAAAATTATATTAAAGATATTAAAAGATATAAAGAGTATACGCCTAATCCTTTTACTGAAGAAGTAAATAACGGATATGATAATCAAATTGCTTTTTTAGAGAGTTTAAAGGAAAGAAATGCCACACAAAATGATGCTTTAGATCGTAGCACAAAAATTATACCAATAGAATCTAAATTAGAAGAAAGAAGAAAGAAAGAAGAATTGGAAAATGAATATGTTTTAAAACTTACTCGTTCAAAACAAAAAAGAGCTGGTTATACCAACGCTTCTGTTATTATATTTGTAGTTTTAAATCTAGGATTTTTACTAGCTGCCCTACTACTTAGTCTTAAGTAGTAGTTTTTTTAAAATTTAATTCTTTCAGCAATGTAATTTTTTAATTCACTTACTGGTAATTTTATTTGTTCCATTGTATCACGATCACGAATGGTTACAATATTGTTATTTAATGTTTCGTCATCAATCGTAATTGCAAATGGTGTACCTACAGCATCGCTTCTTCTATATCTTTTACCGATACTACCAGATTCATCATAGCTACACATAAACTCGTTTGCTAAGTCACCGTATATTTCCATAGCTCTTGCAGCATGGATTTTTTTCATAAGTGGTAAAATAGTAACTTTATAAGGTGCTAAAGCGGGATGAATTTTTAATACTAGTCTTTCATCATTATCAAGCACTTCTTTATGATAAGCATCACATAAAACCGCTAATACTAATCTATCAAGACCAACGGATGGCTCTATTACATATGGGATGTATTTTTCATTAGTTTCAGGGTCTAGATATGATAAATCGGTTTTAGAATGCTCTATATGCGTAGATAAATCATAATTAGTTCTATCGGCTACACCCCACAATTCACCCCAACCCATTGGATAGTAGTATTCAATATCTGTGGTGGCTGCACTGTAAAAAGATAATTCTTCTTTTTCGTGATCACGGTAACGAAGATTATCCTCGTTGATACCTATATCCTTTAGGAATGTAAGACATGTTTTTTTCCAGAAATTAAACCACTCTAAATCAGTACCAGGCTTGCAAAAGAATTCTAATTCCATTTGTTCAAATTCACGGGTTCTAAAAGTAAAGTTGCCTGGTGTTATTTCATTTCTAAAGCTTTTACCAGTTTGACCAATACCAAAAGGAACTTTAGCGCGCATACTTCTTTGAACATTTAAGAAATTAACAAATATTCCTTGGGCAGTTTCACCACGTAGATAAACTTTGTTTTTAGTATCTTCCGTAACACCTTGATGAGTTTCAAATAAAAGATTAAATTTTCTGATTGGTGTAAAATCACATGCACCACATTTAGGACATGGAACATGATTATCACGAATAAAATTTTCTAGTTTTTCATTTTCCCATCCATCACCAGTTTCAGTACCATTTGTAAATTCTTCTATTAATTTATCAGCACGATGACGACTTTTACATTTTTTACAATCGATTAGTGGGTCCGCAAAAGACGCTACATGTCCACTTGCTACCCAAACCTCAGGATTCATAAGAATAGCCGAATCAAGTCCATAATTGTAAGGATTCTCTTGAATAAACTTTTTCCACCAAGCCTTTCGCACATTATTTTTTAGTTCAACACCTAGTGAACCATAATCCCAAGTATTAGAAAGACCACCGTAAATTTCACTACCTTGAAAAATAAAACCGTATTGTTTACAATAGTTTACTAACTCTTCCATTGTAATTTTCATAAATATCACCCTTTCAAATAATAAAATTCTTCTAAAATAATAAGGGACGAAGATATACTCCGCGGTTCCACCCTAGTTATTCTAGAAGAATCACTTTTTTTATATAGCTCCGGTTTTCCACGCCATCTTCGCTTGTATGTTTATATTATAGAAAAAAATATGCGTTAATGCAAGAAAAAATACGGTTATTCTTCCGTATTTTCTTCATTTTCTAAATCTAAATCATCAAGTGTTTCATTAATACCTTCAACACTATCATCATCACTAGCTGTGTCCATTAAAGTTTCTTCTAAAACCTCACTAGCATCATCATCCATGAATTGTTTTTTTAATTCAAGTTCAATGTCACTATATTCACGAGCACCAGTACCAGCAGGTATTAATTTACCAATGATAACATTTTCTTTTAATCCTCTTAAGTAGTCAACTGAACCTTTAATAGAGGCATCAGTAAGAACTCTAGTAGTCTCTTGGAATGATGCAGCTGATAAGAAGGAATCAGTTTGTAATGAACTCTTAGTAATACCAAGCATAATTGGTCTACCTTTAGCAGGAACTTTACCAGCTAAGATAACTGGTTTATTAGCGTCTGTAAATTCTTTTAATGATACGCTTAAACCTTCTACTAAGTCAGTATCACCAGCATCAACAATACGAACTTTATTAATCATACGTTTAACAATAATTTCAATGTGTTTATCATTAACGTCAACACCTTGTAATTTGTAAACCATTTGAATTTCTTTTAAGATGTATTCTTGAGCCGTGATTGGGTCAGTTACAGCAAGTAATTCTTTTGGTGAAATAACACCTTCAGTTAACTTGTCACCAGCATTTACCATATCACCAACAGCAACACGTAGTTTCATGTTGTAGTTAGTTACGTGTTCACGAGCTTCAGCTTCTGTTTCAACAACGATACGATATTTGCCATTTTCTTCTTTAATAGATGCAACTTTACCACTAACCTCAGAAATCGTTGCTTTACCTTTTGGATTACGAGCTTCAAATAATTCTTCAACACGTGGAAGACCTTGAGTAATGTCATCTCCTGCTACACCACCTGAGTGGAATGTACGCATTGTAAGCTGAGTACCCGGTTCACCAATTGATTGGGCAGCCATAATACCAACTGCTTCACCTGTTTCAACAAGATTTCCAGTTGCAAGGTTACGACCATAACATTTTTGACATACACCATTTTCTGCCTTACATGTCAAGACACTTCTAATTTCAACTGCTTTAATACCAGCTTCAGTTATTTTTTTAACCATATTTTCAGTGATTAATACGCCTTTTTCAGCAATAACTTCTTTAGTTTCTGGATTAACAATTTTTTGAGCAGTATAACGACCTAAAATTCGCTCAGCAAGTGATTCAATAACACTACCATCTTTATCGTTAATTAAGTCTTTTACAACAACACCATGGATAGAACCGCAATCATGTTCTTTAACAATAATATCTTGAACAACTTCAACAAGACGACGTGTTAAGTAACCTGAGTCTGCTGTACGAAGAGCGGTATCAACGTTACCTTTTCTAGAACCATGACTTGATAAGAAGAATTCAGACACTGTAAGACCTTCTGAAAAGTTTGAGGTAACGGGAATTTCAATAGTAGAGCCATCTGGCTTAGCCATAAGTCCACGCATACCAGCAAGTTGTGAGAAGTTTGATAATGATCCACGAGCTCCAGAGTTCATCATCATAAACAATGGATTATCATAGTCACCTTCGGCTAACTCTTTTAATTCAGCTTTGATTTTATCATTTGCTTTATTCCAGATATCAATAACGGTGTTATAACGTTCTTCATCAGTAATCATACCACGTTTAAATTGTTTATTAACTTTTTCAACTAGGGCTTGACTATCTTCTAGAACTTGCGTTTTGGTTTTAGATGTTACTATATCAGATGCTGATACGGTAATACCGGCAATAGTTGAATATTTGAAACCTAAGTCTTTTAGTCTATCAAGGAAAACACTAGTTTCAGTTGTATGATAACGTTTAAATACTTGAGCAATAATCTTACTTAAGTCTTTCTTAACAAATGGTTTTCCTAAAGGCATTGCTTTGATAGCTTCAGGGATATTAGTACCCATTGGTAAGAAATATTTATCTGGCGTCATACCTTCAATGTTTTCTTTTGTAGCTTCATTAACATATGGATAACTATCTGGTAATATTTCATTGAAAATGATTTTACCACAAGTAGTTACTAAGTAATCATCCATATGGCTTTCCATAAATAATTTATGTTTGAAAGATTTTACTGGTAAGGCAATACGAGTATGAAGAGTAATCTCTTTTCTTTGATATGCCATTTGAACTTCATTAGGGTCTTTATAAACTTTACCTTCATGTGGTTCACCAGCTTTTTCTTGAGTAATATAGCAATTACCAAGAACCATATCTTGTGATGGTGTAACGATTGGTTTTCCATCTTTTGGATTTAGTATGTTTTGCGCACCAAGCATTAGTATTCTTGCTTCAGCTTGAGCTTCTTCTGAAAGTGGAACGTGAACAGCCATTTGGTCACCATCGAAGTCAGCATTAAATCCAGTACAAACAAGTGGATGTAAACGAATAGCTTTACCACCAACTAATTTTGGTTCAAAAGCTTGGATACCTAATCTATGTAGAGTTGGCGCACGGTTTAACATAACAGGATGCTCTGTAATAACATCTTCTACTACATCCCATACGCAATCATTTTTAGTATCAATAAGTTTTTTAGCACCTTTAATATTATGAGCAAGGCCTCGTTCTACTAAACCATGAATTACATGTGGTTTAAATAGTTCTAGAGCCATATCTTTTGGAATACCACATTGATACATTTTAAGGTTTGGTCCAACAACGATAACACTACGACCAGAATAGTCAACACGTTTACCAAGTAAGTTTTGACGGAAACGACCTTGTTTACCTTTTAACATACTAGATAAACTCTTAAGTGGTCTATTGCCTGCTCCAGATACGCTTCTTCCTCTTCTACCGTTATCAAGTAGGCTATCAACGGCTTCTTGAAGCATACGTTTTTCATTTTGAACAATGATAGTTGGAGCTCCTAATTCTAATAATTTTTTTAAACGATTATTACGATTTATAATACGACGATATAAATCATTTAAATCACTTGTAGCAAATCTACCACCATCAAGTTGAATCATTGGACGTAAATCTGGTGGAATAACAGGAAGAGCTTCTAAGATCATCCATTCAGGACGATTACCACTTTCTTGGAATGATACTAAACAATCTAATCTTTTAACAAGGCGAATACGTTTTTGCCCAGTAGCGCCTTCAAGTTCAGCTCTTAAATCCTCTACTTCTTTATCAATATCAACTTCTTTTAGAAGTTTTTGGATAGCTTCAGCACCCATACCAACTTTGAAAGCATTACCATATTTTTCATAGTATGCATGATACTCTTTATCAGATAAAGTTTGTTTTTTAGCAAGAGGTGCACTACCAGGGTCTAAAACAACATAACTTACAAAGTATAAAACCTCTTCTAGGTCTCTTGGACTCATATCAAGAACAAGACCCATTTTTGATGGTACGCCTTTAAAAAACCAGATGTGAGAGCAAGGAGAAGCAAGTTCAATATGTCCCATACGTTCACGACGTACTTTAGACTTTGTAACTTCTACTCCACAACGATCACACACAACATTTTTATAACGTAATCTTTTGTATTTTCCACAAGAACATTCATAGTCTTTAGTAGGTCCAAAGATTTTTTCACAGAATAAGCCATCTCTTTCAGGTTTTAATGTACGATAGTTGATGGTTTCTGGTTTTTTAACCTCACCGTAAGACCAAGAGCGAATTTGTTCAGGACTAGCAAGACTTACTTTAATTCCTTTAAAATTATTAACTTCGATCATATTACTTACCTCCTAAACTATCAGTAGAATCATCTTCTAAGGTGTCTCCAGGATATTCTAAATCATCTAAAGAATCAGAGTCAAACTCATCTTCTTCATCGCCATCAGAATAATCATCTTCTAAATCATCATTTAATTCTTCTGGCTCAGTTTCTTTTATCTCAGGAGTTACATCTATTTCATCAATTTTAATAATATCTTCTTTTTCTTCTTCTTTTTCTATTTCTTTTAAATCTAAGACTTCATCTTTATTGTTAATTATTTGAACATTTAGACCTAAGGCTTGGAATTCTTTAATTAATACTCTAAATGATTCAGGAACACCAGCTTGGTTAACAGTTTTACCTTTTACTAAAGCTTCATATACTTTAACACGACCAATAACATCATCAGATTTTATAGTAAGTATTTCTTGTAAGACATGAGCAGCACCATAAGCATATAATGCCCAAACTTCCATCTCACCGAAACGTTGACCACCAAATTGTGCTTTACCACCTAAAGGTTGTTGCGTAACTAAACTGTATGGACCAGTAGCACGAGCATGTAATTTATCATCAACCATGTGATGTAGTTTTACCATGTACATAACACCAACGTTAACACGGTTTTCGAAAGGTTCACCAGTACGACCATTGATAAGAGTTACTTTTCCATCTTCACTCATTCCGGCCTCAGCCATTTCTTCATGAATATCATCGATATTAGCGCCATCAAATACTGGAGTGGCATAATGAACGCCTAATTTTTTACCAGCCATTCCTAAGTGAACTTCTAATATTTGACCAATGTTCATACGAGATGGAACACCTAATGGGTTTAACATGATATCAACTGGACGACCATCTGGTAAGTATGGCATATCTTCTTCTGGTAAGATTAGGGAAATAACACCTTTGTTACCATGACGACCACTCATTTTGTCACCAACTTGGATTTTACGTTTTTGAATAATATAAACACGAATTATTTTGAAAACACCAGCAGGTAATTCATCACTATTTTCTTTAGTATAGACTTTAACGTCATGAACGATACCAGCGGCACCATGTTCTACTTTTAATGATGTATCTCTTACTTCACGTGTTTTTTCACCGAAAATAGCATGTAATAATTTTTCTTCACTAGTAAGTTCTTGAACACCTTTTGGTGTAACTTTACCAACTAGGATATCGCCTTCTTTAACTTCGGTACCAATTCTTACAATACCAGAAGAATCTAAGTTTTTACGAGCTTCTTCACCAACATTTGGAATATCACGAGTTATTTCTTCAGGTCCAAGTTTAGTATCACGACATTCAATTTCATACATAGCAATATGTAGTGATGTATAAGCATCATCTTTAACTAGTCTTTCATTTAATATTACCGCATCTTCATAGTTATAACCATTATAAGTCATGAAAGCAACAGTCATGTTTTTACCAAGAGCAAGTTCACCATGATCGGTACTTGGTCCATCGGCAATAACTTGGTCTTTAGCTACTTTATCACCAGCATGTACTAAAGGTATATGATTTGTACAAGCACCAGCATTGTTAGCCTCAAATGTAGCAAGATAATAAGTATCTTTACCACCAACAGTTTTAACAATAATTTTTTTAGAATCGGCATATTCTACAACACCATCTGCTTTAGCAAGAATAGTACTACCAGAATATTTAGCCGCTACACATTCAACACCAGTACCAACGATAGGTGCTTCAGTTTGTAAAAGAGGTACGGCTTGACGTTGCATGTTTGAACCCATAAGTGTTCTGTGAACGTCATCGTAGTTTAAGAATGGGATACAACTTGTTGTTATTGATACAACTTGGCTTGGCGATACGTCAACAAAGTTAACTTTATCTTTAGAAACCATTAAGTTGTCACCGTTATAACGTACGATAACTTCGTCTTCAACAATATGATTATCATCATCTAGTTTAATATTAGCCTCAGAAATATAATAATCGGTTTCTTCATCAGCAGTTAAGTAATGAACGTCATCCATTTGAACTTGACCTGCAACTACACGACGGTAAGGAGTCATAATAAAGCCATATTCATTTACTTTAGCATAACCAGAAAGTGAAGTAATAAGACCGATATTTTGACCTTCTGGACTTTCTACTGGACAAAGTCTTCCGTAGTGGCTTGCATTGACGTCACGAACGTCCATACCAGCACGATCTCTTGATAGACCGCCAGGTCCTAAAGAAGATAAACGTCTTTTATCAGTAAGTTCAGCAATTGGGTTAATTTGATCCATGAACTTTGATAATTGGGAACTACCAAAGAATTCTTTTAAAACAGCAGTAACAGGACGAATGTTAATTAAAGATTTTGGTGTAATATCTTCTGTTTCTTGTGTAGTCATTCTTTCTCTAATAACTCTTTCCATACGGCTCATACCTACTTGGAATTGTTTTTGAATTAATTCCCCTACTTGACGAACACGACGGTTTCCTAAGTTATCTATTTCATCAGTATTACCAATACCTAATTGTAGGTCTAAGTAATAGTTAATTGAAGCATAGATATCGGGAATAGTAAGTCTTTTTTCAGTCGTTGTTTCAAGAACACCAATAATAGGTACTACTTTATCAGGATTAGTTTTATCAAATACTTTAATTTCTTGAACCTCATTATATTGGTCTAATTCTTCATGAATTAACACTTTTTTAGTACCAAAACCACTCGTAATAGCAGGTTTAATATTATCTAAAACTTCTTTAGTAACTAAAGTATTTGCAGACGCTACAACATTACCTTCACTATCTTTAATATCTTCTGCTAATGTACAACCTACTAGTCTTTCACAAACATTTAATTTACGATTAAATTTATAACGACCAACTTTAGCTAAGTCATAACGGAAATGATCGAAAAAACGAATAATCAATTGGTTTTTAGCAGAATCAAGTGTGGCTGGTTCACCTGGACGCAATTTTTCAAATATTTCAATTAATGCTTCATCAGTATTTTTAGTATTATCTTTTTCAAATGTATTTAAAAGATAATCATTTTCTCCGAATAAAGAAACAATTTCTTCGTTACTAGATAACCCAAGGGCTCTTAGGAAAGTCGTAACAGGGACTTTTCTTGTTCTATCAATACGAACATAAACAATATCTCTTGCATCAGTTTCAAATTCAAGCCATGTACCACGATTTGGAATCATTTCACCACTTATAACACGGCGGCCATTTTTATCTACCTCACGTTTAAAGTAAACACTTGGACTACGTACTAATTGAGAAATAATAACACGCTCAGCACCATTTATGATAAATGTACCAGCCTCAGTCATTAAAGGCATATCCCCTAGGAATATTTCTTGTTCTTTGACCTCTCCAGTTTCATGAATGAATACACGTGCTTCAACCTTAAGTGGTGCAGCGTAGTTAACCATTCTTTCTTTTGCTTCTTTTACAGAATATCTAGGCTTGTCAAAAGAATAATCACCAAAATCAACAGTAACATTACCTGTAAAACTTTCAACTGGAAATAATTCATCAAATACCTCACGAATACCAGTCTCTAAAAACTCTTGGTAACTTTTCTTTTGGATTTCTAGTAAATCCTGTAGTTCCATCGTATTTTTACTTTTGGAGAAACTCCTACGAGTTCTATAATCTCCACATTTTTTTAATTTGTAAGCCATGATTTCACCCCATCTAACAATAATTTTTTCAAAATATCAAAACGTTCAAAAATAACACGTCACCAATTTACAATTCTATCAGTAAACAACTTTAGTGTCAATAAATTTTTGCACGAAAAACATAAAATCCTTTATCTTTTAAAACCACCTCAATATTATATATATCACTTAAGGATTTAGCCATACTTTTGGCGCCTTGATCCTTATGAATAACGAACCATAAATCTCCATCTTTATTTAGATGCTCTTTGGCACCAACAAGGATACTCTTTACTACTTCTTTACCCGCCCTAATGGGTGGATTGGTAACAATTAAATCATATGTACCAGTAACATTTTCATATATATTACTTTCTATTTGCTCCCCACTCACTTTATTTTCTTTAATATTTCTTTCACATAAGTGCAGGGCTCTTTTGTTAACATCCGTCATAGTAACATGTGCATCATAAGTTTTAGATAAAACAATACCTAAAAAGCCATAGCCACACCCAACATCTAAAATAGAACTTGCTGTATCTCTATTTTTTTGTATTCCCTCTAATAAAAGTCTACTTCCATAATCAATCTTATCTTTAGAAAAAACGCCTAAATCACTAAAAAAAGTGAAAACATGCCCCTTGTTTTCAAACTTAATCGTGCGAACTTCGCTTTTTAATCGACTATTGTTTGTAAAATAATGTTCCAAAAAATCACCATGGCCTTTTTTTAAGTAACAACTTAATATTCATTTTAATGAAAAAAAGAGCCCTTGTCAAGAGCCCTTACGCATTTTTTACATAAAAATCCATCATAATAAACATATATTTTTAAATTCGTACAACTAGGGAAAATATTTCGCAGTTTATTTTTTCTTTATTAATTTCATTAGCCGTAACAATTATTATACAATTTTCAGGAAGAGTAAATGTTGATATCTTTCTATATTCTAATAATTCACAAAATTTTAATTGTTCTTCTTTCGATATCATATCAATTTTATCAATTACTAATATTTTACTTTTATTTTCTCCCAATATTTCAGCAAGCCAAAGTGGCGGCTTAAAAATCATCCCTTCATAATGGCCATTCAACTCTAGTGAATCAATATTAGCTGGTAACACTATAGCATTTTCAAAATCTTGTCCGGAAAGAAAATCAATTAATATAGGAGCAACATTAGCTTTAAGATATGATAGAAACATTTCTTTTCTCTGCATCATTTTCTTTTTCTTACCATTTTCCCTGATTTTTCATTAAGCTTTTTTAATCTATTTTGATCATCTTGAGCCCACAAAGCTTCAAAAAGTTCTTCAAACTCTACTCCTAGATTAGCAACAAAAGCTCTAACTATATCTAAATTATCCTCATCAACTTTAGATAAACACATAGTTGTTGCATACTTTTCGTCTTTACTTAATGCTTGAATATCTAAATCTGTGTAGTTATTATTTATTACATTTTCTAAAGTTATTACTGGCATGTTATAAAAATCAATAAATTCTTTTGTTAATCTAGGACCTACCAATGTCCAAAGCATTTCTGGATTGCCCGTTTTATATAGTAGTTTTGAAGCCATTTCCCATTTTCTTGGGTCAGCATTAGGAGCAACTCCATTATATGGACTTCTTAAAGCAAGTCCATTAGTACAAGCAATAAAAGAGTAAATAGCAAGGTGAATATGATTCTTTCTAGCCCATTTTAGCCATTCTTCTGTAGTAGTCTCAATATAAACATGAGCAAATTTTTCTAATAATAATTCTGGCATTTTGTTAGCCTCTAATGATGCTAATGTATCATGTCCTGAAGCTACAATTCTAACATTTTCTGGTAATTTCCAAATACCATTTACACTTTTATCTGTAACAATATTTATTACTGCATCTTGAATGATTTCTTTAGCACTTGTTAAACCATCAAAAAATACCACATGCAATTTATTAGGTTCACTTGTGCTTTTTTCTTTTATTTTCTTAAACCAAGTTGGTGGAATATTTATCATTTCTTTAGTTTGGTTATCATACACGCTTTTGCCATTTAAACTATTTAAAGTAGCATTACGAAGATGAACGATTTCACAATTAGAATCTATTTGTTTCACTCTTGCCGTTTTGCCTTCTGATGAATGTCCATGCAAAAATACAGGTATATCACATTCAATTGCTCTAGTTATTATTTCTTCATTGCTTACAGCTTTTAAATTAAAATTATAAGGATTTTCTACCTTTTTTATTGTCTCTGTTTCTGCAATATTTTCTTCATTTTCTTCAAATAATTTTTCAGGCAAATCCAAACCCTGTATTAAAGCTGGAAGCACATATTTATCAAGATAATCTTTAATTTTGGAGTTTTCAAAATCCTTTTTTTGCTCTTTATCTAAAATTTCAAAATTAATACCAGCACATAAGCCCTTTTTAGCAATTAAAGTTTTGTTTCTTCATCAATAAGCCATTTTACTGGTAAGACTTCTATCCAAACATAACGGCCTTTTTTATATTCTTCTCCATTTGAAAGGATAGTGTAATTAAAGACACTCGTAGTTTCTTTCATTCTCACGCGAATATATTTTTTTCCTTGGTATTCATATTCTTCATGCATAATAAGATTAGAGTTATCTTTATATTTATAGTAACTTACTAAATAAAGCGGAAACTTTTTACCAGTTTTAGGCATTCCTTTTTCAAACTCGTTTTCTAATGTTTCTTGTATATTGGCTTTAGCGGCAATTTGTGGAAATGTGCCAAACTCTATCTCGCCTACTCCATTATATCCCATCATCTTGTTGGCTGTTATTTCAGAAAAGATACGAGAACATAACAATATGGGACGAATAGTAATATTAGTACTCACATTAAAATATCTTGATTTTTTTCCTTCTTGACTTACACCATAAATTTCATTATTGTTTGCAATAGTTTGCGTCCAAAAAGGACATGTTCTAACTTTTACTTCTTTTTCTTCTTCAATACTATAATAATTATCATCAAAATAATTACTATTTGTTATAACGCATAAATCCGTAGCTAAAGCTTTTGTCCCATATTTTCTAAAGACGTCCAATTGTTTTTCTTCATCACTGCCAAAAACTTGATCTACTGTTGGTAATGTTAACTCTAAATTTTTCATTTTATTTTCCTCCTTAATTAAATTTCTAATTTTAAAATATACATTTACTCTTAATAGATGACTTTTATTTTAAAGGTATAATATACCCTTGTCAACAAAAATAATTTTATATCACTGAGAATATAATGTTCTACACAAATATAACAATGCAAAAAACAGCCCAATTACGGACTGTAGTTCTCTATCTAATTTCAATTGCATCAATAGACCTACCATATATACCTGCGTAGCCTTCGCTTGTATTGTCTACTTTATTTACAAAGGAAAGCCAACCACTACCCTTTAAATGAGCACGGTATCTAACACCATAAATTTGTACCCCATCAATATCATTACCAAGATTGCCAGCATAGTCACTGCGATTTGTTACCCAAGGAAGCCAAATACCCTTTTTCTTGTCATGAACTCGCATTTTATAGTTATCTAAATAAATGCCACCAATAGGATTACCAAAATTACCAGCATAATCGCCATCACCTACTCTAACATTCGGTAACCACATTTTTTTAATATTATCATAAGCTTGATATGTTACGGTTTTATTTGGTAAGTCACTATTTAAATAATTAGTTGGATTTATTAAATTATTATTTTCATCACGTAGTTCAAAATGCAAATGAACACCATAGGCATTACCAGAATTTCCCATCACACCAATCGTATCACCTTTTTTAATACTAGTCCCACTATTAACAAGAACAGTATCTAAATGGGCATATAACGTATAATAACCATTTTTATGTTTTACTTTAACAAAATTACCATAACTTTCGTTACCAGTTGACCCGCGATTATTTTTTCTTCCTTTTTGAACTAGTATAACTAACCCATCACTATGGCATATTACAGTGTCTTTTTGATACCACTTTTTTACCACATCAACAGCTTTATGTCTATAACTATAAGGATTTGTAATTTGATTCTCACCCGTTTTTAAAATTCTACTCATAATCTCACCTTTCTTAAGGTAGTTTATGAAAAAAAGCAAATATTGACTGGACTAAAAACTAATTTTTAAGACAAAAAAACTTATTTTCTGTCATTTTTATCTATAACAGTAATAAGTCCTTTTTCTAACTCTTCTAATGCTCTACCTATAGTTCTCTTATTATGATATTCATTTTCAGCCATTTGATAATGATTATTTTCAAGCATTTGTTTACTTCTAATTGAAGCAACATGAACAAGTTTATATTTAGAGTCTACTATGGTTAGTAGCTTATCAATAGAAGGATATAACATATTATCACGTCCCTTACAATAATATAATACTAAAAAGAAAACATTTCATACAACAAGAACTAACTTAATTGACAATACTTTGACAATTTTTAGGATAAAAGTTTCTTACTTTGACTATTTTTAGGAATAGAATCTAATATTTGAAATAAATCATTAAACATGTATGGATTTTGTTTTTGGAGCGTTTTGCCAATAGTACTATTTAGTAATAAGTCATAATCAAATTGGTCTTGATAGTAAGCCATAAGTTCAGCATTGATAGCAAGTAAATCAGCATTACTATTTATTGGAGCTGCAAAAATCAAAGGACTATCATAGTCAAAATCGGTATCATTAGTATAAAGATTAATAATTAATTTACTTTGACCATTAGAATAGTCTGTTCCCATAAGCATTGAATTATCATTACCTAAATCAACATAATAACTCATATAAGTAAGATAATTAGTTGTATTTTGGCTGACCTCTAAACTTTCATATGATTGACTATCTTTCTTTTCTGCTAAAAACCACTCTTTTTCAATATAAAAGTTTTCTAAGTCTTTTTCAGCTAATATCATTTCATCTGTTGAAGCCATAGTGTAGTCTTCAATTTGAAGAGCATTTAAAAGAGCTACTTCTTGATAAAAGAAAGGTAAAGCTTGTTCATTAAGGCCATAAAATTCGCTTAGCATATCATAAGACGTTTTAGTTTCTGCCATACCAGTAACGTCAACATTAGGTATTAAACTAGAAACAAGTAAGTCATTAGTATTTTTCTCACATAAAAGATTTTGAACATCTTCAACAGTTGGCAAGCATTTTTTTTCTGTTTCATCAAGATTTAGTAAAACCGTACCTTCATTAATAGAATTACTCTTTTCTTTGCTACAGCCTACTAAGGTACTCATTAGTAAAACAATAGATAATTTTTGTAATTTCTTTTTCAAAAAGAGCATATTTTCTTTTTGCATAAACACAATCCCCCTTAAATAAAGTAGGATTACTTTAACACTTTTTTTATAACTCGTCAATAATTTTTCTAATCGAATTTAAAATTTCAACCATCGCCCAAGTATCTTGTCTGCAATATATTTTCAAATTTTCCCTTGTCTTGGCAAGTTCTTCTTCATTCATATTATTGTAATTAGCATACTCTATAATAGCTTCTGTACCATTATGAACACCTAAATTATCATATGATAAATTACTAAATAATGGTAAAGTTTTTTTTATGGAATAAGAACCACTTAAACGGTAATCATAGAAATTGACTGTATTTATATCATATGAAGAAAAATTATGCTTAGTAAAGAATTCTTTATTGTTATTTAAAATCCATAGTAAGTCAAATGTTCTTTTGCTAATAGCTATTAAATCTTCTTTATATTCCGGAAATATTTTAGCTAGTTCTAAAATTCTATTTTTTTCGAAAGATACATTTTGTGCAAGGATTGTCCCCTTTTTAGAATCAATGTGTTTTAATAGTTCTTTTACAAGTTCACGCCTTTCGTCTTCGATAGTATGGGCTAAGAATATGTAGTTATCTTTTATGGCGTCACATTTACCAGGTTCTCTTTCAATATGTAAACTAAATTCAAAAGGGCTTTGAGTATAAGGGCTTTCCCCTTTAAATCTTGGTATAGGACATGGAAATGTTTCAAAATCTAAGTGATAGATAGGATATTCAAGCGAATCCATAATACATTTTATTTTTTTGAAATTAATATACGGCTCTTTAGTAATATAAGAGTTTCTTTCAATTATATGATTGGGATTAGTAATTAAAGACCCATCAATATCTAACATGTCATTAAAGCCATTATTAATTAATTCTAAGCCTTTTAATCTTGTACCATCTGGCATTTTAAAACCAGAGGCATTATTCATATAACTTAAAACACTATTTTTTTCTTTTATATGAGCACCACAGACACTTTTAAAAAATGGACATATTGTTGGACTTTTATAGTTACACCATGGGCCTAATAAAGACTCATTATTAGGATTATTTAAACTTTTAATTAACACTTTAGCATCATAAGCTATCTTTTCTTGTAATTTCAAAGTAACATTGTCTAAAGCAAAAAGGCTTATTAATTTTTCTCCATTTTGATCTTTATTATAAACATTAACACCATGTTCTTTTGTACCATCATAGACATAATTAGTATTTAAAACAGCTAAATAATAATGCACTTTTTTATTTAGTTTATTAGAATGTTCAATGATAAATCTTTGCAGAGCTAAATCATAGATATATGCTCCAATACCAAAACGATCGTACAATTTTTCTTTTAAAGTGTTGTATAAATCCATTGGCATTTCTTTTAATATATTATACCCAGGTATTTCATCTTTTAAGTAGTATATATCATTAGCTTTATGAAAAAGAGAATATTTTTTCTTACCACGATACCCACCAGCTAAAGCAAGATATTTTTTAGAGGTCGTAGCTTTAACCTCAATAATATTTATTTCTTCATTTTCGTTATATATATCAACATAGCAAAGAAAGGTATGCCCCTCTATTTCACAAGTAAAAGGTACTTGTTCTAGTGTACTTTCAGCATAAATAGTCTTACCACCAAAAAAAGAGGCCACTAATTTACCAGACTCTATTTCAACTTGCTTATAGTAAGGTAGCATTGCATCAAGGTGTCTTTTGGTAATCTCACTTTCCCCAACTACATTTTCTAGTAATTCTTTAACTTGTAAAGTTCTTTCTTCTTCTTGATATTCTTCTTTAGAAATTTCTTTATTTAAAGAAGATACTAAGTCTTTTTCTAAACTTACTATTTTAGGGCATCTTGTTAAATGTAAAAATTTTGTTTTTGTAATAGCCATTAAGACATTATCTCCACTTTGTAGTTGCCATCATCATTAGTAACTTTGATTTTAGTAGCGCTGTAATTAGTATTATCGGCTTCAAATAATAGATTATTTTCGATTAAATCACTACCATAAAAATAGGTTTCTTTTTCTGTAAATTTGTCTTTATTATTATTTACATAAACATTAGCTGCTGTTTCAAGGGCTTTTCGTTTTAAAGCCTCGCCTTCACTTTCACTAGCCGAGATGGAATAAGCATAGCTTACCTTAGTAATAGCAATAGCGAAGAAAACAGCAAGTATTGCACATAAAATAATCATTTCTTTAATTGTATATCCTTTTTTATTTATCATATCCTTCACCTTCCTAGTTAAAGTATAGCAGAGTTTAACTTAAAAGAAAAGAATTTAGAAAGAATATTTTATGGTTTTAAAGCAGTTATTGGCAAAATATAAATACCTGTTTTAGAAATATAAATAGTAGAAAAAAGTAAAATATATATTATTATATTTATGTCAATGTGCAATTTTTAACGATTTCAATGTGCAATTTTTAAAAGTATTACAATATAAAAAAGTGCTATTCAATAACACTTTTTATTCATTCTTTTTCTTAGTTAACTTTGGTCCCATTTCCTCATCAGGAATAACTAGGTCTTTCATAAATAACATTCTTTCACTTTTTGATGCAAAATTAACGACATTACCATCAATTATTAAATCATGATATTCATGTTTTTCATCAGCAATGGCAATAGCCTTCAAAATCCGTTTGTATTGAGATAAATTTTCTTTCCTTTTATCAGTATAACAAGTTCCACCTGGTAAATCTCTATATGATACCTTTATTTTAGTAATAATATCTGGTATTTCAATGATATCTCCATTATCCTCAACTTGATAACATTTTTCATCTTCACTTGCTCTTATTATGCCATCATCAAAAATTTCAAGATCATAAAATTTACATGGCAATATAACTTCACCTTTTTCATTAATTATGCCGACGCGCAAACCATCATCTTCAACTAAATATAAATCATTTTTAAGGGGATCAATAACTTCATATTCTTCATCGGTTATCATTTCACCTCTACTATTGACAAGTTCAAAAGTCATATCATGATTAACAACGCGTATTAAATCTTTACCAAAAATATTTGTTCCAAAATAGACAGTTGGAACAACGACACGATTATTAATATCAATGACACCCGCTTTGCAATCTTTAGAAACTGAAAGTAAGCCACAATCAGTAGGATATATTCTGTCATAAATACAAGGTATTATTAAATCACCATTTTGATTCATCACACCAATTTTACCATTTTGTTCAACTTTAAAATAATAATTTTTCGTATTGTCTTCTTTGATAAAAAAAGCCTCGCTAAGTGTAGAAGATGGTTCAAATTCTATTTTCTGTCCATCACCAGTAATAAATATCTTTTTTTCATTTTTAGAAACACTAGCACCCACAAAATTTTCATCTTGATAAAAGATATCATCAATTGAATCGTAACCACAAGGTATAAGTGTTTCTCCAGTTTTACTTATAAGACCCCAACCATTTATATCTTTTACCTCAATTGCTTGATTACTTTCTTCAGCTTTATCATATTTTGGTGATATTATAGTGTTAAAATTGGAATCAATTAAACCAAATTTACCATCTTTAAAAGTTAAAGCAGTCCCTCTTGAGAATCCATAAACAGCATCATATTCAGTCTTGGCAATAAGTTCTCCAGAAGTACTATAAAAATCAACATATTGATCAATAACTTGTACCTTATCCGCTTCTTCATCGTACCAAATTTTTCTATGCTCGCAAGGTATTACCTCCTCGCCATCAGGATTAATTAAACCTGTTTTTGTGCCTTTTGATACAGCAGTATAATCTTTTCCGTAATTATCAATACTATCATAAATGCATGGGGCTAAAATATTGCCATCTTCATCAATAACCCCATATTTATCGTTCAGTTTTACAAAAAATATGTACTTTCCATTCTTTAAAATAGTATAATCAATATCCTCAAATATACATGGAATTATTTCCATACCATTTTCTTCACGTATACCAAATAAGCCATTTTCTTTAATTATTCTTACACAATGTTCTAACTCAGAAGATAAATCTCCGGCTAAAAATGATTTTATATTATCTTTAATATATGCCTTATTTCTATAATCGTAATATTCATCATCATTAAAATATTTTTCATAAGCAGTTTGTTTAAAAACTAGTTCAATTCCGTCATCTTCAATAATTTTCATTTAATTTCCCCCTCTTTTGCGTATTATTCTACAACTTTTTTCTCAAAAGTCAATATTTTTTTCCATAATAAAAGATTAGAGTTCTTTTCTCTAATCCATTATCTCTTAATTTAAAGATATACCCATAATATTAAAGTAATATACAACACAAACAAGCATAAGAATAACACATAATATATTATAGAAAGTATCGCTTCTTAAAAACTTTGGTAAATGTTTTTTGATAGCCGTAAGACCTATATAAAGTAAAAAACCAATTATAGCCCCTACTACATTTAATAAAATATCATCAATATCAAAACTACGCCCTATAAAGTGTTGAACAGCCTCAATTGTAAAAGAAGTAATACCACTAACAAGCAAAATATGACTAACTTTACTAGCTTTAACATAACTAGATACGAAGTAACCAAATGGCACAAATAACATGATATTTCCAACAACATTCAAATAAAAACTATTAGTCCCAACTTCATAACGCATAATCTCTGTAAAAGGAATAATATTAACTCCACTACTACTATTCATCTCAGCATTAGTTAAAAGTTGAAATAATATAAGTGCATAAACAATAAATAACAAATTCAAAAATTCTTTATAAAAAACAAACTTTTCATTACCATTATGAATATACATTAAACGAATTGATATTATCACTACTAAAAAGATAGTTAACATAGGCCATATATCAATAATTGCATTAGTTAATAAATTTTTTACCATTAAAATCACTAGTCCCTTATTCTATAAGTTTTTGTTCACCTATCTCTTCCATAGTTATTACAAAAACATCTATATCCATTGTACTATCATTTTTAGTTTTTTTCAAAACTTTTTTAAGCGTTACTTCATCAGTATCTTGTAAGATTGCTGCCATCTTTTCAGCTGTTAAGCTTAAGGCTTTATTTATTATTTTTGTAATAGGAATAACACTTATACATTTTCGCTCGTAACCGGACTTTTTTACAAATATCATTCAAAAAGTCCACTTCAACCCAGACTTTTTAATTTTTAAAACCGGACTTTTTTAAATTTCTACCCTAATAATGA
>CAKOMI010000016.1 GCA_934096605.1 uncultured Bacilli bacterium
AACCATGGCATATTAGATACTTAGGTAGAGACATTGCTACTAAAGTGCATGATAAAAATATTACTTATGATGAATATATTGATTTATATCTTACTGAATATTAAAAAAGTACCTGTGGCTGGTACTTTTATTTTTTGAAACTGATAAGATTATCTTAATTATAGTTTAAGTAGCTAAGTAATAGAGCATTTTTAATGTCTTAGAAAGATAATACTCATCATAAAATTATTATGATGGTTCTTGAAGAGTACAATAGATTGATAAGGAAGAGTACAAACACTAGCTATGCTTGATATGGACAAAGATAATTTATTTAAATTATCTAAAACTGATAAGCTAGCAAAAAGTACTATGATAAACTTACGGAATTTAATACCAATCAATAATTTGTTGTGCAACTCTCTAATGAAGAAAATCAAGAATACTAGGGGGCCTACTAAGCCCCACGTAGTATTAACAACGATTACGCGTTGAAAAAGCTCTATGAAGAGCACTACCAAAAGCTTGACCCATTTCAAATAATAATGAGTAACCTCTTACTGCAGCACTTAGAAAAGCAGCAGTAATATTAATAGCGCCTCCTCTTATAGTTTGTAATTCTTTTGCTTCTAAAGTCATAACTACTCCTTTCTATTACTTATTACAAGCAAGTGGTCTAAAAATGCCATCTAATGTTCCAAATAAAAACGTTAGAAATCCAGCAGCCGCAGCACTTAGTAAAATCCAAGTAGACCCGCCACCTGTAGTGTGTACTAATTCTTCTTTAGTTAATAGCATGTTATCACCTCCTTTCAAAGATTAACTACAGAAACATTTTTAGTATCTAGTGCTTTATGACTTATATATATTGTCTTTTTATCTTTTAAAAAGTCTTGTAATTCATTGAATATTTGCATTTCCATCTTTACACCAACCTCACTTAAAGGCTCATCTAATAAATAAAGATTAGCTTTTTTATAGATGGTTCTTGCTAGTATTATCCTGTCTTTTTCACCTCCTGAAACAACTAAATCACTAATAAAAGTATCTAACTTAAAAGAACTTTTATTAATAAATTCATCTAACTTACAAATATTAATTACTTTATTTAATCTTTCAGCATCAAATGGTTCATGAAATAAAATATTATCTTTAATAGACCCACTAATAATTTTTTCTTGTTGACTTAAATACACAATATTTTTTCTAATGTCTTTAAGAGGAATATTTTTTAACTCACAGTCATTTACTTTAATAGAGCCATCGTAATTTGTTAATTCTTTAATTAATATTTTTAATATGGTACTTTTCCCCTTACCACTTGGGGCTTGTAAAACAGTAAAATTATTAGTTATTTTAAAGTTACAATTAGTTAAAACATAATAATAATTATTGTAAGTAAAACATACATTAGTAAAAGTAAGCGATTTTATTTTAAAAGAGTTACCATTTACTATGCTTTCCTCTTTCAAACTTAAATACTCATTAATTTTAGTAAAAATACCTTTCAAGTAATATAGTTTAGGTAAGTTAGCAACAAACTCTTTTAAAGGATAAACTAAGAATAAATAACAATTTTGGAAGGTAAAGAAATCTAAGATAGTTATTTTTGCTTGTATGTATAATATAATTCCATAGAAATTTAAAAATAAGATAAGTAAATCTAAATAATTATTTTTTATCAAGTCTAGTATTTTTAAGACCTTAATAACTTTAACATTATCATCTACTTTATTTTCTACCTTCTCTTTAATTATATTTTTTCTTAAAAGCTCTTTAGTTAAATGTTTAGTAGATGGTAAAATTTTTAATTCTTCTAAAACAAAATCTTTCCAAGCTGCATTTTGATTCATATACTTAATAAATAGATAATAACTTCTTTTACTTGTTAATATACCTATAACAAGATATAATCCTAAACCTAAGTATAGTAGTAATAGTAAAATCTTATTTATTTTACCTAGTATTAAACTTGCTATAATAATTAAAATAAGTTCTAAAATAATATTTAAGACTAGTTCTATTATGGTATCTAACATTTCTTCTGTCTCTTCTACTCGACTTAATATTTCGCCATCTTGATAAGATTTAGTCTTTTTAAGTGGTAAAAATAATATGTGCGTTAAAAACTTAGATAAAAGATATTTGGAAGATTTTTGTTTTAATTTTAACTTTGATATTGTTAAGATTAACTCCAAAATAGTTTTTACAATAAATATTAAAAGGAAAGTACTTGATATCACTAAAATATTATTTAAATCTTTAATTTCTAAAATTATCCTTGGATATAAATCAATAATAATTGTTAATATTGAAAGACTAAATGCTAAAAATAAGATATTGACTAACAAGAATATATTATTTTTTAAGAAAGGATACATATGAGTTTTTATCTTATTTTCTTTAGCAAACTTAGGTATTTCATATATTGGTGAAGCTATGATAGCAATCCCATCCCAGTAACGCATAAACTCTTCAGTACTAATCTTTCTCATACCTAAAGCGGGATCACTAATTTTAAAACCTTTTTTAGTTGTTTCTTTTATGACTATAAAATGTTCTAAACCATTAGGCATTTTAAAGTGAGCGATGGCTGGTAATGGCCATTTGTTACTTTGTAAATCTTTAATTGTTAAACGCATTCCATAAGCATCAAAATTATATTTTTTTAGAGTTTTAACTAATTCATAAGCATTAGTTCCAAATGTATTAGTGTTCGTGTCATCTCGTAATTGTTCAATAGGCACAAAGCCTTTGTAATGACTAATTATTTCACTTAAACATGTAACACCACAGTCTAATAAGTCTCGTTGTAATCTTGGCATATCTAAAAGTACCTCCCACTTATATATATACACGGCGACTACCCGATTTTCTTTTTTTTTGCAAAAAAAAATAAACTTTTTTGTTTATTTTTTACTTTTTCGGTGTTTTTGCTTCCTTTTAGCCTTCTCATTAGAAGAAATTTTCTTCATAATTTCAAATTCTTTCTCATTACTTTTTAAGATATTAGGAAATGACTTTAAAAGCCTTTTTGGATAACGTTTTAACTTTTTTAATCTTTTTTGTAACTGTTTTTCTAACATACCCGGTATTTTGGCAAGCTTATCATTTTTAAGTTCTTCAACAACAATTAATCTATTACGTAAATTATACGCTATGACACAAGAATATATAGTGTCGGCAATAAACAAAATAAAGCAAACAATACTTAAAATATATAAAGCTATATCTTTCATTTCTAAAAACATATTAGTTACTAATGGATCTAAATAAATAACTACTAAAGGTGTACCAATAGCAAAACAAAGTGAATTTTTTAAACAGACATAGCCACTGATATTAAGCTTTTCATTACTATAATCCCACCATTTATTATGGAATATTTCTTCTAATATCCAAGCCGTAATATACTCTAATAAAGAGGTAATAAGCATACCCAAGATAGTTAAAAGAATAACATTATCCTTTAAATTATGCAAAGCCCAAGTTATAGCAAGGCAGCCAAACCCATAAATAGGAATCCAAGGACCACATAAAAAACCACGATTAGTTAGTTTTCTATCAATAATCCCACACATTACCATTTCAAAAACGTAACCTAAGATACTAAACATAATAAATTTCATAAATATTAACGAAACTGTATACATATTCCACCACTTTCACGTTATACCTATTATAGCATATTCTCTAATTTTTTATGTAATAAATTTTATATCTGAACATACAATTATTAATAGATATGGAGGGTATATGATAAATAAACAAAGTGTATGGTTTGTAACCTTATTTAGTTTAATTTTAGTTTTATCAATTTACTATGTTACAATGAGCGATAATAGTTTGAAAGGAATTCTTGATAATGCAACTTCTACTAATACTGAAACTGTTAACGCTAATGTATCAGAAAGCTCTTTACTAGTCTCTTTAAGAGTAAGTGAAGATGAAAGTGTTTTAAAAGAAATGGAAAATTTACAATCAATATTACTTGATACCAAAAAAACAAGTGATGAAAAAAATGAGGCTTATAATTCATTAGTAAAATTAAATGAAAAGAAAGCTTTAGAAGAGAAAATCGAAAAGAAAATAAAAGATGATTTTGAACTAGAATCTTTTGCTAAGATAAAAGATGATACAATATCAATTACAGTGTTAAAAAATGATCATTCTAGTTCTATTGCTAATTCAATAATTAGCTCAATTAATGAAATCACTGGTAATGACAAGTATATCACTGTTAAATTTCAAACCTCATAAGAACAATTGCTAAATTCTTTCATAAACTACTATAAGTGTTTATGGAAGGAGATAGAAATGGGCAAAATATTAACAAATAGAGAAAAAGAGGTTTTTGATTATTTAATAAAAAATTATTCGACTAAAAAAATTGCTAAAATTCTTGGTATTAGTGAAAAAACTGTCCGCAACCACGTATCTAATGCCATGCAAAAGCTTGGTGTTAATGGCCGGGCAGCGGCCGTAATTGAATTAGTCAAACTAGGTGAAATTAAAATTTAAAGAAAGAAGCATACTTTCTTTTTTTTATCATAAAATTTATTAGGTGATTAATGTGTTAAAAAATTGTGCTAAAAGAAAACTTTTGATTACCGGTTTTGCTTTTCTTATTTTTCTTATTACTTTATCAATCCCTAAAAATGAAGAAAGAATTAAAAATATAGATGTTACTTATTTACAAGGAATACCAAGACCTATTTATGTTGCTAATAAAGATGAATATATTTCTAGAATAACTCTAGCTTTTAAGAGCAGCGATCCTCTAGAGTTAGTTAGAGAAACAATTAGCTTTTTAACAATAGGTAGTGAAAAAAATGCTTATTTACCTAATAATTTTTATGCTGTAATTCCAAGAGATACTAAAATATTAAATATGGACTTACAAGATGAAACTTTAAAAATTGATTTTAGTAAAGATTTATTAAACACTAATAATACAAAAAAGATGATTGAAGCAATTATTTATTCTTTAACAGAAATTACAGGCATTAAAAAAGTTATTATATACATTGATGGTAAGTTATTAAATGAAACAATTAATAGCACCCTACCTAGTACTTTAACAAGAGATATTGGCATTAATACTTTATATGATATAGATAGTTTAAAAAATATAAGTAAAACTACAGTGTATTATAGTGCTACCGATAATGATTTAAATTATTATGTTCCTGTTACCCTTTTAAGTAATGATAATAAGGATAAACTTGAGGTTATTATTGAAAGACTTAAATCAAGACCTTTTGTAAAAACTAATTTAATGAGCTATTTAAACACCACAGCTGTTCTTAATAATTATGAATATAAAGGTGATAAGTTATTACTTAGTTTTAATGAATCTTTATATCAAGGCTTATTAAATGATGAATTAAAAGAAATTGTTAATTATTCGTTAGTTTTATCAATAAAGGATTCGTTAGACGTAAGTGAGGTCATAATAAAAGAATAAGACAACATTAAGCATCTTATTCTTCAATATATTCAAAACGATATTTTTGGGTTACATTTGGATATTTTTCGTGATCAACCTCGGATAAAAACATACTTTTTGGTCTTGCATAAATACCAGGTTTATGATTATCTGTTTTTGATGTACAACAATATATGACTAAATCTTCTAAAGTTTCACTATGCTTAGCAATAGTTATGACATAAGCAATTGAGCCTTTAAAGTGTTTATAAGCTCCACCTATTACAATTTCTCTATCCATTAGTACGTATCCTTACTTCTTAGAAATGATGGAATATCAAATTCCGTAGTATCGTCTTCATCTAATCTTCTTTTTGGCATATCATCTTCATCATTTTTTTCATCTTTACCATCAAAACCAGTAGCAATAACAGTAACGATAACTTCATCAGTTAAGTTAGAGTTAGGAATAGCACCAAAGATAATATTGATATCACTATTAGCAGCTTCTCTTACGGTTTCAACGGCATCTTCAATTTCAAACAATGTTAATGAGTCACCGCCAGTTATATTAATAATAGCATCCGTAGCTCCATCGATAGTAGTTTCAAGTAACGCACTAGATACAGCTTGACGAGCTGCTTCAACTGCTCTATTATCACCAATACCCATACCAATACCAATTAAAGCTGTACCAGATTTTTCCATAACTGTTTTAATATCAGCGAAGTCTAGGTTAACAATACCAGTAACGGCAATTAAATCAGATATTGATTGTACACCACGGTGTAAAACATTATCAACCTCTTTAAAAGCATCTTGGAATGTTGTTGTTTTATCAATAATATCTCTTAATCTATCATTTGGAATAATTATTAATGTATCAACATGTTTTTTTAACTCTTCTAAGCCTACTAAGGCATGCTCCATTCTTCTTTTACCTTCAAATCTAAATGGTTTAGTAACAATACCAACAGTTAAAGCTCCAGTTTCTTGGGCAATCTCAGCAATGATAGGTGCTGCCCCTGTACCAGTTCCACCACCAAGACCACAAGCAACAAAAACCATGTCGGCTCCTTTTACAGCTTCTTCTATTTCTTTTTTACTTTCTAAAGCTGCTTCACGACCAACCTCAGGGTTTGACCCAGCTCCACGACCACCTGTAATATTAGCCCCAATTTGAATTTTATTAGTAGCTTTAGAAGCATTTAAAACTTGTAAATCAGTATTTACAACGTAAAATTCAACTCCTTGTACTCCTTCTTCTATCATTCTGTTAACCGCGTTATTACCACCGCCACCAACACCAAACACTTTTATTTTTGCAATTGGATCAATTTTTAAACTTCCATCCATTGTTTATACCCTCCTTTAATTATCAAAAAAGTAGCCAAATAGTTTTCCAAGTACTGAATTATCATCAACACTTTTCTTAGGAACACTACCTAGTTGTTCTATTTCACTTTCATTAAAAATAGAATATTCTTGATTTTTATTTTTCAAATTCTCTTCATAATATTTAATTAAGCCTACGCAAGATGAATAAGAGTTATTTCTAACACCAATTTCTCTTGTTTGTGAAACTTTAGCAGAATGACCAAATATTTCTTCTAATAAAATAGAAAAGTTTGGCATTTCGCTTACTCCACCCGTTATCATTATATAATGAATTTCTTTTTTTGTTAAGAGATTTATTTGTTTTTTTGTGAATTTTAGGATTTCTTCTACTCTAGCAGTTGAAACCTCAGTAGCTTCATATTCACTTATTTCCATTTTTTCATTTGTTTTTGTTAAATACTCTTTTTTGATACTAGCAGAAACATTTCTTTTATGAGCTGCACATAAATCATTTTTAATTTCTTTAGCAGTGGCTAGTGATACTTTAAAAATATAAGCTAAGTCGTTTTCTATATGATAAGCTCCAAGATTTAAAGTTTCGGTATTGGTTAAAATACCTTTATTAAAGATTGATACTTCAGTTTTCATATAACCAATGTTTATTATACAACCAACGTTTTCTTTCATAATTTCTTTTTGAAATTCATAGTAATCACCAATACTGCCTAAAGTATAATCTAATAAATTAACGCCTATTTTTTCTAAGCATTTTTCTAAAAAGTTAATATTTTTCTTGGGGATTGTTGTTACAAGCGACTTAATAGTTAGTTTGACGGCTTCTAAACCTAAGGGATTATCAACCGTTCTTTCATCATCAATTAAATAACTTACTGGTTTAACACTTACTATTTCTTTATCACTACTAATTCTATTGTAAGTAGAGGCTTGCATAGCTCTTAAAATATCCATGTTTTTGATACGTCGTTCAGCATTATTAATAGTTGTACTGCCTTCGGTAAAGAAAAATTCAGCTCCTTCACTTGGAACAGTAGCAATAACATTTCTTATTTTAACACC
Organism: uncultured Bacilli bacterium; assembly: GCA_934096605.1. Classification (GTDB taxonomy): domain Bacteria; phylum Bacillota_I; class Bacilli_A; order RF39; family UBA660; genus Ventrenecus. Next base: position 7,823 of record CAKOMI010000016.1, read on the forward strand.
AATGATACTTTCACATTTGGTAAAGGCTTCTTCTAATTTTGGCATTAATTTTAAAGGGTCCTTTATAAAACCATTTTTGATACCAAGAGATGGTACCTTGGCAGAGGCTAAAATATTTAATTTGTTATTTTTGGCCATTTCTGCAACAACTAGTTTAATATCATCTGATCCAATGTCTAAGCTTGCTAATATCTTTCTCATTTTATCACCCGTATTTTTTCATAAAACAATTATATCTAAAAATATATAAAAAAACAATTTCTTTTAACACTAGTTAAAGAAAAAACACGAATTTAGTCGTGTAATTTATTATTATAATTAATCTATATCAATAATTTCGTATTCAATTGAACCAATACCAAGACTTGCCGCGGTATAAACCGTATGAATAGCGTGTTTTTCTTCCATACGATTAATTAAGGAAGCCTTTCCTTCATCACTAGAGTTCATGATCATGTCATAGCAACACTTATCAATTGCTACAGGATCTAAACTAGCAACTATACCAATATCAGCCATTTCTGGGTCATGTGGATTAGCATCACAATCACAATCAATAGAAATTTTATTTAAAACATTAATATAAGCCATATTTTCAGGTTTAAAGAAATCTACCACAGCCTTGTCTGCTTCTGCCATACTTTCTAAGAAACCATCTTGGTCTTCAATTAATCCCCACATTGCATTTTGATCAGTTGTTCTACCAACAGAGTGAATCCATGCCTTACCATGACTAGAAGCAACACCGATACTCATGTTTTTTAAAGCACCGCCGAATCCCCCCATCGCATGTCCTTTAAAGTGGGAAAGCATAAGCATTGAGTCATATTCTTTTAAGTGTGAACCAACAATATTTTTCCCTTGTAAATGTACACCCTCATTAACAGGTATTTCCATGTCCCCTTCTTCATCCATAATATCGCATTTAGCAATACTCATAAATCCATGAGCTTTTATAGTTTCCCAGTGATCCCTTGAACTCATTCTTTTACCAGGATAAGCGGTATTACATTCTACAATTGTACCATTTAATTTTTGGACTAAACCTTTAATTAAATTAGGGTCTAAGTAGTTGTGTCCTCCAAGTTCACCAGTAGAAATTTTAACAGCAACACGCCCCTTTAATTCAGTATTTAATGCTTCATATATTTTAATTAAGCCTGCTTCACTAATATCTTTAGTAAAATATACTTTACTTTTTTCCATAACCATCCTTCTTTCTAACTCATTTTAACAAATTATTATTACTTTATAAAGTTTAAGATTTCTTCTTTTTTTAATTTACTCTAATCAATCCTAATCACTAAAATAAGTGATAGCAGACACAAGTTCTAAAGTATCAAATCATCACTTACTAGATTATTCAAAGAAAATTTTATACTTCAACAACTAAATGACTAAACCAAGACTCTTTAGTTGCCCCATGCCAGTGTTTTACGTTAGCAATAAACAAATTAGTTTTCGACATATCAAGTCACCAATAAAATATTTAGTAAATCCCGTATTTAGTTTTCTTAGTCCAAACTTATTTTCTTGCATAAATCCTTCTTTTGTCATAACCCCATAAATCATAAAAATAAAATATTATAGTTTTTCAATTTTTTCTATTAATTTGGCATTTTCTTCTCTTAATGTCATAACATATGTAAATAACAAATCAAAGTATGAATTATCATCAGTATATTCTTGTAAAATACCAAGTGGTGTATTAAAACTATCAATTTTTTTATTTTCTAAATATAGTAACTGTATTAGTTCATATATTTTTTTCAATATTTCTTCTTTTTTATCTTCAATATCTAATTCTTTAAATGCTTTTATTAAATTAATATAATTATTTTGCAATTTTAACCTCCATCTTATTTTCTATACTTTCTTTAACCTTTTGAAAATGGCTATCATTACTTGCAATTTCATCCATTCTTTTATATAAATCTTTTTTAAAAGTCGGTATATGATTACAAATAGAAATTGCATCTTCATTTTTATGTAAAGCCATTTCTATTATTTTTTGTTTATTATGGGATAAATAGTTACCGATTGCACCACCTGTTGATTCAAGTTTATCACTAATTGTGTGATAACTTTTTATTTCTCCTTGTGAATAGTGCTCGTGCAAGTAATCTGCTATTTTTTTTATTTTTTCTTCTGGCGTTGCAGGCTTAGTTGCTGGTTTAGTTGACCACCCAAGACGAGTGCAAATAGAAATTGCATCTTCATTTTTATTTAAAGCCATTTCTATTATTTCTTGTTTATGCACGCTTAAATAATTGTTTATTTTGCCATCTATTGATTCAAGTTTAGCACTAATAGTTGTATAACTTATTTTTGTGTCTGGTTCATAATGTTCGTGCAAATAATCTGCTATTTCTTTCACAATTATTGCTTCTTTATTTAGCCAACCAAATTGTTTGCATATATACTTAGCATCTTCATTTTCTTCTAAAGCCATTTCTATTATTTCTTTTTTATTTTTTTGTAAATGGTTGCTTATTTTGCCACCTATTGATTCAAGTTTAGCACTAATAGTTCTATAACTTATTATTTTATCTTGTGGATAGTGCTCGTGCAAATAGTCTGCTATATCTTTTATTTTTTCTTCTGGCGTTGGTGGTTTAGTTAACCATCCAAGACGCTTGCAAATATAACTAACATCTTCATTTTCTTTTAATGCCATTTCTATTATTTCTTGTTTATTTTTTGATAAGTATTTACCGATTTCAGCACCTATCGATTCAAGTTTATCACTAATAGTTGTATAACTTATTATTTCGTCTGGCTCATAGTGCATGCGCAAATACTTTGCTATTTCCTTCATAATTTTTGCCTCTTTATTTAGCCAACCAAATTGTTTGCAAATATACTTAGCATCTTCATTTTCTTCTAATGCCAACTCTATTATTTCTTGTTTATTTTCTTGTAAATGTCCTCTTATTTTGCCACCTGTTGATACAAGTTTAGCGCTAATAGTTGTATAACCTATTATTTTATCTGGTTTATAGTGCTTGCGCAAATAATCCGCTATTTCTTTCACAATTTTTGCTTCATCATTTAGCCAACCAAATTGTTTGCAAATATACTTAGCATCTTCATTTTCTTCTAAAGCCATTTCTATTATTTCTTGTTTATTTTTATGTAAATGGTTGCTTATTTTGCCACCTGTTGATACAAGTTTAGCGCTAATAGTTGTATAACCTATTATTTTATCTGGTTTATAGTGCGTGTGCAAATAATCTGCTATTTCTTTCACAATTTTTGTTTCATCATTTAACCAACCAAATTGTTTGCAAATATACTTAGCATCTTCATTTTCTTCTAAGGCCTTTTCTATTATTTTTTGTTTATGGTGCCCTAAATAGTTACCGATTACACCACCTGTTGATTCAAGTTTATCGCTAATGGGGCGATACCTTATTATTTTATCTTGTGGATAGTGCTCGCGTAAATATTTAACTATCTCTTTTAAAACATTTTCTATATCAGTATTTGTCAAATTTTTAACGTCTTTATAAAAATCAGAAAATAACCTTAATCTACCCCTAATATTAAATATAGACAATAAGTCATCTTTTTCTTCTTTATTATCATCTCTATCTATATTGGTGTTGTTATTATATTTTATAAATTCATAATTCCATAAATCAAAGTTACTACCAATTTCTAATATTTTTTCTATAATTACTTTTTTCTCTACTTTTTGAGATTCTAAAGTTTCATCATTTAAATACTTACTATAATTGGATTCTATTCTTTTAAGAGTTTTATAATATTTCATTGTCATTTCATCATGTTTACTTGGATCTGGAAAACCATTTTTTTCGATCCATTTGGCTATTTTAATTAATTTAGATAAATCATTTTTTTCTTTATCTACGCCTTTTTTAACATTAACTTTTAAAGTGTTATTTACTAGATCTATTATAATGGGAATATTATCTTTATTATTCTCATTAATAGCACTTATAGAACGGCCTAGTTGTTGTAAAAATAGTATTCTGGAATCCTCATTTAAGGCTCTAAACCAGATAATACCATCTATTTTATTAACGTGAACACCTTCATTTAACATATCCATAACAAACATTAATTTTAGTTTAGGTGATTCTGATGAATTAAAATTTGCTAAATTCTTATTATTTTGGATTTTGTTATTATCAGAAAGCATACTATAAGATTCTATTTTATGCTTCATCTTTTTATTAATTATAGACGTTATTTTTGAATCAACTAGTACCTCCCACCGCATATAATCTATAATTTTATGAGCCATATCATTTGTTAGTGATTGTAATGCATTAGGGCGATTTTTAATATGTAACTTCGTTAATAGTAAGATATTATCTTTTTCATTATTGAGATACGTAATTTCGCTCACGTCTAACTCTAAATTATTATTAATCTTATTATATATAACACGCAAAATATCTTTATTCTTTTCTAAATATTCACCAGCAAATAAGAACTGAGCCATTAAATTTTGATAAGACTTTATCATACGTTGGGCTTGCGAATCTGTCATTTGTTCATTTGTTTCAGTGTTTACATACTCTCCTTTTTTATTTTTACTAAGTGGAATAAAAACAATATATTTACCATCCGATTTCAAATTTTCTCTTAGTATTTGCTCTATGCCACTGGAACTCTCTATTTCTCTTCTTAGTGCCTCATATTCTTTTCTTTTTTCAAGTTTTAAATTTTCATCCATTATATCATCTATTTTTAATTCAAGTTCATCTAAACTACCATCTTTTAAAAGAGAATACTCACAGTTTATAACTTTTGGATTGTGAGTAATTTCACTTTCAATTGCTTCTAGTAAATCCATATTAAATGCTAAATGTTTTTCTTCTAATATTTCGTCGTCCGTATAGCCATATTTTTTAGCGAATATTTCCGACATATCTTTGCCATCCATATCTCTTTCTGGTGTTGCTGTCATACCAAGTACCTTAGCGTGTGTTTGGTTATCTAATAATATATTTAGTTGTTTACCCCATTCACTAGCACCCGTTCTATGTAATTCATCAAGAACTATAAAATCATAATCAGCATTTATTATGTTAGAAGCATAGGTGCCTTGACTTAGATAAGAATAAGTAGTCAAGGTTAACCCAGGAAAAACTCTTTTTATAATATCTTCATCTTTTTCTGTAAAATTAGTTCGGTAGTTTTCTGCTATTATCCCTTTAAGTTGTTCTAATATATAATTATTAGGTGCAAGATAAAGCATTTTAGCATGTTTATTTTCAGATAACTCGCTAATCTTTTCTTCAAAATAGTGCATTTCTGCAATAGAAACATAACTTTTACCAGTCCCAGTAGGCATAATACAAGCGGTATAATCTTTTTCATGATATTTATGATTAATTTCTGTAAAAGCCTCTCTTTGATATGGTTTTAAAACAAGTTTTGTATCTTTTATTTGATTGCATCCTAAAAACTCTTCTAACTCTGAAAGAGAAAATTTTTCTTTAATATCTAGATCGGTAGTATTTCTAATAAGTATTAACATGATGGCATTAGCAATAGCTTCATCGCTTAGGCCTTGTTTATTTAAATTGTTGTATATAGTCATAAAATCATGAGATTTCATTGCATTAATTAATAAATTTCTTTGGCTTAAGCTCAAGTTTTCTAAAACACCATAACTAGACCAATCTATTAAGTCTATAATGCTATTTGCCATCCATGTTTCTGACATATATTCCCTAGTGTTATTGTTTACAATGTAATATGGAAGTTCTGTAAAAGGATTTTCTAATAAACTTGTTATTTTCTCAATACTTAAATCATTTATAAATTCTAAAATATCACTTTCATTTTTAGAAACTAGCAAATTTACAGATTCACTTAAGTTAATTGCATCTCGATTAGATTGTCTATTAACTATTTCTGGTTCAATACCATAAGTACTTTTTCTTAAATCTTCTATTATGTTATCGTATTTAGGATCGCTTACAATACTTTTAAGTAAATCTAGACTTTTCTCTTTTCTAAGACGCGATTTTGCTAAAATATATGATTTTAAATAAATGTTTTTTGCCTCTTTATACGAAATGTTTCCGCCTGTTAATTTAAATATATTCTCTAAAGTTAAGTTATTAGCAAACTTCTTTATATCATACTTTTCTAGATTAAAACTTGTTTTAGGTAAATTCCCTGCATTGATTTTTTGAATTAAAATTCTTTTTAAATCCGCAAGTTCTTTTGTTTTTTGGCCTTGTTGGAGTAAACTTAAAATATCCATAATTTCAGGACTTAGTTCGGTGATATTACTTTGTACGTCATTATAATAGGTTAATTCAAGCGAAGAAAAAGCACCGCCTAATGTATTAATTAAAAATTTATTACTAATTTTCTTAAGTATTGGTTCTTTCATTAAATCCATTTTTAAAATAATTTTATCTTTTAATAAGTTTTGTTCACTATTTAAAGCATTAGAATTTTGTGAAGACATTATTTTCTCTAAACCATTCACAAAAATATTTTTAGTTTCATCAACATAGTCTTTGCTTAGCATGGCTTTTATATTATTTAATTGTTCTTTAGTATTGGAATTATTGATGGCATCAAAAAAATATCTGGTCATTTCATCATCTAAATTCTTGTAATAATCATCTAATACTTTTGTAATTTCTTCTAAAATAAATTCTCCGGAAAAAACAATATTTTTACCCATTTCATTTTTAGGAACTTTTAACATTATATATTTATCGTCATAAAAACCCCTACCATAAGTAAGACAAACGTTGGCATTACTTGAAAAAGATATACAATTAGTGTGTCTATTGTAGTCCATTTTAATATGTTCAATTATTTGTTCTAAAGTTAATGGTTCATCTTTTTTGAACGTAGTCTCACCATAAAATTCCCTATCAGTTCTAACTCTTACTATTTTACCATTCTCATCCACGATAACTTTATTTTCAATATCAGCCATATCTTTTTTATTTAAGGCTCTAAAAAAATAGTAATTATCATCATCACTTATAATATTAAAATTATCAATAGCAAATATTTCGTTAATCATAATATCACCACTCTATTTCTTTAAACTGATTATATCATGAAAAATAGTAAAACTAGCATATTATATGCATAAAATCAATTGTAATGTTGTAACACTCTATTCATATTCATCGCGAATTTGCCCTGATTTTTCAATTTTAAATTTAATATTAGCATTTTTTCTGATCGTTTAAAAATGTTAAATATAATCTTTTGGCATAAAAAAAGCTAGTAATCTATATCTAGCTCAATATGTTTAATCTTCTTGATATATTTCTTTAGCCATATTAAACGCCGCAAAGGCCTTGGGCCAACCAGCATAAAAAGCAACATGGGTTATTAAACCAGCCATTTCTTCTTGGGTCATACCATTTTTCTTGGCATTTTCTATTACCTACAATATAATAATAACACTTAAAGTATAGTTTAGTAAAAGATTAATTATTTTTTATCATCATACCATTCTAGAAATGAATGTTTACCATTTTCATCTTTATAGCCTAAAACACAATCTAAATTAACATTAGTTGTACTCTTATAAATATTATAATCAATATCCGGATTTAATTTTCTTAAATCTTTTATTAATTCTTTCATTTCTCTTCTTTTACTAGTGCCATCATTAATTAAAGAACATCCTTCTGTAAAACGACAAGCACAGTTAATAAATTTAAGCTCATGATAATCTCTAAATTTAATAATACTTTCTTCTCTTACAAAATAAAGAGGCCTAATAAGTTCTAACCCTTCATAGTTATCACTGTGAAGTTTTGGCATCATCGTTTTAAATTCAGAACCATAAAACATTGATAAAAGAGTTGTTTCAATAACATCGTCAAAGTGGTGTCCTAAAGCTATTTTATTACAGCCTATTTCTTTTGCGTGATTATAAAGATGACCTCTTCGCATCTTAGCACATAAATAACAAGGACTTTTAGATTCTACACTAGCCACAACATCAAAAATATCCGAATTAAATATTTCAATTGGTACACCAAGTAATTTAGCATTATCCTTTATATACTCCAAATTAAAAGCATTATACCCAGGATCCATCACTACATAACGAGCCTCAAAATGAATTTTGCCATGTCGTTGTAATTCTTGGATACATTTAGCAAGCAAAAACGAATCTTTGCCCCCACTAATACAAACCATGATTTTATCATTATCACTAATCAAATTAAAATCATTAACTGCTTTAATAAACTTAGACCAAATATCTTTTCTAAATTTCTTTATTAAATTTCTTTCTATTTCTTTTACTTCCATAATAATCTTCCTTTGCTTACTTATTATAAAGTTAAATAACTTAAAAGTATAGCCTTAATCATTTATTATTTCTTTTAAAGTATTATAAAATAAATCAATTTCTTCTATAGTAGTAACTTCACTAAAACTTACTCTTATACTACTTAAAGAAAGTGCTTTATTATGAGTTATAGCATAAACAATTTTAGAAGGTGTTTTTACAGGACAACAACTCGTTTTATGTGAAACATATATTTCTCTATCACTTAGTAATTTAACTAATTGTTCACTGTTAGTACTAAGAACACTAAAATTTAAAATGTAGGGACTACCATCATAAGGGCTATTAATAATTATTTTGGGATTATTCTTTAAATAATTAAGTAGTCTTTCTCTTAAAGTAGTTACTAAATGCGTGTTTTCTTCCATACCCGTTAAAGCACATTTAATAGCCGTACATGTACTACTTACCATAGCAACATCTGGTGTCCCACTTCTATAAATAGTCACTGATTTACCACCTAAAATCATCGGTTCTAAAAATATTCTTTTACTTTTAATTAATAAACCAATACCAAGTAGTCCATGAAACTTATGGGGATTAATAGTTACTAAATCAAAGTTATTTAAATTCATCTTTAATTTACCAAATTTTTGAGAAGCATCAACATGCATGAATATATGTTCATAATTTTTTAGGCATTCGCTTACCTCATCAATATTTAAAATACACCCAACCTCACTATCAACAGCTGTAATACTAACCAAAATCGTATCATCCCTTATTAAGGATTTTAATTCATTTATATCGATATGGCCATTTACTACATTTAAAACGGATACTGAAAATCCTTCTTGTTGTAGTTTGGTTACCGGAGCCGTGATAGACGTGTGTTCAATGCTACTGATAATGATATGTTTACCATAATTTTTATAACGATAAGCAACGCCAAAAATAGCTAAATTATTACTTTCTGTGGCCCCACTTGTATAAATAATACTATCACTAGTTACACCAAGCGTATTAGCAATCTCTTTAGTTTTAGCATCAATTATTTCTTTATTTTGAAGACCCTTAGCGTGTGCAGAATTAGGATTAGCATAATTATCTAAACATTTCAAATATTCTTTTTTAACACTTTCATAAGCAAAAGAACCGGCCGCATGATCTAAATATACCATTATAATTCACCTTCTATCTCTACACTTCTATATCCTTTTTGTAATAATTTTACTTTCAAACGATATTCTAATTCTTTACCACTGTATTTACGCGATAAGATCCTTTTTTGTTTTTCTATTTCTCTTTTTAAAATATTGTTATCATTTTCTACTTTTTCACTCTCTAATAAAGGATAAAACATTTCTTTTGCATAACCATTTTGATATAAATAATTACCAATTTTCTGTTTTAATAAAGTGGCACTAAGTGTTTTATTAGTACTTATTTTTTTATTAATTATCTTAGTTATTTTTTCTTGCCAAACCTCTTTTTCTATCTTATTTAAAGTGTCATTAATTATATACTCATTAATATTCAATTGTAGCAATCTTTTTTTTATTTTTTCAGGCCCATTCATGGTTAGAGCAATTTCATCATGCAGAAAGTGGCTAACATAATTTTGCTCATTTAAGTACCCTTCCTTTGTTAACCTTTTAACAGTTTCATTAATACTAACTATGCTATAACCTTTTTTCTTTAAATAAGCTTCTATTTCACTTTTACACCTTTCACTTTTAGCTAAATACATTAAGGCTACATAGTAACTTTCTAAAGCTTTGTTCTCTTTTAAAATAGTATTTAACATTTCTTCTTTAATATTCTTTTTTAATAAAAGTTCATATTTTATAATTATGTCGTCATACAAAGTATAATCTTTCATATCAATTGTTATTATATAAGTATTTTGTTTAGCTTTTTTATATTTCATAATTTTCATAGGCATCACAAGTTAATTATATACTACAAACAAATGTTTTGCAACTGAAAATAATTTTTTTTAGAAAGGCAATTTAGTAAAATAATTTAATTCTTTATAACCATCTCGTATTATATTTTTAATTATTCTTTTTATATTAGGTTCAGTAACAGTTGCATAAAAGATTTGTAAATTACCAATTATTTTTTGGAGTAATTCAATATTTATAGCCACGATTGTTTTTTTATCATCATCATAATAAATAGTATTAGTATGCCAATATTTTTCTTCCAAACCATTTTGTAAAGCGAAGATTGGTAAAACACCAGCATTATAAATATATTTACCAAGTATTTCTAAATGATCTAATTCTATTAAAATAAATTCTTTCAAGTTTTTTACTAAGTCTTTTTCTTCTAAAACAATAGTTTCATAAAGATATTGATGAATAAGGGTAAAGATACTTTCTTTAGAGGCATAAATATAATTAATATTTGCTATATTTTCATTAATTTTGTTATTTTTTTGATTATACATAGAATCACCTAATAAATTTTATGTAGCAAAAGAAAAGAAATTACAACAAGTAATTTCTATTTACAACATCTGTCTTGATATACATTAGATACCTCATCAACTTCGGAATATGAGTAAACTGGCGTGTAAGTGTGATTATATATATGGTGATTTACTGTAGTAGTGTTAACGGGTATAATGTGGGGAACGTTATAGTTAAGTGTTCTATGACATACCCTATTTTGTGGGCATTCACATATTGGTGCACAACAAAATTGTTCACTTGGTGGGCATGGTGGCATACATGAAGCCATATTGCCATTGTTATAGCTTACACTACTCTCAGTATACATTTGATAATTATCTCTTTCACAGTTTTTATTTTTCATCATATTTGTCCATCCTTTCTATAGTAGATTATGAAAAAAAATAACCTGTGTCTAGGTTATTTAATTAATTTTATAAAGTTTTCCGTGTTTACTTATGTAATAAGATATAGCATATAATAGTAATGAACCCGCAATAACAACTAGGCCAGATAAGAATGAACCAGTCTTTGGATTATCGACAACTCCACATGATTTGTAATATTCATCTTTACTAACAATGTTACCTTTTGAATCGCTATAAGTACCATCAGCATACTCAGTACATTTCTTGATTTCATTTAAACAATTTTTAGCATAATCATCTTTGGTCGTAGCATTACCATCTTTATCATAATAGATACCATCTTTTATTTCACAAGATTTTTTACTACATTCATTATCAAATACTTCTTTACTAACAACCGTACCATTTAAACCATAATATTGATTATCTTTTTGAACACAGTAAAATTTATTAATACCAAAGCATTTTTGATCATAGTCACTCTTAGTAGTAACGTTACCTTCATTATCATAATATGTATCGCCAATTACAGAACAATAATTTTTCTCACATTCTTTTTGATAAGTTAATTTATCTACTAATGCTCCACTTTTACCATAGTATTTATCATCAATAATCTCGCAATAATGTTTTTCTTCTTCACTACCACATTCAGCATTATACGTTGCTTCATCAACAACATTACCATCTTTACCATAACGTGTACCATCACTTAAAATAGTACATTTATTAATAAGACATTCTTTTTGATATTGTAATTCTGTTGTTTCTTCACCTTGTTTATTATAGAATTTACCATTTTTTTTAAGGCATTTATAAGCATCAGTACATTCTTTTTCATAAGTTTCTTTAGTAGTGACATTACCATATTTATCATAATAAGTACCATCGCTTAATTTAACACATTTATTAACAAGACATTCTTTTTGATAAGTTAAACTATCAACAATATTACCATTTTTACCAAAGTAAGTACCATCATCCCATATTACGCAGTGGTGAGGTTCACATTCCTTTTGATATGTTTTAGCATCAGTAATTTTCCCGTTTTTATTATAATATTTACCATTAAAAAAAGTACAATTTCTAGCTATTTTAGTATACTCACAAGCATATTCAATCCTACAATTGTTAGCTATATCTACTTTAACAAATGTCACAGTTGCAACAACAAATTCGCCTTCTAAACTATCACGTGATGTCTCAAAATACAACATATTATCTGACTTTTCTTTAATAGACCAATCAGCCCCTACTTCAACTGTTTTTATTTTAACATTTGTTAAACTTAAAGTTATTTTAACGGCATTAGTCTCAGTAATTTTACCAGTAGCTTTATATTTAAAAACACATTTTTGTGTTTCTGTACCATCATCTTGTAAATCAATATCTTCACAATATGATAAGTTACTGATAGTGCCAGTTGTTATTTCGGCTGCCCTAACTTTAAATGGCACAACTAACATTACTAGTAAAAATAATAAAACTCCATACTTTTTCATATTAAACCTCTCTTTCGTTTATTATTATATCATAATTTTACTTTTTTAAAAGGGTAATTTCAAATTGCCATTTTGCATCATTTTCATCATTTTTTTCATTTCTTCAAATTGCTTTAGCAAAGTATTTACCTCTTCAACGCTTCTTCCTGATCCAGAAGCAATTCTTTTTTTTCTAGATGCTTTTAGTATTTCTGGGTGTCTTCTTTCGTATGGTGTCATGGAAAGGATTATCGCTTCCACATGAGCCATTTGTTTTTGATCAATATTAACGTTATTTAACCCCATTTTACGCATACCCGGTAATAATTTAATGATATTTTCAAGGGGCCCAATTTTTTTGATTTGTTTTAGATTGGTTAAAAAGTCTTCTAAATCATATTTACCACTACGCATTCTTTTGGCTTGATCAAGGGCTTCTTCTTCACTAATGATATCTTCTACTTTTTCAGCAATACCCATAATGTCACCCATATCTAAGATACGTTCAGCCATGCGGTTAGGATGGAAAGGACTTAAGCCATCAAGGCGTTCTGAATCACCAACAAATTTAATAGGTACGCCCGTTAAGTGGCGAATAGATAGAGCTACACCACCTTTAGTATTCCCATCCATTTTAGTTAAAATAGCACCCGTTAAATGTAAGGTATCGTTAAAGCCATTAATAACGTTAATCGCATCTTGCCCCATCATCGCATCTATTACTAGCAATGTTTCATGAGGCTTATAAGTAGATTCTATTTGTTTTAATTCCGTCATTAGTTCTTCATCAATATGAAGTCTTCCGGCTGTATCGATTATAATATAATCAAATTTATTTTCTTTGGCATATTCTAAAGCATCTTTAATAATGGTAAGAACGTCCTTTTTTCCTTCTTCAAAAACAGGAATATTTAAACTTTTACCAACTGTTTTTAATTGTTCAATAGCAGCAGGGCGATAAATATCACACGCTACTAAAAGAGGATGACGTGATGCTTTTTTTCGTAAGTAATTAGCAAGTTTACCAGCCGAGGTCGTTTTACCAGAACCTTGTAAACCAACAAGCATTAAAATAGTCGGATTATACTTAGTTTCTAAGGGTGATGTATCACCGCCCAAAAGTTCTACTAACTCATCTTTCACAAGTTTAATAAATAATTCGTCTGGTTTTAAACTCTTTTGAACGTCTAAACCAAGGGCTTTCTCTTTAACATTATTAGTAAATTCTTTTACTACCTCATAGTTTACGTCAGCCTCTAGTAGGGCCATTCTAATTTCTCGCATTGCATCACTGATATTTTCTTCAGTAATTTTACCCATACCGCGAATATTTTTCATCGCTGTACTTAATCTATCTCCTAAATATTCAAACATAATAATTTCCTTCCTATAATAGTTTTTCTAGTAATACTCTAGTATTATCATCCCTTGTACTATCTTTTATTTTAATTATTTCTTTTCTTTGTTTATATATGCCTAAAGTTTCTTCATAGTTATCTAGTTTTGTGGTAACTATTTTAATGGTTTTCCCAACGGCACTTCTTGAAATACCTTTTATATCCGCTATCTCACCCATTGATAAGTTTTCTTCATAATATAAAGAAAAGATAATTCTTTCTTTAGGGGTGAGTAAATTTTGATAAAGGGAAAACAAGTTATTGTAATACAAAAATTTATCCATCACATCATATCCTTAAATAAGCCATATATATATGATTCAATATCAAATGTTTTTAAATCAGTCATTTTCTCACCAAGGCCAATAAATTTAACCGGTATGCCAACACTTTCTTTAATTGCTAGGACAATACCACCTTTAGCCGTGCCATCAAGCTTAGTTAAAACAATACCAGTAATATTAGTAATACTTTTAAATGCTTCAGCCTGTAATATACCATTTTGACCAGTAGTCGCATCAATAACTAAAAGCGTTTCGTGAGGAGCCCCAGGAATAATACGGCCAATTACTTTATTCATTTTTTCCAGTTCACGCATCAAATTTTCTTTATTTTGAAGTCTTCCTGCTGTATCAATAAAAACATAATCAGCATTTTCTTCTAAGGATTTTGTAAGGCCATCAAATATTACACCACTTGGATCAGTGTTACTTTTACCATAAAAAGCACAACCTATTTTTTCACTCCATAATTGTAGTTGTTCTACTGCTCCTGCTCTAAAGGTATCAGCCCCGATCATCATAACTTTTTTACCCATATTTTGATATTTATAGGCAAGTTTAGCAATAGTGGTAGTTTTCCCAACGCCATTAACACCAACCATCAAAATTACAGTTGGACCTGATGAAGCCTCATTTATTTTGGCCGAGATAGATTCATTATTTACATATATTATAAATAGTTCATCAACAATAACTTCATTTAAATATTTAGTATCAACAATATTTTCTTTTTTTACACGTTCCTTTAAACGATCTAAAAATTTATAAACAGTATTAACACCAATATCAGCCATAATAAGAATTTCTTCTAATTCATCAAAATATGAATCATTTACTTTAGTATATTTAACTCCTAACAAATTTAATTTTGAAACAAATTCATCACGTGTTTTTTCTAAACCTTTATCATATACGTCTAACGATTCACTTTCATTTTTTTTACTAACGATACTTTTTAATTTATCAAACAATCCCATAAATCACCCTCCTAATAATGGCATGCATTATCACTTGCTTGTCCTTTTAAAGAAACATTATTATTTTTCTTAACTTTATAAACAATTACATAGCCATTTTCATCACAAATATTATTTTTATTTTCAAATAAATTACCATCTACTAAAGCTTTGATACTTACTTTAACATAACAATTAGGGTTTTGTAAATCTAAAGACTCACCACAACTACTTAAATACTTTTTAGAAGATATAATATATGTAACCGCTGTATCTTCTAAGGAAGCAACTTGCTCTTCTAATAAAGATTTCTTTTGTCTTTCAATAACTCTAAAAACCGAAACAGTTGATAAAGTAGCTAAAATACCAAGTATAACAATTACAGCTAAAAGTTCTATTAAAGTGAATCCTTTTTTCATTATTCCACCTCACTTGTACGTATTAAGTATAACATTAAAACTTTACAATTACAATTTATCTTGATATAATTTTGGAAGCGAAACAACGACAATTTTTTAGATTGGAAAGGAGAAATTATGAAATTTAATAAAGACACTACGTCCATTATTGCTTTAGGTGGACTTGGTGAAGTTGGAAAAAACATGTATGTTGTTGCTCACGATGATGAGATTTTAATTATAGATGCGGGTGTTATGTTCCCCGAAAGTGACTTGATGGGCGTTGATTACGTTATTCAAGATGTGAATTTTTTAAAGGAAAATGAAAAGAAAATTAAAGCTTTAATTATTACCCATGGTCATGAAGATCATATTGGGGGAATTAGTTTTTTACTACAGAATGTTAGTATTCCTGTTATATATGCGCCTAGAATTGCGGTAAGTTTAATTAAAAATAAATTAGTAGATAATCATTTAGATTATCAAAATATCGAAAGTTTTACGAAAGAAAGCGTCTTAAAATTTAAAAATTTCAAAGTGGAATTTATCAATACAACCCATTCCATACCGGATAGTTTCGCTGTTGTAATTGATACGCCACAAGGTGTTATTTTTGAAACAGGTGACTTTAAGTTTGACTTAACCCCAATAGGACCAATGGCTGATTTACATAAGATTGCCAGAATTGGCGAAAAAGGCGTTAAACTACTACTTTCTGATAGTACAAATGCTTTATCAGAAGGATTTTCAAAATCAGAGTCTTGTGTTGATGAAACACTTAATGATATTATTTCTAGACATTATGGTAGAGTTATAATTGCTACATTTGCTTCTAATATTTATCGTATTAAGCATATTGTTGAAACTTGTAGAAAGAATAATAGACAAATTGTAACGTTTGGACGTAGTATGGAAACAAGTATTGAAATAGCGTTTGAAAATGGATTATTAAAAGATAGAAGCATTTTTATAGACGCTAATAAAGCGAAGACATTAAAAAGAAATGAAGTCTGTATTTTATGTACAGGTAGTCAAGGAGAACCACTTGCTGCCCTATCAAGAATAGCTAATGGTGTTCATAAACAAATATCACTTTTAAATGATGATTTAGTAGTATTTTCAAGTAAACCAATTCCTGGTAATGCAGCTAGTATTAATAAAGTAATTAACAAACTATATTTAAAAGGGGTTAAAGTATTTACAAATGAAGAATTTAGTGATATCCATACAAGTGGACATGCTAAACAAGAAGAATTAAAATTAATGCTTAGACTAGTTAAACCTGAGTATTTTATGCCAATGCATGGTGAATATAGAATGCTTATGAGTCATAAAAGCCTTGCTATGGACTGTGGCATACCGAGTGAAAATATATTTGTTTGTAAAAATGGTGATGTAATAACACTTACTAATACAGGAGTTGTAAGAGATGAGCCTGTTGAAGCTGGTGACGTTTATGTTGATGGCTCTAGAATCGGTGGGATTGGCGGCTCTGTTATTAAAGAAAGAAAAATAATGAGTCATGATGGCATTTTAATGGCTATTGTAAACGTAAATCCATTAAAGAAAGAATTATTAATTAAACCAAATGTTACGACAAGAGGATTTGTTATGGTAAACGAAAATGCTGATTTAATTGATAAAATTGAACGCAAAGTAACACAAATAGTAAGAGAATGTATGAGTAAAGGAAATTATAGTTATACAGATTTAAAAGGACAAATTATTTTAGAATTGTCTCCATATATAAGTGCCTTAACAGGTAGACACCCAATGATATTACCTGTCATAATGGAGGTAAGACAAGCATAATGCTTGTTTTTTTATTTGAATGATAAATCATTATAAATTTTAATTGAATACAAATATTTTTCATGTTAATATGTATGTAATAATTTCATATAATAAAAAAAGAGAACCTCTAGTTTTTGTGGGCTAGATGTCCTCGATTTTGTTCTTAGACGTCCAAACACATTGTTTAGACGTTTTTTTATTTTAAATAAGGTAAGGTGACTATTATATTATTACTGCATATAATAATCCGACTAATAAAAAATTAGTAAGATTAAAAAAGCTATTAAAAAATCTTTTTTAATCATAACTATCCCCACCAAGAGGACGCCTAACAACTAAAGGTTCGAGGCTTATTATAAAGCCTCATTTTTAATTAATCAGATTGATATTTTAGGAAGTTTTTTCAAGTAAAAGCACATACTACCGAATAATGTCGAAAGTACTTAGAAAACAAACTATTACAAATAAACCAGTAATAACTATACATTGGAATTAATAGGCGTATTACCACTTATAGTACCTGATGAATACGAATATGAAGAACCACTATCTTTACTAATATTTATTCCACCTATTCCACCATGCTCAGTTGATGTACATTTATTATTAATAACCTTTCCACCCTGCATATATAGTCTGCTAGCTCCAGTGCTAACATCTATTCCACCTGCATTGCCATTAGCAGTATTATTTTGAACTGTACCTCCTTTAAAGTACAATATTGCTGTATTCCAAACTGCAATTCCGCCACCCCACCAAGTGACAGTGTTTCCAGTTATATTAACGTTCGTTATTGTTGTTGTCGCTCTCATAATACATAGTCCTCCACCTTGAGCACTAGCAGTGTTATTTTGAATTGTTCCACCTGATATTGTACCAATTGTATTAGAAGCATTACTATCAGATGATATATCAATGCCTCCACATCCATTAGCTTTATTCCCAGTTATAGTACCGGCAGTCATATTGAATGTCATTTTTCCACTATTACCACCCACCCATATACCTCCGCCATCAGCTGTTGCCGTATTTCCTGATATGGTTCCACCTTTTATGTTAACTGTCGCTTGCCAGCCTAAAATACCAGCACCATAGCCACTAGTCGTAGTAAATGAATTGTTGGATATAGTTCCAGAATTAAAATTTAAGGTGGCAGTATTAATGTATAAACCAGCACCTTGGTTATTACTTTTATTAGAAGTTATTGTCGCACCATTTATATTCAATGTTGATGAAGAAAGAGCACTAAAACCACCAGCAGAGTATGCCGCTGTATTTAAAGCATTTTGAATTGTTACGCCACTATTTAAATTTACGGTTGCAGAGACAGATGAAATCAACAATGGTTTATTGGAAGAAACATTATTACCATTAAATTTAACATTAGTAATTGTCGTTGTACTAGAATTATAAAAGCTTATTATACTGCCTGTTGTAAGACCACTACCTCTAGTAATAGTATATATACTACTACCATTACTTTTTAAAGTAACACTTTTACCAGATGTATTAAAATTAGCTTGACTTGTTTGAGTTAAGTTGCTTAATAGAATTACTGAGCCTCCAGATTTCACTTTTGTATAAGCTTTAGCTATTGTAGCATATGGTTTACTTGATGAACCATTCCCACTTGAATCATTACCAGAACTTGAAACATAGACATTTTGATAAGCTACTACTGCACTAGTACTTACTGTTGTACTTCTACCAGCATTATCTGTAACTCTTAAATATAATGTATATGCTCCGTCATTTAAACCGGTAAAATTATATGTCGTACTTGTTGATGAATAATATGTTTTATTATCTTTACTATATTCATATTTTTTGATTCCACTATTGGTATCACTTGAACCACTAGCACTTACTGTTATTGTATTATTACTTACACTGGCACTTATCTTAGCTGTTGGATTTGTTTTATCTAGTTTAATCACTGTACTTTTTTCACTAGATACATTACCAACCTTATCAACTACACGATAGTATACTGTTTCATTTCTTTGGGCACTCCAAGTATCGGTATTACTATTACTACTTAAATCTGTCCAGGTATTACTATTACCACTATATTTTATTTGATATTTCAATACTCCTGATTGATTATCAATACCATTTAAAGTGATTTTTATATCACTTGTTGACCAATTACCATTACTACTATTAGTTATACTAGTAAGAGTTGGTGGTTCTTTATCAACTTTAACTATAGTTGTCGCTTCTTCACTTATATTTCCTAGTTTATCAACTGCTCTAAATCTTATTGTTTCATTTCTGGTAACTGTATATGTTATGGTACCTGTATTACCATTTGTTGATAAAGCTCTTGTTGTCCAAGCATCTCCTTCATACCATTCAAAATGATCTATGCCAGACTTGTTATCATCACTTGTAAGAGTTACTGTAACATCATTATTAGTCCATGTATCATTATAATTATTAGTTATTACTGGTGTTGTTGGACATTCTTTATCTACTTTAGTTACATTAAAGTTTTTACTTACAATATGATTTGCTCCATCTTTTATCCATACATAATATAAACCATTAGTACTTGCTTCATATGTATAACTACTTTCTTCTGTTACATTATTAATATCTGTCCATGAAGATGGTTCTTCATTAGTACTTGTAATACTATAACCAGTTAAGCCTGTTTCATTATCTTTAGCATTTATTGTTATTTTACTTGTTAAACCATATTCACTTTGTTCCGTTATACTTGTTATTACTGGGGCTATATCATCTATTTTATCAATATCGATACTTGTATGACTAATATTTCCTAATGAATCTTTGGCATATATGTAATATTTGCCATTATTGTAAACTGTTTCTGTGGCATTCATTTCTTGCACATTAACACTTGTCCATTCACTTGGAGTTGTTTCAGTATTTGTTAAGGCATAGCCATTAAGTCCTGATTTTTCATCATTTAATGTAATATCAATGGTGTTTGTTACTCCCCATTCATTACTTTTATTTAAAGAGATTGTAGGCCCTGTTTGATCTAAATATTTTAGTTCAATAGCTTGATCTTTGATATTACCT
>CAKOMI010000017.1 GCA_934096605.1 uncultured Bacilli bacterium
GCATTATAACCTTCAAAATTAAGAATTGCTGAGTATGTGTCATCATCCCAGGTTGGTACTACACCATTAGTACAGGTGCTTTTTTCGGTATCTAGGGTATAGCCAGTTCCTTTCTTAGGCATACTCCTTGTAATTGTATTATTAACATAGTAAGCAAAATAGATATCGCCCGGATCGCTCACTGTTCCTTTTATTACATTAAAATGTTTTTCTTCTGTAAATACGGCAAATGTATTATATAAATATATACCTGATAATAGTAAAATACTTAAAATTATTATTGTTACTATCACCTTTCTTTTAGTGTTTGTTTCTTTGAATTTCTGTAACTTTAAGGAGTTATACTTACTTGATAACCCCCCCCCATTGTATTTTTGATTCTTCATTTTTATCGCTCCTACTCTTTTACTTTCTATTAATATTCTATAAAACTTTTATGTTTATTGCAAGAACTTTTTAGTGAAAAAAACAACTCCATTATTAGGAGTTATCTTGTTAGTTATTTTCTATTTCACAACCATTTTGGAAAGTTGCTTCAATTTCACTATCAACTGTTGGGAAGGCATCTAAGTTAAATTCTTCTTTTAATTCATCTTGAGTTTCATTAATTGTAAATGTTATTTCTTTATTTTTGCTATTAAATGAAGCTTGGCCATTTAAACCATTTAATGTTTTAGTATCGTCGTATTCTTTTTTAGCAGCTTGATAAGCTTCGTTAGTATCATAAGTATATGTTATAACTTTTTTAGCATTAAAGAAATTACCATCTTTATCAATACCAAAACGATAACTTGTTTTATTTTCACTTTCAGTATCGTCACTTTCACAAATTAAGTAAGATGCTGGAGCATTTTCAGAAACAATTAAATTTGCTTCAATAACTGTTGTATTTTCATAGGCATCACTTACCTCGATTTCAACTGTATAGTTACCAATATTTTCTGTATTAACATCATCTTTAAATTTTGATGTACAAACAGATGCATCTTCAATGTTTTCTATAAAGTCTTCTGGCGTAATAGTTGTGTTAGGTGTTACAATAACCTCTTTTACCTCAACTACTGGAGCAAGAGTATCTTTAACCTCTATTTCTTTATTTTCTAAAGTCTTAGAACCACATGTTACACTATAATGATATTTACCGACTTTAGTTATATCAATATCTTGTTTTACAGTACAAGAATTAATATCATAACCAGTTACAGTTACGTATGATGAAGCCTTATCTAGTTCTATTTCATCATTTAACTCTAAATGATCTACTTTGGAAACAATATTTATAGAGTTGTTAACTTTATTTTTACTAATAACTAAAACGTAGTATAAACCTCCAGCAACAGCAAATATTAAAACAATTACTAAAATTAAAATCAATGTTTTTTTATTGCCACCCTTTTTACCTTTCTTATTGTTACTAGAAGGTTCTTCAATTGGTGGTGGAGCCATTACACCCATCATATCAATATTATTTGGTGTACCAAAGTTAGACATTTGATTCACGGAATTTATTTGACTTGCTTGATTTAGATTATCCATTTGACTCGTTTGATTAGATTGATTAAAATTATTCATATTATTTTCAGGAATTTGATTTATCGGTGTACTTTGAACGTTATTGTTTAAATTAATATTATTTGTACTACTTAAAGTTGTGCCCATTAAAGGTTCTACTTTATTTTCAGGCTCGATATTAGTAGGTACCTCTTCTACTTTACCTTCTGGATTTAAATTAATCATATTTCCAGCCATATTATTTTGATTATTAATTCCTGGCATAGAACTATTATTAGGCTCAATATTTAAATTATCTAATGGAACATTTAAGTTTTCAACACCATTATTATTCATGTTATTTGACCAATTATTTTGGTTATTTTGTTCATTATTCATTATTATCCCTCTCTTATTCTATGAACACATTATACTAATTTTTTAGAAAACATGCAATAAATTTTGATAAGAAAAAAAGCATCACTAGGATACTTTTATTTGGTAAATAAGCCTTTTAATAATTCCCAGAAGGATTTCTTAGTACTTGTAGAGGTAACAATATTACTTTCAGTACTAGCTTTTACACCATCAACATTTAATATAAATTTAGTAGTTGACTCTGTATCACCCTTTTTACCAGCAAATACTTGATAGTTATCGCTTAAATCTTTTAAAGCTTCTACTTTATTAGTGTAACTTTTAGCATTGTTAGCCATACTACTAATGGCATTTATACCACTTTTATTAAACTCTTTAATTCCTTCATCTAGTGAGTTCATACCGGTTTCAAGAGTTTTAGCCCCACTTGCTAACTCTTTTGTTTTAGAAGAAAGAGTATTTACCCCACTTTCAAGTAATGTAAGACCACTAGAAAGTTCTTTTGTACCACTTTTAACTTCTTTTAAATAAGTAGTTAAAGTATTTAGAGTTGTACTTAATGTTTTACTTGTACTATCCATTGTTTTTAAAGTTTCAGTTAATGCTTCATTATTTTTTTCTAAAAGAGTTATCATAAGCGCATTACTTGCATACATGTTTTCATATTGGAATTTAAGATTATAGAAAGTTTTGTTTTTTGATTCGATTAAGGAATCATATGTAACATCTTTTAATCTATATGTGTTGTAAGCTGTTTCTAACTTTGTATTTCCTTCTTTTAAAATATTAATTGTTTCGGTATTTTTAGCCATTAAAGTTTTTAGAGAGGTTATGCTTTCTTTGTTACTACTACTAGTTAATGTTATACTTGCTGACTCTAAGTTTTTAAGGATTTCTTCTACACCGTCATCAATTTTAATTGAACCATTTTTTATAGCTGTTATTTTAGACGCAACTGTATTTAAGTTTTGACTAATTAAGCTCGCACCTTCGCTTAGACTTGCTGTGCCACTTTTTATTTTAGCAGACCCACTTTCAATAACGTTCATACTAGTTTGTAATTTATCAACATTTTTATATAAATCATCTAATGAATCAAAAATACTTAATTCATCTGTATCTAATATTTTAGGAGTAGCAAGAGAAATTATACTTGATAATGAGAAACGTTTGGTATCATAAGAAATAGTTATGGTGTCCATTTCTTTTAACTCATCTAAAGCAAGACTTTCATATAAACCAGGAGCAGAAATACCAACTAACATATAATTAGAACCAGTATCCACTATTTTACCATTAGTAATGGTAACATTTTCATTGTCTTCACCAGGAATAATAGTAGTTGTCGTTACAACAAATGGTGTATACAAATTATTAACAGTTCCGTTTACATTTACTTTGTGTAAATCAGAGTTTGTATATTTTATTTTAATAGTTACATGACCACTTTGGCCAATTAAGTCGGTTAGAGAAATATCTTTACCATCTAGAGTATAAGTAATAGATTCAGTAATCGGTAATTCTTTGTTAGTTATGCCTTGATAGAAAACATCTTTTTTAGCACTTTCAAATGTTACTAAATCACCATTTTTAACGAAAGGTCTATCACTAGTCATATTAAAGATATCAGTAAGACTAGTTTGGTCTTCAATATTATCTAATTTTTCAGTATTTTTTAAATGTTCAGTCACAAATGTACTTTTAACACTTCCGTCTGTATTAAGACGAGTATAAACAGTTTCTTCTTTAGTTAAAGCAAATGTATTTAATGGTAATAAGAACATACCAACAAATAAAGCTGTCACTAATTTTTTATTTTTTTGCATATTATTCATTCCCTTCTCTTTTTTAGTAGTTTTCATAATTAAACTATCAAATGTAATAAGTATACTTGGTAAAACCGTCAAGACAACAAGCATACTAATAATAGCACCACGACTTATTAGGGTGCAAAGTGAGCCGACCATTTCTAGTTTTGAATATACACCTACGCCAAATGTTGCCGCAAAGAAACACATACCACTTACGAATATGGAGTTAGCACAGTAGTTAGTCGTTGCAAGGATTGCGTCTTTTTTAGCCATACCAGCTCTTCTATTTTTCAAGTAAGTTGTAGTAAGCAATATGGCATAGTCAATCGTAGCACCAAGCTGGATTGTACCTAAAACGATAGGCGCTACAAAAGGTAACGTAACATTACCAAAGTAAGCTATTGACATATTAATAAAGATGGCAAATTCAATAGCAAGAATTAGTAAGATTGGTAAGGAGAAAGATTTTAAAACAAAGAACATGATAATTAAAATACAAATAATACTTGATGTATTAACATTGTTAAAGTCTTCATCACTTGTTTTTACTAAGTCTTTCATAAGTGGTCCTTCACCTGCAAGGATGGCCCCCTTATCATAACTTTTAATAATGTTATTTATTTCACTTACTTGGTTGTTTAATTCATTCGAGGCTATATCATAATAAGAATTTAAGAAAAGCATTTGATATTTATCACTTTCAAAAATTTTTACGATGTCACTAGATAACATATTCTCCGTAATACCACGACTTTTTAGTTTAGAAAATGATAAGACAAAGTCAACACCATCGACACTTTCAATTTTACTTACCATTTCATCTAATTTTTCAGATTTAATATTTTTATCAATTAGGATGATCTCGGGTGATACAATTTTAAATTGTTCTTTTAATTCATTATTAGCGACAATGCTATCTAATGATTTGGGAAGACTTTCATCAATTTTATAGTAGACACTTACTTTACTATTAGCAAGATAAGCTGGAATTAATAGTATTAAAAATAATACTAATATGGCTTTATTGTGTTTAACGACAAAATTGTTAAATTTTTCAAAGTGAATAGTAAGTGGTTTATGATGCGTTTTAGTAATTAAGTTATCGAATACTAATAATAAACTTGGGAAAACAGTTAAAACACATATAACACCTAGTAAAACACCTTTGGCCATTACTAGACCTAAATCTTTACCTAATGTTAAGTTCATGGTAATAAGAACTAGGAAACCTGCGATGGTTGTTAGGCTACTACCAGTAACACTTGTAAATGTTTCTGATATAGCCTCTTGCATGGCTTTTTCTTTAGTAAGGCCTTTATTTTTCTTGCTTTCATAGGCATGATATAGGAATATTGAGAAATCTGTAGTTACACCAAGTTGTAAGACCGCTACTAAGGCTTTAGTAATATAAGAGATACTACCAAAAATAATATTACTACCTAAGTTAAAGACAATAGCTATACCAATATTACCTAGTAATAGTAATGGTACTAAGTATGAATCAAGAGATAACTCTAAAACGATTAAACATAATATAACAGCGATGACAATATAAATCATAATTTCTTTATCAGAAAGATTCATTGTGTCTAGAACCATGGCACTCATACCGCTTATTTTAGCACTGTTTTTAGAAATTTCTTTCATTTGTTCAATCGCGTCAATTGTTTTTAAGGATGACGTTGATTCATCAAATGTTACAAAGATTAAATCGGTATTATCTTTGTGAATTTTTTCTGTTATTTCACTTGGAAATATGTCAATAGGAATGGTCGAACCAAATAAATCATAAGCACTTATGGCTTTGTTTACACCATCAATAATTTCGTATTTGCTTTCAAGATCTAATAGCTCTTGTGCTTTTAAATTTTCAGCGATGACTACTGAATAAGCACCCATCCCAAAATCTTCTGTCAAAATATTTTGACCTTGAACTGTTTCAATCTCTTCTGGTAAGTAAACTAATATGTCATAATTGATTTTAGTTAGTTTCATACCAATAAGAGATAGAACAAATAAAATAGATGTAACAATTAGTATTAATACTTTGTTATCACATATTTTTTGGGCTATTTTTTGCATAACCTCTAACACCTCTTTTCGCTGATATATTTTATTCGCAAATAAGAAAAAAAGCAGCAACAGAATTTTTTATTTGTATGATAACCAACACTTTGTTTAAAACGTATGTATAAATAAGCAACAAAGTGTATTTTATCTTTACAAATGTGTTATTTCTGATAAAATGAAATTGGTGATGAAAATGAATAAAAATGATTTAAGAGTAAAAAAAACGAAAAATGCTTTATATAATACATTAATGGAATTAATGAAAACTAAGTCTTTTGAAGAAATTAAAGTTTCTGATATTTGTAGTGCGGCTTTGATTAATCGTTCTACTTTCTATGCTCATTATAATGACAAATATGAGCTATTAAAAGACGCGATTGATAATTTGAAAAATTCTTTAATTGAAGAGTTAAATAAAAATGTTAAAACTAGTAATACAAAAGAATATTATTTAGAAATGATTAGTATATTACTTAACCATATCGAAGAAAAAAGAAGTATTTATCAGCAAATTATGCTTAACAATAGAAATAGTATAATGGTTGATATTTTGTATGATGTTCTTGATCATGATATAACAAGTAAAATAAAGAAAAATAAGAACGAGAAAATCCCCGGAGAAATTATAGCTAAGTTTTACATAGGGGCAGTTTTTAATGTAGGTCTTATATTTTTGAAAAATGAAAAAAAATATTCTAAGCAAGAGATTTTAGAATATTTAAATAAATTAATACCGGATGATTTTGATAATTAGTCTTTTATTTCAAGTATTTTTATGTTAATATGTATTTAATGAAAGAAATTTCATATAATAAAAAAGAGAACCTCTAGTTTTTGCTTAGCTAGACGTCCTCGTTTATTGGTGGACGTCTAAACAAAGTGTTTAGACGTTTTTTTAATTATAGAGAAGAGATTAAGAATAGTTTGGAAACTAAAATTAATATGACCATAATTAACAAAAATATTAGTATCATTAACATACAGATTTCTGTATCCTTTTTCATGCTAATCCCCTTTCTAGGGGACGCCTAACAACTAAAGGTTCGCGACCTATTATATATCATTAAATGTGAGTATTTTGTCGAACCAAGTACTTTTTAACATTTTTTTGTTTTTTTCTATAAACTTGGGATATATGGGTTATTTTTAGTGCCATTACCCGTAAATTTTAATGTGCTTTTTAAATTTATAACTGGCCTCAAGCCGCTTGAGTTACCAGTGTATGTTTCAGAAATTTCACCATAGGTTGCAATATCATATACTATCGCTTTAGGATACTTAAATCCAAAAAGCAAGAAATAACCTGATGGTGTCATAATCCAAAAACCAGTTGGACCTGTTAAGAAGCTATTATAACTGCGCGGTGCCACATAAGCTCTGTCATAATATGTAGCGGCATTTCCAGCTAAAACCATTTCATCCAAGGCTATTAAACCTATTGGATAAGTTAATGCCTTATTGCCATTAACACTATTTGAAGTTGTATAATAGTCCAAAGTATTTGGACATTTTAATGTTGGCGTCCCCCGTTGAAACCTCGTATTGCCAGCATAATAAGTTGTACTTGAGCCAGTAGCAACATTATCTTGTACATTATAGGTTGTTCTGTCACCACAAAAGCCTGGTACGTTATCAATATAATTGGCATAGCTATATAGTTTTGCTGTATAAAAATTATCATTAGCTATTTTGATAGTTGAACTTGTGCTTAAGCCATGAGCATTACCACTTGCATACATATATCCTACATACATGTTATCAGAATCTGACTGTGAAAATGGTGTTTTTTCATATCTTCTATCTTCACTTATCTCGCCATTGTCATGGGCACTTGTTCCATCATAAATCATGCGAATACTACCATTACCGTTGATTCGTATAACACGCCAGTAGTATCCTGCAAATTTAACATAGTTGTTTTCTACACTACCTCGGTAGTAATAACTTGTACCATCATCATCTTCTGTCATAAAGATGCCCTTTTCATGTGATTCACAAGTAGAATCATTACACGCACTTTTACTAAAGTCTGGAGTGTAACTATTTACTTCAATATTACCTAGTGCTGTACTTACCACTTTACTAGTATTCTCAAAATATAAATTGCATCTCGTTCTTGTATAGCCGGTTGCATTGTAATTACTATAATTAGCCTCAAAAGTCCAACTTGCATTATCCCAATCGGGTATGACACCATTCGTACAATTACTTTTTTCTGTATTTAACGTATAACCTGTGTTTTGCTTGGGCATACTACGTGTTATCTCACCATCTACATAATAGGCAAAATAAATGTCTCCTGGATCTCCAACCGTTCCATTTATCACATTAAAGTGTTTTCCCTCTGTAAATATTGCAAATGAATTATATAAATATATGCCTGATAATAACAATATACTTAAAATTATTACTGTTATGATTAATTTTCTTTTATTATTTTTTTCTTTAAATTTCTTTAGTTTTAGAGAGTTACGTTTATTTAATAACCCCCCCCCAGTAAATTTATGCTTCATAAGTTTATCTCTCCTATTCTTCTTCAATTTTACAAAATCTACACTTTTATTTCAAGCATTTTAATGATTTTTTAAACGTAAAAAGAAACAATATACTTTAATCAGTATTTATTGTTTCTATTTTTTTGCTTTCATATTCATTCATTATTTGATTCATTTCATACATTTTTCGGTCTAACTCTTGAATATCTGTAGCATATTCAGCCATTTTTTCTTGAACAACTCCAGGAATGCTTTCATGAAACTTATAACGTATTTTATGGTCAAGACTAGCCCAGAAATCCATAGCAACAGTTCTTACTTGGATTTCAGCAGGAATGTATTCAACATAATCTTGTAAATAAATAGGTACTAAAACCTTTAAATGATAACTTGTGTAACCAGTAGTTTTTGGTTTTAAGATATAGTCTTTCCTTTCTTTAATTATTATATTAGTTGACTTAGTTATACCAGATATAATATCATAAACATCACTTAAGAAAGAGACAACTATTCTTACACCAACAATATCATCAATATAACGGTAGACATTTTTTTCAGTAACGTCGTAACCCATTAATTCTAATTTTTTACAAATACTACTCATTGATTTCATTCTTGATTTAACATGTTCAACCGGTGTATAGCCATGATGACGTTCAAATTCTTGTAATAATATTTTTAGCTCTGTTTCAAGCATTTGTTTGGCATATTCATATTTATATAGTTCACTTAGTTCCATTAATTTTTTTCTTGCTCCCCTCTTTAATGTTACACATAAATATTTCTTAAAAGTGAAAAGATTATATCACATTTTTAGAGTAAATTTCAATACTTTTAGATACCAGGTTTTATTTTATGTTTTTTAATCCATAATTTTCTTAGCATATCAACTGGGATAATTGTTAGTGATAAAATTATAACAAGTGTTAGTTCAAAAGGTGTAAGGCCAAATGTTCTAAAGACAACACCACCTTTGTAAATTAAAATTATTTGAACACTTATAATAAACAGGATTGTTAAAATAAAAACCTTATTTTCTTTGATATTAGCAAAAATATTTAATCTGCTTGTTCTAGCATTAAAGGCTTGACAGATACCAATAAATATAAATAAAGCAAAGTAAGCAGTCATTAAATATTTATTTTCATTATCAAAACGTATTAAATTAAAGATTATTGGTGCTTTTAAGAAAAAGATACATAATAACGCTGCGTATGTACCAGTAAAAATAATTTCTGAATACATATATTTATTAATAATTGGTTCTGTTTTTTTCTTAGGTAAATCTTGCATCGTTTCTTTGATGGCTGGTTCAAACGAGAAAGCAAGTCCTGCAAAAGTATCCATAATCATATTAATCCAAAGCATTTGAATAATAGTTATAGGCGTATTTACACCGATAAAAGGGCCAATTATAGAGAGAAAAAGAGCACAGAAATTACAACTTAATTGATAAATTATAAACTTTCTAATACTTTTAAAGATTGTTCTACCATACAAGATAGCATCACTTATAGATTTAATATTATCATCTAATATAACTATGTCACTTGCTTCTTTAGCTACCTCGGTGCCACTACCCATGGCAAAACCAACATTAGCTTTTTTTAGAGCTGGAGCATCATTTACGCCATCACCAGTCATGCCAACAATTAAGCCTTTTTCTAAAGCTATACTTACTAACCTACTTTTATCACTTGGTAAGGCTCTTGCTATAACCTTAATATTTTTAATATTTTGCGATAATTCTAAATCATTTAATTTCTTTAATTCATCACTAGTTAATATTAAATCAGTATCTTTGGTTACTATTCTTACCTCTTTAGCAATGGATGTGGCTGTTTCTTTGGCATCACCGGTTATCATAATCATTTGAATGCCCGAGCCAATTATAGAACTTACAGCCTCACGGGCTTCTTCTCTTAATTCATCTTTAATTACAACATAACCTAGGAAGACATAACTTGATGAATATTCTTCTTTATAGGCTAAAGAGATAACCCGTGATCCAGTCATAGTTATTTTTTTGATATCACCCGCAATATCTTTCTGATTTAAAAATGGTAACTCTTCGCCTAAATAAGATAAATATTTTTGACATTTAGGGAGGATTATTTCACTAGCACCTTTTAAGTAAGTTATTTTCTTATCTTTATCTAAAATGGTTATTGACGAATATTTTCTTTCACTTTTAAAAGGTATTTCTTCTATAATGGGATATTCTTCTTTATTTTCTTTTATAAATGATAATAAAGCCCTGTCAGTAGTGTTACCACCTATTATTTCTTTTTTAGCGTTAAGGCGACTTTGATTGTTTAATAAAAGACAGTTTTTAGTTTGGGAGTAATATTTGTTATAAAGTTTTAGTGAAGCTTTGTTTAAAAAGTGTTTGGATTCACCATTAACTATTTCTTGAACAACTAAAATGCCTTTTGTTAATGTACCAGTTTTATCAGTTAATAAGAGATTCATAGAACCAGTCGTTTCAATACCAACTAGTTTTCTTACTAAAACTTTCTTTTTAAGCATTCTTTTCATATTGCTAGACAAAACAAGAGTAATCATCATTGGAAGACCTTCAGGGACCGCGACAACAATGATGGTTACAGAAAGAGTAAGGGAATAAATAAGATAATCAAACATAAGGGGTAAATTGGTAATAGTAGTTTTAATTAGGTTTAAATCAAAGTTGTTTTTGATAACTATAACAGAAAAAAGATATGAGAACGTAACTAGAAAAGCACCTACATAACCTAGTTTACTAATAATTTTAGCTAACTCTTGTAATCTTATTTTTAAAGGACTTACTGGTTCTTCTTCTTGAATTTCTTTAGCTAAAGCGCCATAGAGAGTTTTATCACCAACTAAGGTAACCTCCATCGTTCCAAGACCTTCATAGACAACAGAACCTCTTAATAATTGTGATTTTTTAGGGTTACTTGATGGGATTTTGTTTTGTTCTTTTGTCTCACCATTTAATTTGGATTCATCAACACTTAAACTACCACTTATTAAAATACCATCAGCTGGAATGGCATCACCACTTTCAAGGAGGACAATGTCACCTTGCACAACATTTTCAATTTTAATTAGTTCAACATTACCATCTCTTTTTACTTTAACTTTTATTTTTTCTTCCTCTTCTTGTAAATGTTTGAAAGCTTCTTCACTACCATATTCACTTATAGTAGATATAAAAGAGGATAATAAAATAGCAATTAAAATACCAATTGTTTCAAACCAATCAAAATCTTTAAAAAGGAAAACAATTTTTATTACTAAGGCTAATAAAAGAATTTTTATTATAGGGTCACCTAAAGACTCTAAAAGAAGACCCATAAAAGTCTTGCTTTTTCGTTCAGTTAAGTTATTTGATCCATATTTTTTTCTAGATATTTCCACCTCTTTTTTTGTCAAGCCTTGTTTTTCCATAGAAAGTATCACCTATGAAAACATATGAAAAAAAAAAGAAAGATATTACTCTTTCCTAAATTGCATCAAAATTAGTTTTAACTTTACCTAAGTTATTTATATAGGCATAAGTTTCAATGAGCGTTCTTAGTGCCTTTGCATTGCGACCAGATTTACCAATCACAAATTTCATAGAAGAAAGAGGAACTACTATATCAATAATAGTTATTTCATCTTCACCCTTGTAGACACTTACACTTACGTTTTCATCGTTTATTAAACCGATAACTAAATTTTTGGCATATTCTAAAATATTATTCATTATTTACCTGCTTTTTTTTGTTCAGCATATTTTTTCATAATGCCTTGTTTACTTAAAATACTACGTACTGTATCAGTTGGAATAGCACCATTGTTTAACCAATACATTGCTTTTTCTTCATCAACCATAACAGGAGCATCTTTTTTAATAGGATCATAAGTTCCTACTGTTTCTAAGAATCTTCCATCTCTTGGGCTTCTTGCATCAGCCGCAACAATACGATAGAAAGGTTTTGCTTTTGAACCCATTCTTTTAAGTCTTAATTTAACTGCCATAATATCCCTCCTTCATTAATTCATGAATAGTTTAACAAAAAAAAGGACTAGTGTCAACAAAAATATGTTGACTAGCCTTCATCACTAGATTCATCTAAATAGTTTTCTTTAACATCATCAATCGAATCAATTTCCTCTTCATCTAATATTTCTTCATAATCATCAAAGTCATCTTCTACTGGTACTTTTATTTTGGTATCACCTACTATTTCAACACCAAGTTCTTTTTGAATACTTAAATCAATATCGCCATTTTTAATACCAACGTCAGTAACAGTTGGCTCAGTTAAACTTCGAACCATAATTTCCGAGTTATTTGTAAGTGTTGCATTTTCTTTTAAGGGAATGCCTAATAATTCATGATAGCTAAATTTTTTAGTATTTACTTTAGTTTTAGTATCATTATCATACGCATACCAAACATTAACGTCAAATGATCCATTAACACCTACTTTACTACCTTCTTTAATACCAGAAAAATTATGATTTATAACCCAACAACCTAAAATAGTATTAACACTTTCATCAGGTGTAAAAGAAAAATGCATAGTATTAGTTCTTTTGGCTTTACCAATCACGGCTTTAGTAACTATTTCTTTAAACCCAGCCATATTATCACCTCTAATTTAATCTATGCAAAACACTCTAGTTTTGTGCCTATAATTTGACATAATTAAAATATTGGGTGGCCGTGAAGAATTTTAGCATTAAAGTTGTTCAAAAGTTGTTGTGATTTCATTTGACGCAAGATCATTGTCATTTAACCATTTAGCAAAATAATTAATTATTTTATATTTTGTTAAATTGCTCATTTTAGAACCATCGGCATAGGAAACACAACTTAATTTGTTGTCATTACTTGAAAAAGCAATTTTACCATTATTATCAATTTTATATTTAATGGCTACTAATTTATTCTTATAATACAACTGGAAATTATTTAATGAATTTTCTGATGCAAACTCTATATAATAATTTTTAGTATTTTGAGTATAGGGACTAATCAAAAAAAGATATGCTAAACAAAGTAAACAGCAAAAACAAGAAAGTAATAGTTCAAAATTAAAGCTTAGTAATCCGTAGATAAACCCTATAAAAGAAATAAGTAATAAAAAAAGCATAAAACTTAGACCTATAATCGCTTTCTTTCCAAATTTAGGCTTTATTTTTCCGTTTGTCGCTTTAACTGCTAATATTATTCCAACAATATTTCCAACATTCATCTTGTTACCTCCTCACTATAATTACTATAGCACACAATAGACTTTGCCGGCAACAAGGTGGCCTATGATTTGACATAAGAATTATTTTGTGTTAGAGTATGAGCCATAAATAAAAAAAGGGGGTTTTATTTATGACATGGCAAGATTCAGTTTTGTTATTATTTATTCCAGTTTTACTTTTAATTTACTATGTTCACCATTATGTGAGTAGCCTTGAAAAAGAAGTTGCTCATTTATGGGACTATGTAACTGAGTTAGAAACAGAATTAGAAAAAGAGGATTAAATCTCTTTTCTTTTTGCTAAAAAAACGATAAAATTAACTAGAGGTGATATAATGGATTGTTTATTTTGTAAAATTAAAAATAAAGAGATTGAAGCCAAAGTTCTTTATGAAGATGATGATTTTTTTGTTTTCTTAGATATGGATCAATCTTATGGTGGACACACATTAATTATTCCTAAAAAGCATTTTACTACTTATAAAGATTTAGATAGTGAAACACTTAATAAAATGTTTTTACTAGCAAGCAAAATTAGTGACGAGATTATGCAAAAACTAAATAAAAAAGGTATTTCCCTTCAATTTAATTATGGCGATACCCAAGTAGTAAAACATGTCCATTTACATTTAATTCCTAACTACGAATTAGAAAAAGATAATATGGATATAAACGAAGTTTACCATTTATTAAAAAACTGAAGATTTTTATTTGTCTTCAGTTTTTTTAGGTTCAACAATCAAAGTAGATATTTCTTCAAAAGAAACTTTAGAAATAATCTCTTTTATTTTTTCAATTGTCATGTTTTCAATTATTTCTTTTTCATTATCCCATATTTTATTAAATTTAGATAAACTATAAGATAAGTAATCATTTACTGATTCTACGTCTTCATACCCTAGAACTAAGTTAGCTATTTCAGAGTTTTTCTTTCTTATAATATCACTTGCAACAATTTCTAAGTTTAATAGTTTGTCTTTTAGAATTGGTAAGACTTTACTTGGATATTTTGTTTTAGAAACAACTTGTATTATTAAGTAATCTCTTTCTATATAGGCATAAGCACCGATAGTAGTAACTAACTTTTTATTAATTAAATCTTCTCTTAATAAAGAGGTAGCACCAAAATTAACATTTAAAACAATGTTTATTGCATCAATCATTTCCATAATATCATAGTTTTTAAATGGCTTTAGAGGTGTCTTTAGGGATAGATAAACCTTAGGTGTTTCAACATTAATTTTAATAACTGAATCTTTTTTGACAACATTCTTAGGTTCCTTATAATTAGTCTTCTTAGGATTTTTATATTTGGCAAAAGTAATACAACTTTCATGATTTTTAACAAATTCGATTGTCTTATCTGGATCGATGTTACCTGTTATTATTAAGAGACAATTTTCAGGATGATAAAATGATTTATAAAGTAATTCTAAATCACTAAGTTTAATATTTTCAATATCATCTAGAGTACCAACACCAGGCATACGATTAGGGTAAGTAGAAAATAATCCTTTATTAATCTCTTCACTAATTAATCTTGGTGCACTATCAAGACCACGTCTTGCTTCTTCTTTAATTGGTCCTTTTTCACTTAAAAAATGTTCTAAAACAAAGTTTTTCTTTTCAATATTATTTAAAAGTAATTCCAAAGCCTCATAAAAGTTATCTGACCCCATAAATTCATAAACAGTTTTATAGCCATAAGTAGCCGCGTTACTATAACAGCCTAATCTATTAAAATCTGTTAAAAGACTTGTACCATCATCTTTTTTACAAAGGATATGTTCCAAAAAGTGGGCTGTACCATATGGTACTTGATAGTTTTTATTATCTACTTTAAAAGACACATCTTCACTACCAACATTATAAGTAAGCGTTCCCTTGAATGTTTTTTTAGTAGTAGTTTTCCAAATATAAATCCTTAAACCATTAGTAAGTTTTTCATAATAAATTGATTCATCTAAACCCTTTAATTTAATTTCTTGCATCAGTTTCCTCCTTTAAGACATATAACAAAGTTAAGTGCATTTTCTTAGTTAAAGAGCTTATGTCTTTTTTAGTTATAGCCATAACATTTTTTCTTAGTTCTTCATAAGTAGGTGTCCCAAACACATAATGAAAATACATATGATTAGCAATACCATAAATACTATCTTGTTCTAAATCTAACTCACTTAAAAATTGTTTCTTTTTAATAAGTAACTCACTTTCTGTAAAGTATGCTCTTTGCATTTCTTTAAATGCTTTTTTAATACACGCAACTGCTACATCTATATTCTCTTTTTTAATACCAGTATAAATATAAAACGCTGAATTACTAACCGAGAACTCACTATAATATGTATAACACAAAGAATTATCCATTCTTAAATATTTACCAAGTTTATCACTAAGCCCACTTGCCCCAAAAATACGATTAAAAATTGGCACTATATAAAATCTTTCTTTATAAGTAAATTCATCTAACAAATAACCCATAAATACTTGTGTTTGTTTATATTTACCATATCTTTGTATTTCATAGTATTTCTCTAGTTCACTTTTAATACAATTAGGAATTTTTTTTGTCACAACTTTTGGTCTTATAAAACAAGTAGTAACCTTTTTAACTATTTTATCCATATCAAGATTACCAACTATAGAAACATCACAATAAGAATTTTCAAGCATCTCATAATAAGATTTAACAAGACTTTCTCTTGTCACCTCATTAATTTGCTCATGTGAATTTAATAGTCTATCACTTGCCACACCACCATGAAATAGTTCTTTTGAAAATTCTACTTTAGCATAAGAACTTGGGTTTTCCTTATAGTTATCCACTGCCACATGAAGACGTTCTTTAATAACTTCATAAGAGCCTATTTCCCAACTTGACCCATCAATATTAGGATTAGAAATATTAGTAAATAAAAAATCTAAACAATTATCCAAATAATCTGTATCTTTTATGAATTTAGGATCTAAAAAGTCTATTTGAAATGATGTTATAACATTATACCCATTTCTTTCACAAGTACCACCAAATTCTATATTATATAATTCTTCTTGTTTAATTTTTAGTTCCCTTCTAGTCTTATAAATATTAGAATTATAAGTCATTAAAGAACTTAAAAATACTCTTGATGCGGGATTCATCTTTCTTATATCTTCCCGAAAATTCACTTCTATATAAGCATTTTTAAATTTATCTGTTTTAGCTGTCATAATTTGCATAGAAGGATATTCATAATTTTGATATGTCATAAGCCACCTCTCTTTTTTATTATATCAAATACTTAGATTTTTAATCTATCAAAGCATTCATTAAAATAATCATCAGTCATACCAGCGATAAAATCTATTACTTTTCTATTATTAGATGTATTATTTATGTAATCATTATTTTTATAATTTAAGAAATGAAGATATATTAGCGATTCTTGGTTGTTGTTTTTTAAGTCAGCAAGATAAGTATTAAATAAGACATGAAATTTATTTTTAACTTGTTCTTGTTCCGTAGTAGACATAGCTAAACTATAAATATGATCATAATTAAATTTCTTAAGAGCAAGAATTGCTTTGTAAACCGGATCACTTAACATAATGTATGGTTTATCTAAACTATTTTCTATAATATCCATGATAATAGTATTCACAATACTTTTGTTAGTTGTTCCAAGTATTTCTGTGATTTCTTTAGGTATTTCACTTTTTTTAAATTTCTTTAACATACAGGCATCTTCAATATCTTTACCTAAATAGGCAATAATATCACTAATGCGCACAACACAGCCTTCCATTGTCATAGGAATTAATCCTTTTGTAACCTTTTTATCATGATAACTATTATTATATTCCCACAAAAAGTCTTCAACAGTCTTCTTTTTAGGCGTATATTTACCACTTACAAATTCCCCATTATGACACATAATTGCGTCCATTACTTGTAAAGTTATATTTAGACCAGCGCCTTTGTTTTCAAGGTCTTTTAATAGTCTTACACTCATGATATTATGATTAAAATAGCCCTCACCAACACTTAAACTAATCTCATTTAAAACACTTTCCCCAAAATGGCCATATGGCGTATGCCCAAGGTCATGCCCAAGACTTGCCGCTTCAATTAAGTCTTCATTTAAAGATAAAGCCCGGCCAATAGTTCTAGCTATTTTACTAACATATAAAACATGTTGCATTCTTTTAGTTACATGATCATTAAAAGTACCTGAAAATACTTGCGTTTTTTTCATATATCTATTAAAAGCATAAGAATATATTATTCTATCAATATCGCGAAAAAAACTTGTTCTAATATCTTCTGTTTCATCTTTTAGTCTAATAGCGTCTTCATCACGTGTCGCATAAATACTTAAATTAGCTTCATGTTTTAACATATTTTCCTTTAATTTTTGCATAACTACCACCTTTAAAGTTATATTAACATATACCTTTTTTTTAAACAAGGAGAAAACAAAAAAGAAAGAATAAATCTTTCTATTTGTCCCAGTGCCAATTAGTTACAACATCCATATCACGACCATTTTCAATAATACATTTTTGGTGTTCTACAAGCATATTATGGCAATAACTTTCTAAAGCTTCAGTATCAAAGTTTTGTAAGTGACTAGCCGCTAGTAAACATAAATGGAAGCGATCAAGCTTGTTTTGAACGCGCATATCAAAAGGTGTTGTAATAGTTCCTTCTTCAATATAGCCTCTGACATGTAAATTTTGATTTTTTCTTTTGTAAGTAAGTTCATGAATAACATTAGGATAACCATGAAAAGCAAACACAATTGGTTTATTTTCAGTAAAAATATAGTTATATTCTTCATCACTTATACCATGTGGATGAGTTTTATCAAGACGCATTAAATCAACAACGTTAACTACTCTAATATGTAAGTTAGGAACAAACTTTCTTAGTATTGTCGTAGCAGCCATAACCTCAATGGTTGGTGTGTCGCCTGCACAAGCAAGAACTATATCTGGATTATTATCAGTATCGTTACTAGCAAAAGCCCATATACCAAGACCGTGTTCACAGTGTCTTTTAGCCGCATCCATACTAAGCCACTGTGGTCTTTCATGTTTACTTGCAACTACTACATTAACGTAATTCATGCTTTTTAAGACATGTTCCATAACACAAAGAAGTGTATTTGCATCACTTGGTAAATATATCCTTGAAATACTTTTCTTTTTCATAATAACATGATTAATGATTCCAGGGTCTTGATGAGTAAAACCATTATGATCTTGTTGCCAGCAATGACTAGTTATTAATAAATTTAAACTAGATATTGGTTTACGCCATGGTATTTCTTTTGCTACCTTAATCCATTTAGCATGTTGACTAATCATAGAATCTACAATTCTTATAAAAGACTCATAACTATGAAATAAACCATGTCTACCGGTTAATAAATATCCTTCTAACCATCCTTCACACATATGTTCAGATAAAAATGAATCTAATACTCTACCGTCTGTACTTAAAAATTCATCGGTTGCAAGCATATCTTCTTCCCATTGTCTATTTGTAACTTGAAAAACATTATTTAAACGATTTGATAAGGCTTCATCAGGTCCAAAAATCCGGAAATTTCTTGCCTTAGCATTTAATTTAACTACATCTTTTAAGTATGAACCCAATACACGCATATCTTCTTTATTAATAGATCCTGGATACGTAAGTTTTACCTCATAATTTGTAATATCTGGTAAAACTAATGGTTTTAATAAAGTACCTCCGTTAGTATGAGGATTAAGCCCCATTACGTGACTTTCATCCGGAATAAACATTTTATATTTATCTTTTAAAGTACCAGATTCAGTAAACAACTCTAGAGGATGATAACTTTTTAACCAACTCTCTAGTCTCATTAAACTTTCTTTATGTTCACGCGTTACTTCAATTGGTATTTGGTGTGATCTAAAACTACCTTCTATTGGTTTACCATCAATTTCTTTTGGCCCAGTCCACCCCTTTGGTGTTCTTAAAATAATCATTGGCCAAATTGGTCTTTTATTGATATTTTTTTCCCTTGCTAATTCTTGTATTTTTTTAATTCGTAAGATAACTTCATCCATCGTACTAGCCATTTTCTCATGCATGATCTTAGGGTCGTCACCACACACAAAATATGGAGCCCAACCAAGACCTTCAAAATAGCTTTTTAACTCAGTATCAGATATTCTTGCTAAAACAGTAGGATTTGCGATTTTATAGCCATTTAAATGTAAGATTGGTAAAACAGCTCCATCTGTCTTGGCATTTAAGAATTTGTTTCCATGCCAACTAGTAGCTAAGGGTCCAGTTTCTGCTTCCCCATCTCCAACACAAACAGTCACGATTAAATTTGGATTATCAAATACCGCTCCAAAGGCATGAGCAAGACTATAACCTAATTCTCCACCTTCATGAATACTACCCGGAACCTCAGGTGCAACGTGAGAACTAGTACCTCCAGGAACACTAAAATGACGCATAAATTTAGTAAGCCCTTCTTCATCCTCAGTGAACTCTGGATAATACTTTTGGTAACTACCTTCAAAATAAGTATTAGTCATTACCGATTGTCCAGCATGTCCAGGACCACTTATATACATCATATTTAAATCATATTTTTTTATAACCCTATCACAATGAACATAGATAAAATTTTGGCCCGGAGCACTTCCCCAGTGTCCAACAAGCTTTGGTTTTATATCATCAAAAGTTAAAGGTCTTTTAAGTAAAGCATTATCCTTTAAATAAAGTGATGCTGCTGATACATAATTACAAGCATTAAAATAACCATTTATACTTTCATATTCTTCTTTTGTTAATACACTTTTCATATTTACCCTCTCTATTCTTTCCTATATTTTATCATGGAAAAATAAAAAAAGAAATTACTTATTACTTAAAATAATCAAAATCATTATGATTAATAAATGACTTACAAGAACAATTTTTAAAATAACCATTGTAGCTAGCAAAAGTATTCTCTTTATTAGGTAAGTCTTTTTTAATAACTCGCTTAATATTTTTTCTAATTTTTTTCTTAGTTTTAGGATTCATAAGAGTAATAAGATGGTTATTTTTAATTATAAAATGGTATCCTAAGAAAGTAAGACCTTCTTTAATACTAAATATCTTGGTTTTTTTCGGATGCAATTTAAGCTTACAATCAGTACGTAGTTTTTCTTCTATTTCTTTTAATACATATTTTAAATACTCTTTATCTTCATGAAAAATAATAAAATCATCCATATATCTAACGTAATATTTACAGTGCAATTTTTCCTTAATATAGTGATCAATATCATTTAAATAAAAAACAGCCAATATTTGACTAGATAGATTACCTATAGGAAGACCTTTATTATATTCATAAAGAGGAATATTATCTAGTTCTTTAAATTTATCTTTAATATGCTTATTATTAGTTTTTAAAAGTCGTTTTTTTTCACCTTCAATAGCTTTTTTAATTTCAATATTAGTTTCTTCATTATTAGTAGTATTTAATATATTTTTTACAATATCTAATGCTTCATCATCTTTAATTATTTTAGTTAATTTAGCAAAAAGTATTTCATGATCAATATTATAAAAGTATTTTTGAATATCACATTTTAATATATAGAAATTTTCATGTTTAGCTCGTATTGCATTTAAGTATTTTTTTGTGTAATAAAGACCCTGTTTTGTACCCTTATTTTTTCTAGTAGCAACATTCATTTCTATTAATCTTGGTTCAATATTAGGTAGTAATATCTCATTACTTATCAAGTGATTAATAATTTTATCAGAAATGTTTTCACTCATAATTAACCGATACTTATATTCTTTTACAAGAAAGATATTATATTTACCATGTCTATATTTTCTTTGTTCTAATACTTCATATATTTGCATTATATTAGTTATATAAAATGTTTCAAAATTAACAATTTTTTCTTTATGCTTAGTATTACATTTTACTTTATGATAAACACTTTCGATCTTTTTAATATCAAGCATACTATTGTACAGCATTTTGATTACTCCTAATAATGCCATAAGCAATTTTACGCATTTCCATAAGCATTCTAGTAATGCATTTCAATTTATGGTTATTGATATATTTTTTATGATAACTTATTTCCACATAGTAATTATACATTGAAAGATTTATTAAAATATCTTTCATGTATTTTTCTTTAATTCTAACTGAGTTATTAATATTATAGGCAAAGATATTTTCAATTAGTTGAAATTCATTCTTTTCAATATTTTGTTTTAAAATAATTTCTTTTTTAGGAAAATTAGGTAATATATCATTTACATAATTATTTAATTGTTCAGCAACTACTAAAAGTCTGAACTTACTTTTCCCTTCATTCATAGTAACCTCCAAATTTACAGAAAAAAAAGATATAGTTATAGTTTTTAAAAATATGCAACATAGTCTTAAAAACATCTATATCATATATTTAGACAAAATGTCCTGGGATAGACTTGTTTCCAATCTGATTAGATTATGATTACTCATTATTTCTTCACGGTAAAAGCCTTAGCCGTTACCTCTCAGTGCATTAGTACTATACTAATCGTAATAGGAATCTGGACGCAGCCCATTGGTATTATTAGTATTATTGTCATCGATATTGCCCGACGTGTTTACATTGAATACATTAGAATTCCAGTTAGTATTGCCGAACGGGTCCCCGGAACAAAGAACGTCGTCTTAATAGAATACCCCATAAAATTATTTTAGCATTTTTTATGCTTATTGCCTAGTAACCAAGGCAATATTTTTTTACTTTTCTATTTTATTTTTTTTAATTACCAGTAATGGTCATGTCAACTTACCACTAGTAGTAGTCATATTTTTTGATATTTTTTATGTTTTTATTTATGACTTTTTTTAAATCAGAAACCCTAAGATTCATGTCTTAGGCCCGCTCCTTTGCGAAGAGTCGCACGGAGCGAATAACGATTCGCCTAAGATACTACGTATGGCGAGGTTTTAGTGCCGTTACCAGATACTTTCACAGTAGATTTCAGATTGATAACTGGACGCAGCCCAAAGGTATTATAAGTATTAAAGTCATCGATAAAGCCCGACGTGTAAACAACGAATACAAAAGAATACCAGTAAGTAGTGCCGAACGGGTTATAATAACCAGCTGGTGTCATGGTCCAGAAATGTTGACCTATTGTTAAATAAGCATTAGGTGTAGATTTCTGATAATTATAAGCACCATCAAAGACGCCACCACTAGAACCCGCAAGTAATACTTCATCTGCTGTTATTAAGCCTATTGGATAAGTTAGAGCTTTATTGCCGCTCGTTGCACTACTTACTGTATAATAATCACTAGAATTTTCACATTTTAAGCTTGGTGTGTTAGTACTTACTCTTAAATAGCCTTTATCATAAGTTGAAACGGTGCCTGTTCCGACTCCACTTTGATTATTTAAAGTACTTCTGTCCCCACAAAAGCCAGAAGATGTGTCGATATAGCTTGCATAACTAGCAAGTTTGGACGTATAAAAATTGTCATTAGCTGTTTTTATGCTCGAACTCGTACCTAAGCCATGCGCATTACCGCTTGTATACATATATCC
Source organism: uncultured Bacilli bacterium (assembly GCA_934096605.1). Taxonomy (GTDB): domain Bacteria; phylum Bacillota_I; class Bacilli_A; order RF39; family UBA660; genus Ventrenecus. The sequence continues at coordinate 23,060 of CAKOMI010000017.1, forward strand.
CACATACATATTATTGTTATTGCCTGGATTAAACTGACTTGTTCCATATTCTCTATCAGTACTAGACTCGCCATTGTCATGGGCACTTGTGCCATCATAAATCATTCTAATACTACCATTACCATTAATACGAATGATACGCCAGTAGTATCCTGCAAACTTAACATAGTTGTTTTCAACACTACCTCGGTAATAATAACTTGTCCCATCGCTATCTTCAATGGCAAATATACCTTTTTCATGTGTTTCACAGGTTGTACTATCACAAGCACTTTTACTGTAATCTGGTGTAAAGGTGTTAACGGTTAATGTGCCAAGTACAGTGTTAACTGTCGTTTCTTTGACAAAATACAAATTGCACCTAGTCCTTGTATAGTCTGTTGCATTGTAGCCAGTATAATCGGCAGTAAATTTCCAATTAGCATAATCCCAACCTGGAACGACACCATTGGTACATTCACTTTTTTCGGTATCTAATTTATAACCAGTATTTTGTTTTGGTAATTCTCTAGTTATTTCATCATTTACATAGTAAGCAAAATAAACGTCTCCAGGATCTTGCACAGTCCCATTTATCACATTAAAATGTTTTTCTTCGGTAAATACAGCATATGTTTGATAAAAGTAAAGGCTTGCTAAAGCTAACACTCCAAACACTGCTAAACCACAAATGATTTTTTTCTTTTTGCTTGAACCTTTAAATTTCTGTAATTTCATTATTTCACTCCTACTCCTAATTTACACAATCATACAATATTTTTTTAGTTAACTCAATTATATGAATAGCATAATTTAGCAACTTTTTATATTTTGGGGTTTTGAAATTTTTTTTAATTTTTCCTTGATTTTTACATAATATTATTATATAATCTAATTGCATTTGAAAAAAGCACCCATAGCGCAATTGGATAGAGCGTTAGACTACGGATCTAAAGGTTAGGGGTTCGACTCCCTTTGGGTGCACCATTTGTTTTTTATCGAGAAGTAGCACAATTTGGCAGTGCACTTGGTTTGGGACCAAGGGGTTGCAGGTTCAAATCCTGTCTTCTCGACCATTTATTGTTAATTAAGTACTTGAAAAAGTACTTTTTTTATTTGAATATTTTTACTAAGAAAAGCTTTACAAGAGATTGAAATAAGATTTTAATTATATAATAAAGCAACTTGAAACAGGCAGTTATCGACATATTTTAATGCTTTGATACCTGATTTATGTCGATAACTTGACTTTTCAGCAATTTTTATTTAAAATTAAATCGGTGATAATAATGACAAAATTATATAAAAGAGAACTATATCTAAGCAAAATAAGAGGATTTTATAATGATCCAGAAACGATTAAAGTTATTACAGGTATTAGGAGGTGTGGTAAATCATCCCTACTCGAAACAATTAAAGAAGAATTAAAAAACAATGGGATTAATGATAAGGATATTATCGATATCAAATTGGATAAAAGACCCTATCAAAATATTAAAACACCTTTACAATTAGATAAGTTAATTGAATCACATATAAATGATAAGAATTTTAAATACATATTTTTAGATGAAATTCAAAATGTAAAAGGATTTGAAAAAATAATTGAGAGCTATCGAAATGAAAATAATTATTCAATTTTTATTACTGGTTCTAATTCATACTTATTAAGTGGTGAATTAATAACAAAACTAACTGGTCGAAAAATAGAAATCGAGATGTTACCATTAAATTTTTATGAATATATCGATATGAAAAAATTTTTGAATATACAATTAAAAGATTCAATCTACGATGAATTTGAACAATATATTCGTGAGGGTGGATTCCCAGGTGCTTTAAATTATAATAATGAACAAGATAGAAAACTATATGTCCAAAATATTTTAGATGATATTTTTATCAAAGATATAAAAGTCAATCAAAAAATTAAAAATTCAGAAATATTTAAAAATATCCAAAGGTATATAATTAACAATTTTGGTAGTATGATTTCCGCAAATAGTATTAAAAAATATTATAATAGTATAAATATTAACATTGATGTTAGAACAATAGAAAAATATATTAATCTTTTATGTAATGCTAAAATTTTATATCCTTGTAATACTTTTGATATTAAATCAAAAATTTCATTATCTGGAGAAAAAAAATATTATTTAGCTGATTTAAGTATATATTTTCTTTATAATACAGATAACATAGTTAATTATGGGCCAGTTTTAGAAAATATCTTACACAATTATTTAATTAGTAAGGGTTATAGTTTGAGTGTTGGGAAAATAGGAAAACTGGAAATAGATTTTATTGCACGTTATCAAAATAATAATTATTTTTATATTCAAGTTTCTAAAAATATAGATGATGAAAAAACTGCAGAACGCGAATACAGACCATTTTATGCTATTAAAGATATGTATCCAAGATATTTATTTTTATTAGACTTGATAATTAAAGATAATATTGATGGTATTAAAAATGTTAATATTGCTAGATTTATAGCTGATAATAAGGATTTATAAAAGAACAACAAATAATATATAAAACTCTGAATACTATGTTATCCAGAGTTTTTTTATGTTTTCTTAATCTTCCGTAATTAAAAGCAATTAACTCTTATATGAATTGTTAGAAAATTATAAGTTTTTTGTACCTTTTTAAAGAAATTGACGTCAAAAAAAAGAAAATCGACTAATCGCCGTGTATATATATAAGTAGAGATACTTATCTCTTAGGAAGGAGGTTACGTATGATAAAAGAATATACCAAGTTAGATAATTGGTTTACTGCTAAGCGGGACCGCGTGTTTAAAGCCGTTTTTGTAAATGACAAAGATAAAAGACTACTTGAATGTATTTTAAGGGAAACTTTAAATAAATCAGTTAATATTGTTAAGTTTCATATTACTGAACTAGCTGTTAAAACCGTTAGTGAACGAGTTAAAATGTTAGACGT
>CAKOMI010000018.1 GCA_934096605.1 uncultured Bacilli bacterium
GAAAATAGGAAGTTGCCAATTTTTTTATGTGTTAATATACCTTCTAAGCCTTTATTTTAGAAGGTTTTTTTATGCTTGTAAATTATTATGAAAATTAAATGCAAAATACATTTTACTTTATTTTAGTTATCAACAATTAAATATATTAATTTAACTATAATTTACACTTTAAAAAAAATTTGTTAAAATATTACAAGAAATGAGGAATAAAAATGAATGAAGCAAAATTAGCTTTAAAAAAATTACAACAACGTGCAGATGACTTATGGAGGTCTCTTTGACATTGGTAAATTAGAAAGTGAACTTAATTTATTAAAAGAAGAAATGAATGCTGATGATTTCTGGATGGACTTAGAAAGAGCGGGTATTGTAAATAGAAAATATGCTAAAATATCCAAGTTAATAACAGATATTAATAATATAAAAACTAGTATTAATGATAACTTAGAACTTTTAGAAATTTTAAATGAAGATGAAATAAAAGATATTTTTAACTCAATAGATGTTATAACTAAAGACTTGGATGAATTAGAAATAGAAAATCTTTTAAATGGTGAATTTGATGACTTAAATTGTTACTTAGAAATTCACCCTGGAGCCGGTGGTACAGAATCATGTGACTGGGCTTCTATGCTATTACGCATGTATAAAATGTTTTGCGAAAAAAATGGCTTTTCCTATGAAGTTGTTGAAGAACAAAAGGGCGATGAAGCAGGTATTAAAAGTGCCACAATAAAAATTAATGGACCATTTGCCTATGGCTATCTTAAAAATGAAAAAGGAGTGCACAGGTTGGTAAGAATATCACCATTTGATGCGGGTAAAAGGCGCCACACATCATTTGCCAGTGTTGGTGTCATTCCAGAATGTAATAAAGACATATCGATAGATATTAAAGAAACAGATTTAAAAATAGACGTGTATCATTCTAGTGGTGCCGGTGGTCAGTCAGTAAATACGGCCAATTCTGCTGTTCGTATTACTCATTTACCAACTAAAACAGTTGTAACCTGCCAACAAGAACGCAGCCAATTAAAAAATAAAGAATTAGCAATGAAACTATTAAAAAGTAAATTATTTCAATTAGAACAAGAGAAAAAGCAAAAAGAACTAGCTACTTTAAAAGGTGAGAACACCAATATTGACTTTGGTAGCCAAATTAGAAATTATGTTCTAGAGCCTTATAAACTAATTAAAGATACTAGAGTAAACTATGAAACTAGCAATGTTGATAAATTCTTAGATGGGGACATTTTACCACTACTAGAAGCATTAGTTAGAAACAAAAAATAAAGAGGTAATTATGAAAATAAAAGTAAAACAATATAGTGCAGTAATTTTAGGCCTTTTCTTAGTAGCGGTAGCTTTTAACGTATTCTTATCACCTTATAACCTAGTGGCCGGTGGTGTATCTGGTTTTGCAATAATAATTAGGAGCCTTTTTCAAATTAACGAAAGTATAACAATTTATCTAATTAATATATTCTTAGTTTTAATGAGCTTCAGATTGCTTGGTAAAGACAAAACCAAAAACACTTTACTTGGTTCATTTGTATTTCCCTTATTTGTTTCTCTTACATCAGGACTGAAAGATTTAATTATACTAGATTTAGATCCATTAATAATAGCTATCCTAGGTGGTGCTATCAGTGGCTTTGGGTATGGTCTTGTCTTTCGTAATAATTTTACAACTGGTGGCACTGATATATTAAATCAACTTGTAGAAAAATACTTAAAAATACCTATGGCTAAATCAATCATGATGGTTGATGGCCCCATTGTACTACTAGGATGTATTTCTTTTGGTATACCAAATACTATGTATGCTTTAGTCGCATTAGCCTTAATAAGTTATTTATCAAATAACACCATGTTAGAACTAAACAAAAACAGAGTATTATATATAACAACCAGATACCCAAAAGATATAAAAGAATTTCTTATGCAAGAATATTATTATGATGTAACCATACTAAATACAGAAGGTGGCTATAAAAATACTAAACGTAAAATGTTAATGTGCAGTGTTAATGAAAAAGATTATTACATTATAAAAGAAGGAATTCTTCTTATTGATGAAAACGCCTTCATAGTCGCTACCAAATCATATGAGCAAAAAAACGCCAATAAAACATTACGTAGCAAATTAACACTCTAAGCAAATAAGTGCTAAAAACATATTGCTATTTAGTTAAAAATAAAGTACAATATTAATTGTTCTTAAGGAGATTTATGAAAGAAGCAAAAGAATTTATTGAAAAAAATATTATAGATAATGAACCAGTCATTTTAGCCTTATCTGGTGGACCTGATTCAATGTGTTTGTTAAACTTACTACTAAGTCTTAACAAAAATGTAATCGCTTTGCATATTAATCATAATACGCGACAATCTTGTGATGGCGAATATATATTTTTAAAAAAATATGCTAAGGAAAAAAACTTCACTTTAGAGTATTTTAAAATAGAAAACTATACTAAAAATAGGTTTACTGAAGAAGAAGCAAGGAGCATTAGATACAAACATTTAAAAGAAATAGCAGCTAAGTATAATGCTAAAAAAGTGCTTACTGCCCATCATGCTGATGACTTAACTGAAACCATTTTGATGCGCTTATTAAGAGGTAGCACTATTGGAGGGTATGCTGGTATTAAAAGAAAAAGTACTTGGGACGAGATAGATATACTAAGGCCTCTTCTTTTAATAACTAAAGACGAAATCTATGCTTATTTAAAAAGTAAAAATATACCTTATGTTGAAGATGAAACTAATGCTCTTGACATTACCTTAAGAAATCGTATTCGGCATCATATTTTACCACTATTAAAAGAATACGAACCAAATTATGCTAAAAAAGTTTTTAATATGAGCACAACACTTACGAATTCTGAAACCTTTATAAAACTAGAGCTAGATAAAATAAAAAAAGATATTATCAACAATAACCAAATAAATATCTCAAAATTTACTAAACTAGAAGACGTAGAGCAAGAATTTTTACTAGAAAGTTACTTACATGATATTTATAAAGATGATATAAAAAAAGTTAGTCATAAACATCAAGAAATTTTAAAAAAACTACTACTAAGTAATAGGAGTAGCCTAGAATATAATTTTCCAGGTGACTATAAATTCTTTAAAACCAATAGTGTTGCTTACATAACAAAAGAAACTATGCAAAAACAAGAAAAAATTTTAGTAACTGAGTATAATGTTCTAGCTAATAATCACATATTAAAGAAAGTGGATAACTACACTGAAAAAAGTAATAATGAAATTCACTTAAATAGTAAAGAATTATCCTTACCATTATATATTGTGAAAAGAGAAGTTGGCATGCGTATGCAAGTTAAAAATCTTTTAGGCACCAAAAAAGTAAATGATATCTTAATTGATTCTAAGATACCAAAAGAACAAAAAGACCTAGTTCCTATCATGGTTGATAGTAAAGGCAATGTCTTATGGATTTTAGGCTTAAAAAAATCAAAATATGACATAGAAAAAAATGGAAACTATGATATAATATACAAGTACACAAAAGAGGAGGAATAAAAAAATGAAAAAAAATAATCAAAATACAATGAAAAATCTATTTCCTTACTTAATTTTGGTAGTAGTTATTTTTGTTGTTTTAAGTGTTCTAAATATTGGTAGAACAAAAGTTAACAACTTTACAACTGGTGAGTTATTAAATGAAATATCTAATAAAAGCGTAACAGAAATAACAATTACACCAAGTGGGGAAGAAAACGTTTACTACGTTGAAGGAAAACTTAGTAGCTATGGCGAAAATGAAAAATTTAAAGCTACTGTTGTTGAAGCAGAATTAAATAATGTTATTAAGTATGCTGAAACAAATAATTTAAAAGTATATGAAACTAATCCTGATCCTGGTTCAATATCTTGGGTTTACATTCTTATCAATGTTGTTCCTTTAGTTGTTTTAGTCGGGGCGACATACTTCATATTTATTAAAATGGCTAATACCAATAAAGGGTCTATGGATTTTGGCAAAAGTAGAGCTAAACTATCTGCTGATGGTGGCAAAGTAAGATTTTCAGATGTTGCGGGTTTAAAAGAAGAAAAAGAAGAAGTATCAGAACTTATTGATTTCTTGAAAAATCCTAAAAAGTTCCAAAAACTAGGAGCAAGAATTCCTAAAGGTGTCCTATTAGTAGGCCCTCCAGGAACTGGTAAAACATTACTTGCAAAAGCTGTTGCTGGTGAAGCCAATGTTCCATTCTACTTCATCAGTGGTTCTGATTTTGTCGAATTATTTGTTGGTGTAGGTGCAAGTCGTGTAAGAGACATGTTTAAAGAAGCCAAAAGAAATGCTCCATGTTTAATATTCATTGATGAAATTGATGCCGTTGGCCGTCAAAGAGGTTCTGGTATCGGTGGTGGACACGATGAAAGAGAACAAACACTTAACCAATTACTAACTGAAATGGATGGCTTTGGTGCTAATGAAGGTATAATCATAATTGCCGCAACTAATAGACCAGACGTTTTGGACCCAGCTCTTTTAAGACCAGGAAGATTTGACCGTCAAGTAACAGTTAATCTACCTGATACAGAAGAACGTGAAGCTATTTTAAAAGTTCATGCTAAAAACAAAGTATTAGCTAAAGATGTTAATTTAAAAAGCATCAGTTCTAGAACATCTGGTTTCTCTGGCGCTGACCTAGAAAACTTAATGAACGAATCTGCCTTATTAGCAGTTAGAAAAAATGAAAGCGCTATTACTCTTGAAGATATTGATGAAGCAACCGACCGTGTTTTAATGGGACCTGCTAAAACAAGTCGCAAAGTAAGTGAAGAAATTAAATGGTTAACTGCTGTTCATGAATCTGGCCATGCCGTTATAGGTTTAAAATTAAAAGATGCAATGGAAGTTCAAAAAATTACCATCGTTCCTCGTGGAATGGCTGGTGGGTATACATCATATACACCAAAAGAAGATAACATTACTAGATATACTAAAAACGAAATGATTGCCATGATTACAAGTAGTTTAGGTGGTCGTGCTGCTGAAGAATTATTCTTAGGCGATGTTACTACTGGAGCTAGTGATGATTTCAAACGTTCAACTAATCTAGCTCGTAGTATGGTAACCGAATATGGTATGAGTGACTTAGGACCAATTCGTTACGAACAAAATCAGAGTGAAAATGTTTTCCTTGGAAGAGACTATAACAAAACTAAAAACTACTCTGATCAAGTTGCCTTAGAAATTGATAAAGAAGTTCAAAAAATAATTACTAAATGTTATGACAATGCCAAAAAAATACTTGAAGAAAACAAAGACTTAGTCATGCTACTATCACATACTTTAATTGAAAAAGAAACTATTACAAAAGAACAAATAGATGAATTAGTAAGAACTGGTAAAATTATCGATGATAAATTTGAAATAAGTGATGAGCCAACTCTTTCTAAATTAAGAGAAGAAGCAAAAACACTAAAAATTAAAGGTTATACAAAAATGACCAAAGAAGAATTGGAAAGTGCGATTAAAGAAAGTGAAGACAAGAAAATAGGGTAATGATTATCCTGTTTTTTTTAACCGCTAAAATTAGCTAATCACAAAAAAATACTATATATTTTTCTCATTTTCTAAAGACAAAAGGATTATCTTATGATAAAATGTTAATAGACTGAAATTAGAGGGTGGTATTATGGCAAAAATTATTTCATTAGTAAATCAAAAAGGTGGTGTAGGTAAAACTACAACTAGTATAAATCTTGCAGCAGCCTTAGGAAAAGAAGGTAAAAAAACACTTTTAATTGACTTGGACCCCCAAGGAAATGCATCCAATGGTCTAGGCTTAAATAGTAATGACTTTGAAAAAGATATCTATGACGTTATAACTGGGGCTTGTAACATAAAAGAGGCAATTATCAAAACTAAATTTAAAAATTTGTCAATTATTCCTGCTACAATTAACCTGGCTGGTATCGATGTCGAGTTTGTAAAAAAAATGCTAGAAGACCCAACATTTCACCAAAATGAACAACTAAGAACGGTTTTAGAAGAAATAAAAGACAAATATGATTTCATCATAATAGACTGTCAACCTTCTCTAGGTATATCAGCAATGAACGCGCTTGTTGCAAGTAATTCAGTAATTATACCAGTACAATGTGAATACTATGCTCTAGAAGGAATAACCCAACTTTTAAATTCCATTATTTTAGTTCAATCTAATATGAATCCTGATTTAAGAATTGAAGGCGTTTTACTAACAATGTTAGATGGTAGAACCAACATTGGCCTAGAGGTTATAGAAGAAGTAAGAAAGTGCTTTAAATCAAAAGTATTTAATACTATCATCCCTAGACTTGTTAGATTAGTAGAAGCTCCAAGTCATGGCAAACCTATTAGTGATTATGACCCAACATCACGGGCTACACTTGCTTATGAAAACTTAGCAAAGGAAGTGATTAATAGAAATGGAAACTAAAAGAAAAGCCTTAGGAAAAGGTTTAGAACAATTATTTTCTAATGAAGTTATCAACTTTGAAAATTTTGAAAAAGACATTGTAACCAATACACCTAAAAATGATATAACAGAAATAAAAATTAGTGACATAAGATCAAATCCTTATCAACCACGAAAAACATTTAATGAAAGTAGTTTAAAAGAACTAGCTGACTCTATTAAAGAATATGGTATTATTGAGCCAATAATAGTTAAAAAAAGTGTCAAAGGATATGAATTAATTGCTGGTGAAAGAAGAACAAAAGCTGCTAAACTAGCTGGATTAGAAACAATACCAGCTGTTATTAAAGATTTTAACGATCAAGAAATGATGGAAATAGCTCTTATTGAAAATATTCAAAGAGAAGACTTAAATCCAATTGATGAAGCATTTGCATACCAAAAAATCATTGAGTTAAGTAAAATGACTCAAGAAGAATTTGCCAAAAAATTTGGTAAAAGTAGAAGTTATGTAACTAACATGTTAGGCTTATTAAACCTACCAGAAAATGTTAAAGAATTGGTTAAAAAACATGAGATAAGTATGGGTCATGCAAGAGCCCTAAGCAAAATTAGTGATGATGCCAAAGTAAGTGAACTAGCAAGTCGTATAGTAAGTGAAGACCTAAGCGTTCGTGATTTAGAAAAAACTATTCAAGAAGGGTCTTTGCCAAAGTATCGTGAACAAGATCGCATGAAAGAAACCAAATCAATTAGAAATACAATATATGAAAAAATAATGAGAGAAAAAGTGGGAACTAAGGTAAAAATTAAAACTAAGAAAATTGAAATTCCTTATGATTCAGAAAAAGATTTAGAAAGAATACTTGAAATATTAGGAATTAGAATTGAAGGTGTTTAAAATGCAGAAATTTTTAGAATTTATCTTTCAAGAAAAAATTATTACCTCCGTTTTCATTTTTCTTTTTACTTTTATTTTAGTTAAAGCATCTAAAGCTATTATAGATAAAATATTTTCTAAAGGCAAAGATAGTTATGAAATGAAAAAAAGAACTACCATAGTTCAGTTAGTTTCAAATATTATTAAATTTTTCTTATATGCAATTGCTGTTATGATGATTTTAGACATCTATGGTGTTGATACAAAAGGTATAATTGCCTCTCTTGGAATAGCCGGTGTTGTTTTAGGACTAGCTCTACAAGATACGGTTCAAGATCTTATGAGTGGAGTATCTATTATTTTATACAACTATTATGTTGTTGGTGATATTATTAAAATCAATAATTTTACAGGCGAGGTAATAGAACTATCCTTAAAAAGTACAAAAGTCAAAAATATGATGGGTGAAGTTTATGTTTTCTCAAACCGTAACATGAGTTCAGTTGTTAATTTATCACAAGCTAAAGCCGGTGTTTTAATAAAAGTCCCTACTGCTTATGAAGAAAAAACCGAAAAAGTAGAAACTGCTTTAAAAGAAGTTATAAACATCATAAAAAAAGAAAAAGGTGTTTATGGTAATAGTTGTTACTTAGGAATTGACTCATTCGAGGATTCTTCGATAAACTATGCAATTATAATATATTGCGAATCAACTATGCAGTGGCAAATAAAAAGAGAAACTCTAAAAGTAATAAAAGAAATATATGAAAGAGAAAATATAAAAATTCCATATAATCAGATCGAGGTGCATAATGGACAAAATAATATATAAATTAGAGGATCATGTCATCATGAAAAAACCACATGCTTGCAAAACAAATGATTGGATTATAAAAAGACTTGGCGTAGATATTAAATTAAAATGCTCTAACTGTGGTCGAGAAATAATGATGGATAGATTAGAATTTGAAAAAAAATTAAAGAAAGTAATAGGTGAGACACATGAATAAAAAAAGAGAAAAAAGTCGTCTTCAACCTGTTATGATATTTCTAGTACTAACTGCCGTAACATTAGTTGTAAGTGGTGTCCTAAATTTACTAGATATCAGTCAATATACTTATAAAATAAATAGTACTACTCTTGAATATAGTACAGATTTAATAAATGTCGAAAATTTATTTAGTATAACTGGTTTAAGATACATTTTTAGTGAAACAGTATCTAACTTCGTTAACTTTGCTCCATTTAGTAGTCTTATTATAATTTTAATTGGCGTCGGTGTAATGGAAAAAAGTGGTTTTCTAAAAACAGCCGTAAGTTTTATTACAAAGAAAATGAAAAAAAATACTGTTACATTTATAATCGTTTTATTAAGTATCATAGCTAGTGTAATGGGTGATATTTCCTATGTTATAATGTTACCATTAAGTGCTTTAATATTTAAACACGGTAAGAGAAATCCATTAATTGGTATTGTTGCTTCTTTTGCGGGACTTACATGTGGTCAAGGTTTATCAATAATTTTTACAAGTGTTGATTCATCATTATTATCTGAGTCTCTACTAGCAGCAAGAGTAATTGACTTAACTTATCGTATGGCTTCCATAAGTGGTATATTTATTATGATAGTAGCAACGATAATTATAGCCATAGTTTTAACAAATACAACTGAAAAAGTAGTCGCACCTCGTTTTAAAAAATATGAGGTAACGGATGAATTAGAAGAAAAACCTTTAGCTAAAAGGGAATTAAGAGGGTTATTATTTGCAGTATTTGCATCATCCCTATATCTAATAATATTCTTATACAATATTATTCCTGGTCTTCCATTCTCTGGAAAGTTACTTGATAATAGTCAAATACTATATGTTGATAAACTATTTAGTTATAATTCGTTTTTCTCAAATGGTTTCGTATTCATTGTCACGATGTTTTTCCTTATCCTAGGCCTTTTCTATGGACTAGGTGCAAGAACTATTAAAAGCAATAAAGACTTTGTTGATAGTCTTGGCTATTCACTTGATGGAATAGGTAGCACGATTGTCCTAATTCTAGTTGCGTCCCTTTTTATAAGTGTTTTTAAAACATCAAATATTGGTACAGTAATCGTGGCTTCTTTAGCAAACCTTTTTAGAACAATTGGTTTTAAAGGGCTAGCTCTTATAATATTCCTTTTTATCGTGTCTGTTATTTCCACTTTAGTTCTTCCAACTACAACTTTAAAATGGAATATCTTAGCCCCAATAGTAATCCCTGTATTCATGAATGCTGGATTAACTCCAGAATTTGCCCAAATAATATTTAGATTTGGTGAATGTGTTACCATGGGACTTACCCCAATAATGGCTTATTTTGTAATATATTTAGCCATGTTAAATAAAAATTGTAAAGAAGAAGATTCAATAAGTATTAAAGACGCTATTCGTTTCCAATTACCTTATATTGCCATAACATTTGTAATTTTACTTGCAATAATTATTTTATGGTATATAATAGGCTTACCACTTGGAATTAACGGTAAAACCGTACTATAAAAAAAGGAAGTGATTAACATGTCATTAAAAGCAGGAATTGTTGGTTTACCAAACGTAGGAAAATCAACTCTTTTTAATGCAATAACTAAAAAACATATCTTGGCTGCCAATTATCCATTTGCCACAATTGACCCTAATGTCGGTGTTGTAACCGTTCCAGATAAAAGACTATCATTTTTAGAAGAACTATATGTACCCAAAAATACTGTTCCAACTACTTTTGAATTTACCGATATTGCTGGTCTTGTAAAAGGAGCTAGTAAAGGTGAAGGTCTTGGAAATAAATTCCTTTCTCATATAAGAGAAGTTGATGCCATTGTTGAGGTAGTTCGTTGTTTTGATGATGAAAACGTTATTCATGTTGATGGAAATGTTGATCCAATTAGAGACATTGAGATAATAAACATTGAATTAATATTGTCTGATTTAGAAATCATATCTAGTCGTCTAGATAAAATAACAAAGAAAGCAAATACTACTAAAGAAAAAGAAGTAGTAACAGAATTTAATGCCTTAACTAAATGTAAAGAGGCTCTAGAAAAAAATATTCCTATCCGTCAAATTAAAGACTTTACCGAAGATGAATTGTTAGCTTTAAAAAACTTTAACTTTATTACCATTAAACCAATAATTTATGTTGCTAATGTTTCTGAAGAAGATGCCGTATTAGGTGAAAATGAATATACTAAAAAAGTTTTTGAATATGCTGGTAAAGAAAATGCTGGTGTCATAGTTATGTGTGCTAAAATGGAATCAGAATTAGCCGAATTAGAAGAAAGTGATAAATTAGAGTTCTTAAAAGAACTTGGCATATCTCATAGTGGACTAGATAAATTAATATTTGCTACTTATGATTTACTAGGCCTTGAAACATTCTTTACTGCTGGAAGTGATGAATGTCGTGCTTGGACATTTAAACGTGGTATGACTGCTAAATCATGTGCTGGTTTAATCCATAGTGATATTGAAAGAGGCTTTATTAAAGCTGAAATTATGAAATTCAATGATTTAGAAGAATTAAAAGATGAGAAAAAAGTTCAAGAAGCTGGTAAACTTTATCTTGAAGGAAAAGACTATTTAATGCAAGATGGCGATATTGTATACTTTAGATTTAACGTCTAAAGTTTTTAAAAGATAAAATAAAAAGGACCTCTTAAATGTAATAATTTATTGAGGTCTTTTGTTATAAATGAATTATTATTTTAATGTTTTAATTTCTTCAACTGGTAAGTTAGTGATTTCTGCTATTAAGTTTAAATCCATGTTTTTCTTTGAAACAGCCTTAAACACGCGATCACGACTAGCAGTATACCACTTCTTTGACTTGGTACATTCTTGGGTCATACGAAACCTCCCTTCTAAGAGATAAGTATCTCTACTTATATTATTCAAGATGAGTAGCCCATTTTCTTTTTTTTTACGTCAATTTCTTTAAAAAAATCATAATAATATCTAATATTGCATAAAAATAACACACTGTATATAAATATAAAAAGAAAAACATTATTACAATCTAATCAAAAAACTAAAACATAACTATACAAAATATACAATTATGTATCACAACGCCAATTTACAAAAAAACATAAATTTGCTATAATCTAACTATAATTAAAAAGGAGGATTTATGAAAAATCAAATTTTGTCAAAAGTATTTGGATGGATGTTTTTAGGATTGTTAGTTACATTTGCAACAGGCTACTTTGTTGCTATGAACCCAAACATGATAATCAATTTATTTTCTAGCACGGGTCTAATCATTACATTTATACTAGAAATAGGTCTTGTAATATTCTTATCAGCAAGAATAAGTAAAATGAGCCCTACAATGGCTAAACTATGCTTTTTATTATACTCATTTGTAACAGGCCTAACATTCTCAGTATACTTTATAGCTTTTGAATTAACATCTTTAGTATTAGTATTCTTAGTAACAGCCATAGTATTTGCCATCTTTGCTTTTATAGGTTTAACTACTAAGATGGACTTATCTAAAATGGGGACATACTTATTAATGGCTTTAATTGGTGTAATCGTGTGCTCACTAGTTAATTTCTTTCTAAATAGCAGTTCATTTGATTTATTTATCTCAATTATTGGTGTTTTAATATTTGTAGGTTACACGGCTTATGACGTTAATAAAATTCTTGCCATGAGTGAATTTAATGCTATACCTGAAGATAATTTAGCTATATATGGAGCTTTACAACTATACTTAGATTTCATTAACTTATTTATCCATTTACTAAATTTGTTTGGTCAATCAAATGATAATTAAAAGGACTTTTAGAACTCTTATTTCTATAAAGTCTTTTTTTCTTTAGTAAAATAGACTACTTATATATAGCACATTCGTTTGCATTTTATCTGTTTTTTTTGTATAATAAGCATATACCAATGGGGGTGTTGCAATGGACGTATTAAAAACAAAAACAATTATGACTAAATCAAACCAAGGTAATAGATGGTTTGGTATTGATTACCATATGAATCTTTATAAAGGGTGTCCTTTCGGGTGCATTTACTGTGATTCTAGGTGCGAAGCCTATCATATTGATAACTTTGATGAAGTAAGAATTAAAGAAAATGCCATAGAAATATTAGAAGAAGAATTAAAAAGTAAAGGCTTAAAAGGAGTTGTTTCCTTTGGTAGTTTATCTGACCCATATAATAAAGAAGAAGAAAATTTATGCCTTACAAGACAAGCCTTAGAATTAATATTAAAATATGGTTTTGGTGTATCCATTGATACCAAAAGTGATTTAATATTAAGAGACATTGACCTATTAAAAGAAATAGCCAAGAAAAACAGTGTTATTATAAAAATATCTATAATTACTTATGATGATGAATTAGCCAAAAAAATAGAACCAAATGTTATTAGCTCTACTAGACGTTTTGAGGTTCTAAAAAAATTACGAAAAGAAGGCTTATATGCTGGTGTTCTAATGACACCTGTCTTACCATTTTTAACTGATACAGAAGAAAATATTTTAAATATGATTGTTAAAAGCAAAGAATGTGATGCCAAGTTCATTTACACTAAAATGGGCATGAACTTAAAAACTAATCAAAGAGACTATTATTACAATGCTTTAGATATTCTTTATCCTGGTTTAAAAGAAGACTATATCGCAGTTTATGGCAATAAAAACTTTTGTAATTCTCTGCACTATAGACATTTAATGGAATTATATTTAAAAAAGTGTAGTGAAAATAAAATATTAACTGACATGGATATGATTATTGAAGATTATAAAAAAGAAATACCTCAAAATGAACAAATGAGTTTGTTTTAGGTATTTTTTTTGCTTTTTCGTCCATTATATAAATGGGTGATAATATGAGTGAAAAAGAATTGTTGTATATTGAAGATACGTTAAATCATTTAATGTATTTTAAAAGTCATCTGTGTTTAAATAAAGAATGTTTAACCCAAGATGATGAAACAAAAATGTTAAAAAAAATTGAAAGAAATGTTGATAAAAGTTATCAAAGCTTTTATGACTTATTGAACGGGGGTAACTATGGAAAGTAAAATTGCATTAGAGGGTATTCTATGGGATTTAAAAGTAATGAGTGACTTATGTCTTCATGGTTCTATCGAATCCGGTACCAAAAAGATTAATGAAACTTTTAAAAACACTTTAATGACTATACTAGATTTACAAAGCGAGTTATACACGTTAATGGTGAGTGCCGGTATTTATAAAACAGAAAATATAAGTGAAATCAAAGTATCAAAAGTCTTAAATAAATTTACTAATACTTTAAAAGAAGACTAATCTCTTCTTTTTTTGTGCATATTTCACACAATTATCAAAATTAATAAGTACAATATGAAAGGTGAATAAAATGAGAAGTAAAATTAAAAGTCTATTAGTTTGTACCATAAGCATCATGGCAATCTTAGGAATTATCTGCATAATGTCTTATAATATGAATAAAAGTATCAACGAAAAAACTAGTATTTCCCCTTAAGATTTGCTATAATGTCAAAAGGAAGGTGTTAAAAAATGAAAAAGAAAAGCTTAGGTTTATTTTTAGTTGGTTTATTAATGTGTTTAATAATGCCTTTTAAAGTTGAGGCAAAAGAACCAGTTACCATTTATTTCTTTAAAGGTGAAACTTGTAGTTACTGTGCCGCTGCTAAAACATTCTTTACAAGCTTAGCAGATGACAGTGAATATAAAGATATGTTTGTTTTAAAAGAATTTGAAATTTGGAACAATAAAAAGAATGCTGAACTAGCAAGCAAAGTTGCTGAAAAAATGGGTGATACTCTAAATGGTGTACCTTACATTATTATTGGTGATAAAACTTGGAATGGCTATACATCTAGTTATGGAGAAGCATTTAAAGAACAAATAAAAAAAGTTTATAATGATGATAATTACACAGACACCCTAAAAGATTTAGTTTCTGAGTATGAAGATGGTGCATCAAATGATAATAGTAGTTTAATAAGCGTATTAATTATTCTAGGTGTTGTTATCGTATTAGGTGCTACAATCTACTTTGCAAGACGTGGTGTTGAAAGTGATACATCTTCACTAGAAAAAAAAGAAGATAATGATTTAGTTGTAAAAAATGAGTCACAAAAAGAAGAACCAAAAGTTGAAGCAAAAAAAGAAACTGTTAAAGAAGAAAAAGTAGTTTCTGAGCCTAAAGTTTCTACTGAACACAAAAAATCTTCTAGTCCTAAAAAGCAAACAAGTTCTAAACAAACTGCCAAAAAAACAACTACTAAGAAAACAACTACAAACAAAAAACCAACTGCTAAAAAGCAAACAAATAAAAAAACATCAAAATAACGATGTTTTTTTTCTACTTATTTCTAACAATATAATTAATAATATCTATAACAGAATATATAATTAATAAAATACCAATGATAGTTAATACAACATTTTGACTCATAATCGTATAAAGACCAAGTCCAATGATTAAAATAGAACTAATTAAACTAACTATAAAATCTTTCTCTTTAATAGAGCCTATAGATAAGGCAACATTTAACTTACTTATCCCCGTAAAAATTAACCATATTCCTGTTACAACATTAATCGCATTTATTAGTACCTGGGATAAAATTATAATTAATAATCCAAATATCAAACTCATAATACTAGATGACATTAAACTATTATTGATTGCCTTAAAATCTTTCTTTAACTTAAGAGCCATTACTAATTTATAAACACCGTAAATCATAACTAAAGACCCTAAAATATCAAAAACAATGTTTAAAACTCCATTAGCATTAAGTGTTAAAAATATCCCTAGTATCAGTAAAATAATTGAATACACTAAAGAACTATCTTGTCCCTTATAATTCTTGTCAACTACAGTAACTTTCATATCAACGCCTCCCTTTAGATTGTATCAAATTTACATTAAAAAGTCTTTATATTACTATAAAAAAATTTTTATTTTAAAAGACCTTACCTTATTAATTCTGCTTTCTTTATGTTGATACCATTATTCCAAAACAATTTACAACTAATTATATCCGTGATAAAATATTAACTATAAAGAGGTTGATAAAGTGGAATTACAAGAATTAAAATTACAACTTAATAAATATGGTTTCTATTCTTTAAACAAAGAACCTTTTTTGTATGCAGGACTCTTAGGTAATGGTTTTACATACACTTATAAACACCCTTACTATGGCGATTTAACCAGGGTTTATATTCCAAATGATATAAATGAATGTGCATCATTTTTACAAAACTATTATGATTACAAGAAGAAAGAAAATAAAGTAGTAACATTCGATAATTACAAAGTAGTTAATCCCATTCCTTCTTTTAAAGATAAAGAAAATACTACCGCTATAAAAACAAAAAAAGAACAAAGCTATCTTATAAGAATTAAAAGAACAGCCCTTATTTTAGTCCAACTAATTACTGAAAAAATAAACATTCAAAATACAACTTACTTAAATCTAGAAAAGATGAATAAAGAATATTTCAAAAAGAAAGAAGAGTTAGCAGAACTAATAGCCAAAATATTAAAAAATGACTATCATAAATCTGAAAAAACAACAAATGAAGAAGTCTTAAATAACTATGATAAAGACATTGAAGAAATGGAAAGTTTTATTACAAACGCTACGTCTAAAGAACAAATAGAAAGTTATATCACTGTTTTAATTGCTTTTTTAAAATCTATGGAAAGCGATGAATCAGGTATTAAAAATAAATATGAGTTAATTAAACTACCTTTAGAAATTGAATTAATAAATAAGAGTATTAATACCATAAATGAATATAAAAGTAAGAAAAAATATCCCCTAAAAACAATGTCTGATATAAACAATATCTTAGATAAGTTAAAAGGTGAAAGTTCTATTTCTAGTATTGTTTCTTTTAAAGATTATAAAGATAATGAACAAAAAAGAATCGCTGAAAAATATATGCTTATTCCAGATATTGATATCAGAACTCAAGGTGATTATTTATGTGAATTTGATAACATAAAAATTACAGAGCCTGGTCTTTTATTAAAAAATGATGATAATGCAAAATACACTTATGAACAAATAATGAATATCCTAGAAACAGAATATAAAAATCTTTCTAAAGAAGATCAAAACACATTGATTATATATCATTCTATATTAAAATACGTCTATGATATTATAAATCTAAAAAAGAGTCCTATAACTGATAGTGTCATAAATGAATTAATTGATCTTTTAAATAATCCTTCTAATATTCTAATGAAAGTTAAATATTTTAAAAATATTAATACTACCAAGGTATCTGATTGCAAGGCTTCAATTAATGATGAATTCAGTAAATTAGATAGCATAAAGCCTTCAATTATCTTAGATGATATTAACGTTTTCTTTAAGGGTACTATACCAAAAGAAGGTGTCATTTGTGCTTCTAATAAACGCTTTCAAGCTCCCTTAAATGGTATTAATGAGAGTGAAACAACTTATATAGTTACATTAAAAAAGGATGCTAAAATTTACTTTGTTCCAACCGAAATAACTTATGATATTAATTCATATGATAACTTGGTATTACAGCAAAACAAACCATTTTTCTTAATACCTTTAAAATATAATCGTGTAAAATATCAAAATAATGATACAATAAAAGTAACGAAATATGAGTTAGTAACTAAAAATGAAAACAATTTAACCATTGTTACTGATTTAAAAAGCACTGCTATTTCCAAATATCAAGAGATAGTAGTAGAATGTGAGGAAAATTATGAATAAAGAAAAGTTAACAACCATTTTAAATACCAGACTTGATTTATTTACTGCTAAAGTAAAAGAAGAAGAAAAGAAAAAAATACTCGATCTAGTTAATGATAATGAACAAAAAGGTATGAGTGAAACTGAGGCTATAAAAAGTCTTGGTAACTTAGATGATGTTATTAATAACATATATAAGAGCCATGGTATTGACCCTAAAAAATTAATTAAGAAAAAAGATTTTTTTTATAAAAAATTTACTGAGTTATTTGAAGTTATCAACCATGTAATAGATGTATCTAGTAAAAATGATTTTCAAAGTAATATGAAAATAATTTTTGATATGGTTATCTTATTAGGCTTTGTATGTATTTTAAAAATACCTTTTATATTAATTAGAAATCTTGGTGATAGTTTAATTCTCTATTTAAATATACCAGTAATTTCTGATATATGGGGTCTTTTAATAGATTTTATTTATATAATCGTGGCCATTATGTTCTTTATGAATATCTTTACCAAATACTTTAAAAATATTAAAGAAACTAAAAATACTAAATTAAAAAAAGAAGAGTTAAAATCTATTAACTTAGAAGAAAAATAGATTTATAGAAATTAGGCGTTATGAAAATATATTTAAAGCAACCAACAAAAAGTGAATTGCATTATCGAAAAGAATGGCTAGCCGATCCAGAAACCATGGCATATAACAAAGGTTATGAACTAGAGCTTAAAGGCTATAATAAAAAAACTGGTACAATTTTTAGAACTGATAAAGAAATGGCTTTATGGTATGAAAAATGGACTAATAATAGTGAGAAATACTATGCGTATATCTTTGTTGAAAATATAACTTGTCCAATTGGTGAGATTTATTACTATTTAGATAGTGATATATATAAGATGGGTATTTTAATACAGAGTAAGTATAGAGGTTTAGGTTTCTTTAAACAAAGTATGAACGCATTATTTGCAGAAGCAAAAAAACATAATATTAAAGAATTATATGATGAATTTGAGGAAGAAAGATCCTCTACATATCAAGCCTTTCTTGCAGTTGGCTTTGAAAAGGTAGAGACCTCTTTTATAACAAAGGATAACAAACAAGTAAAAGTTGTAAAAGTGAAAAAAGTATTGAACTAATATATTATACGTAAAAAAATATTATTATAAACTACTACTTAACTGTTTAGTTTTCTTTTTTTTAAAATTCAATAAGCAAAAAAATTTACGAAAAAACTTGCAAATTCATGTATTTTGTTGTAATATCTTTAGGTATTCGAAAGGGATTGTGGTTTTATATGGATAAAATTATTAATATAGCAGTCGTAGCCCATGTCGACGCTGGAAAAAGTACATTAGTAGATGCTTTACTAAAACAAAATGGGGTATTTAAAGCTCACGAAGAAGTGGGTGAACTAATTATGGATAGTGACTCTATTGAAAAAGAAAGAGGTATAACTATTTATTCTAAAAACTGTTCAATTAAATACAAAGATTATAAAATAAATATTGTCGATACTCCAGGCCATGCTGATTTTTCTAGTGAGGTTGAACGTGTCATAAAAACAGTTGATACAGTCGTTTTAATTGTTGATTCTTCTGAAGGACCTATGCCTCAAACAAGATTCGTTTTAAAGAAAGCCTTAGAACAAAACTTAAAACCTATCTTATTTATTAACAAAATTGATAAAAAAGATGCTCGTCCAACTGAAGTTGTTGACATGACATTTAACTTATTTATGGAACTTAATGCAACCGATGAGCAACTTGATTTTCCAATAGTTTATGGTGTTGCTAAAGATGGCAAATGTGGTTTAACTCCTGATAAAATGGAAGACACTGTTGAACCATTACTTGAAACAATTTTACACCAAGTAGAGGCATTTAAAGGTAGTGAAACAGACCCATTACAACTACAAATCAGTAACTTAGACTATGATAATTTCTTAGGTCGTTTAGGTATTGGCCGAATAACTAAAGGCAGCATTAAAAATGGTGAAACCGTATCATTAGCAAGAAACGATGGTAAAATAGAATCTTTCCGTATATCAAAATTATTTGTTACGGAAGGTATTAATCGTGTAGAAAAACAAATTGCCTACTATGGTGACATAGTAACTATCGCTGGCTGTGCCGACATTTCTATTGGTGACACTATCTGTGCTAAAGACCATATTGAACCACTACCACCAATAAATATTGAAAGACCAACATTATCAATGAATTTCCTAGTTAACAATGGTCCATTCGCTGGTAAAAGTGGTAAATTCTTAACATCACGTCACATTAAAGAAAGACTAGAAAGAGAATTACAAACTAATGTTGGTTTACAAGTAGAAGAACTTCCTAACAGTGATGGTTATAAAGTAAGTGGTCGTGGTGAATTACACTTGTCAATTCTTCTAGAAAATATGCGTCGTGAAGGCTATGAATTATGTGTTTCTAAGCCAGAGGTTTTAACTGAGATGCGTGATGGTAAAAAGTATGAACCATTTGAAAGAGTAATCATTAATTGTCCAGGTGAATATCAAGGTACGGTTATCAACGACTTACAAGAAAGAAAAGCTATGCTAGAAGTTGTCTCAACCACTGATGAAGGCTATAGTCACTTAGAATTTTCAGCCCCAACTAGAGGTTTAATAGGTTATCGTTCAGCATTTATTACTAATACTAAAGGTGAAGGTATTATGGTACGTAGTTTTGAAGATTACAAACCATATGTTGGTGAAATCCAAAGAAGAAAAAATGGTGTTCTAGTATCAATGGAAAATGGTAAAGCCCTTGGTTATTCACTATGGAACTTAGAAGATCGTGGAACTCTTATTATTGAACCTGCTACTGACGTTTATGTTGGTATGATTATTGGTATTCATAATCGTGATAATGACTTAGATGTTAATCCATGTAAAAATAAAAACTTAACAAATACGCGTTCTAGTGGGGCCGATGAAGCTATTGCTTTAACAAAACCAAAAAAATTCACTTTGGAAGAAGCATTAGAATTCATTGAAGACGATGAATATGTTGAAGTAACACCAGATGACATCCGTTTAAGAAAAGCTATTCTTGACCCTAAAATGCGTTTTAGAAACAACCGTTAATCTTAATTAACTAAATTTTAAATATACCCAAGTAAGAAGGGTATATTTTTTATAAATATGAATAACCTTGTAAATTAAGATTATGCTAGGCACTATATGATTACATCCATTGGTTTTAGTGAAGAAATCCTTAGGACTACGAAGTTGTTGACATTATTAAAAAAATAATATAAAATAAAGGACAAGTTTTGGGAAGTTTGCCCATTAAACGAAAAATGTATATTGTTGAAAAATTGGGAATATGAGGCAAACTATGTGCTTTTTGTTCCCTTTTTTTGAAAAAAATTATACACAACATAGGTTTTATTTCTATGTTAATATAAAAAATAGGGGGATAATGTTTATGATAATAGGTATAACTGGAAACAGTAAAGATGGGAAATTAAAACTTTCAAAATACTTAAGTGAAAATTATTCATTTAAGTATGTAGATGTTGATAAAATGCTTGATGATATTTTAAATCAACATATTATTGAAAATGAAAATATAAAAGATAATTGGCAAATGAAAAGCTCATTGATTTTGAAAATTAGAAATGAAATTGATGAGAAATTAAACTCAATAATGGATAGCATGAATGAGAATGATATCATAGCCTTAGATTATTCATTACTTGAAGATTCTTATGTATTTGATAGTTGCGATTTATTAATTAAAACTAATACAAATAGTAATGAAATTGCTGAAAATGAAATAGAATTGTTAAAAAAACACAGAGCAGGTATTATATCATCAGAATATGAAAGTTCAAGATATCATTTAGAAATTAATTTTGATGAAGATTGGGAAAATCAAACAAAGGAATATATTGATTACAATTTAAAAAATGATATTAAAATTACTATTGTAGTACCAGTTTACAATACAGCTAATTATTTAACTAGATGTATAAATAGTATTACTAGCCAAACCTATAGAAATTTAGAAATTATATTAATAGATGATGGTTCTACAGATGAATCATTACAAATGTGTAATTTACTAGCAGAAAAAGATAAAAGAATTAAAGTTGTCCATCAAGAAAATCGTGGTCTTGCTGAAACTAGAAATAAAGGCATGGAAATTGCTACAGGTGAATATATATGTTTCTTTGATTCGGATGATTATGTTGATAACTCAATGTTAGAAACATTATTAAAAGCAATTAAAAAAACTAATGCCGATGTTTGCGAAAGTAGTTTTTATATACACATGAAGAATGGTGATGTAAAAGATGTCAGTTGTGAACAAAAAGATGTTAAGTTTGTAGATGGTAAATTAAATCTCATAAATTCCTATTCTGATGCCACTATTTTAATTCCTGCTTGGGACAAACTATATAAGTTATCTTCAATAAAAGATATTAAATTTGATAAAAATTGTTTTAAAGAAGACTCAGATTATATCTTCAGATTATGTATGGCTGAAAAAACTTTTGCTTTAGTACCAATTCCTTTTTATCATTATGTCAAAAGAAAATCAGTTTCTTTAACTAGCAATAAAATTTCAACGAGACTATTTACCTTAAAAGACTGGGGAGAAAATGCTTATGATGAAGTGTTATCTCAAGGTCCAAATTATAAAGATGCCGCAGAAAAGATTCTTTATAATAGTTTGGTGCATATATTAAGAAATTTTATGAGGGATTATAAAGGTAATGTTTTAGAAAAAAATGAATTTAAAGATGAAATACAAAGTATTACAAACAACTTAATAAATCTACTATTGAATGCTAAAGATGTTAAAAAGTTTAGAAAATTGGATGAAGTATTATCAATTATTAACGAACTTACAGAAACTAAAGTTATTGATAAAGAAAAATTACCATCAATAGAAATACCATGTGTTGGTATTCTATGGAACTCTTTAGATAAGGAAATGATGGATGAGGCTATTCAATTCATACAAGAACGTTCCACTATTACAGATTGTGTTGTCGTTGACTTGCAAGATCAGTATAAACAATTTATCAAAGATGTATATTTGTACAATAATGAATTTGAAGGAATTCCTGTTATAAAGGCTGGAACTTTGATAGATAAATATGATAGCAATACAATTACGGTTTTAAATTTGATAATGCGTGTATCTAATTATATGTATTTTAACGGCATGAAAGGATTTATGTACTCTGAAATTGCTGAATTAAAAACATTTATAAGAAAGTTCTTTAAGACTAAAATTAAAGATTATGCTTATGATAACATCTTTCATTTAACTGTTGACAATGAAGAATTTGAATATACTGATGAAGTATGTAAAAAATATATTAGAGAATATAAGAAAAATAATAGAGGTAAAAAAAATGAAGGAAAATAAATCTTCGGTTAAGAATTATCAAAGTATATCTAATATTAAAGCTATGTACGAAAAATCATTTAATGGTACTGATACTGATAATATCAAAATAACAATATTAAGTGGTGGAATGAAAAATGCTGTATATTTAATAGAAAATAATGGCAATAAGGTAGTATTAAAAATAGCACCAAAAGATGAAAGTAAAATGATAACCGCAGATAGAAATATACTTTGGTGGGAAGTTGAAATGCTAAAACTAATGGAAAAAATTGACTTCCCATCTCCAAGATTATTATGCTATGATGACAGTTGTTCGTTGTGTGAATCACCATATATTTTTATGAGTTATGTTGATGGCATGAATTATTTAGAAATGAAAGAAAAGATGAGCAAAGAAGAAAAAAATAATGTTGAGTATCAATTAGGAATATTAAGTAAAAAAATATGTTCCATAAAAGGACAAGAATTTTTTTTGCCATGTCAACCAAATAAAAAATTTAAAAACAATTTTGAATTCACGATGAATTTATTTGAACTTTTATTAGAAAATGCAAAATCTAAAAATATTAATCTTGGAGAAAATAATTATGACAATATTAAGAATATAATAACATCAAATAAAAAAAGCCTAAATAACATTTCAAATCTTTGTTTGGCGCATACTGACATATGGGATGGAAATGTTATGATAAAAGATGGAAAAGTTGTTGGAATTGTTGATTTTTCTGATTTGTACTTTTGTGATGAATTAATGACATTTTATTTTCATAACGTTGATGGAATAACAAGTGATTATTATTTAAAAGGCTTTAATAATAAAAAGTTAAATTATGATGAAAAAGTTAGAATTGAAATATATCGTATATATGTTATTTTAAAAATGATAGTTGACTGCGAATTAAAACAATATGGAAGATTTGATTGGATGTATGAAAATTTGGGTTCAAAAATGTCTTCTTTGCAACGCATAAAAAATAAAGGAGAAAACCTATGAAAAATTATATATTTGGAACAGGACCTTTTGCTATAGAATTTGCAAAAAAATTAGAAAAACACAATATCATAGTTGATGGCTTTCTTAAAATCGGTAATAAATCAAATATACCGCAGAAGCTATATAAAGATATTCCTACTATCTTTTTAAATGAGAAATGTTTGAATCCTAAAACTGACAATATATTCATAACAAAAAAGCCAATTATCATGGGTGATACAATAGAATATTTAAAGAATATTGGTTTTAATAAAATAAATATTGTTGATGAAAGAGTATTATATTTTGATTCGGAATCTTATGAACAATTAAATAGTTATATAGATTCAGTTGATTTATCATTACCATTTTTAAATTATTTAGAAACAAATGTTGTTGATCATTGCAATTTGAATTGTAAAGGATGTGCCCATTTTTCAAATATTTATGATAATAATTATGTTGATTTGTTTAAATATGAACGTGATATAAAATTAATATCACAAAAATTTAATGTCTATTACTTTAGAATTTTAGGAGGAGAACCATTATTACACCCTGATTTTTCGGAATTATTAAATATTTCAAGGAGAACGTTACCAAACACTAAAATTGTAGTAGTATCAAATGGTTTATTGTTAGATAAGCTAGATGAGAAAGTAATTAAATCATTTGTAGATAATGATATAATAATATCTATTTCTTTGTATGAACCTACAAGTAAAAAAATAGACAAAATATTAAATATATTAAATACTAATAAAATTACATATTTGATAAATGATGATTTTTTTAGTCCGATTGAACCAATAAAAAAATTTCAAACTAGATTAACTTTAGAAAATAATAACAATGGTGATAAAGTAAGTAAAGAATGTATTGGAAGATTTTGCAGATTTTTGAGAGATGGAAAAATAGCAAAATGTTTTTATCCTTTATTGATAGAAATTTTAAATAAAAGATATGGTACAAATTATGTTGTTTCAAGAGATGATTACATAGAATTATCAGCCATATCTAGTGGTTGGGATGCTATAAAAAAGTTAAATAATTCTACTCCATTTTGCAACTATTGTGGTGAGAATATTACAGAGTTTGACTGGGAAGGTTTTCATAAAAATGATAAAGAAATCGATGGATATGTTTTAAAAAAGAAAAAGTAGCTTTTATTAATTAATTAGTTTAAAAATATGCTACAATTATATTAGTTTAAAAATAAGAAAGCGAGGAAAGACAGATGAAAGAATTTAAACAATTAGGGGCGTATGGTTTAGTTATTCAAGAAGGTAAAATTTTACTTATTAAAAAATTTGGAGGTCCATATGATGGAAAACTAGATTTACCAGGTGGAACAATAGAGTTCTGTGAAAGGCCAGAAGATGCTTTGAAAAGAGAGCTAATGGAAGAAGTTGGAATAGAGGTAGTTGATTGTCAATTATTTGATGCCGACTCTGTTGCTTTTGAATGGCAATTTAAAGAAGAAGTTTTAGTAAAGGTACACCATACTGGTATTTTCTTTAAAGTTTTAAAGTACAATAATGAAATTAAGAAAGAAGTAAAAGTAGATGAAGTAAATGATGATTCACTCGGTGCAGAGTTTTTCGATATTGATAAATTATCTAAAAAAGAATTATCTGCTATCGCTATAATGGAACTAGAAAAATTAGGGTATAAACTTAATTAAAAAAAGTCTAATAAATAGATAATTTTAACTAATAGTGAGGCGGAAAATGTAAAAGCTATTAATCCCATAAAAGATAAATATGAAGTTAAAATGTTAAATTTAAATTTTTTGATAAAAACGTGTAGAAATAATGGAGCTTGGAGAATTCTAATTATGGAGGAATAACCTAAAACAAAAAAGTAAATTTATTTTATTGAAAACACTAAAAAAGGGCAGGCTTCTCCTTACCACAAGTTAAAGTCAAAAATTAACTATCTAATTTGGCAATCTGATTAATCATATTGATAAGTTCATCAGATGTAAGACCTAAAGATAATAATTGTTTAAGAAATTGATTGAAATTATTCTTAGTATTTTTAATTCTATCTTTATCAGGTGTTTCAGATGAAGCTAAATCTCTAGGATTCCAAACTTCACCATTAGACAACATATGATAGATAGCAACTAAGATTTTTCTAGCAATTTCAATATAAGCACGTTTTTTACAACGGCGTTTAGAAATTTTATTGAATTTGTTAATTAAAACTTCTCAAAGTAGAATTAGTGCTTGAAGTTAAAAATTAAAATGTTGATAATATTGAGTAAACACAACTATAAGCCAAAGTAATAGTGTAATTATAGTTGTGTTTTAATTATTAAATCTATTAAATAGTTAAGTTTTTTTGATCATTTATTTAATCTTTAAAAAAGTATAAAATTAATGTATAATATTTATACAATAAATGAAAGTGG
>CAKOMI010000019.1 GCA_934096605.1 uncultured Bacilli bacterium
GTAAAAATGGACTTAATTCACTAGCGCATACTAAGACACTTGTAAGTAAATTATAAAGTACGGTTTCTAATCTATCCCTTTTTGTCTCATCCTTAGCAAGAACCCAAGGCATCGTATCATCAACATATTTATTTGATTTTCTAAGTACATCAAATATTGCATCAATCGCGTTACCAATTTCTAACTTTTCCATGTACTTATCAACATTTAAAGGTAAATCTTTTATTGCTTTAATAAAATCTTCATCTAACCCTTCATAAACATGCTTATTGTTAACAGTGCCATCAAAATACTTATTAGCCATAGATATAGTTCTATTTACCAAATTTCCTAAAATATTTGCTAAATCACTATTGATTCTTTCAATGATAAGCTCATAACTAATTGTGCCATCATTTTGAAAAGGAATTTCATGCAACACATAATAACGGATCGCATCTACCCCAAACAATTTAACTAAATCATCAGCATACATTATATTTCCTTTACTCTTACTCATTTTATCATTTCCCATTAAAAGCCATGGATGACCAAAAACCTGTTTTGGCAAAGGTAAATCAAGTGCCATTAAAATAATAGGCCAATAAATAGTATGAAAACGAATAATGTCCTTACCAATTAAATGTAAATCACAAGGCCACCATTTTTTAAAGTTCTCATCACCACCATCTACATCATAACCAATATTCGTAATATAATTTGTTAAAGCATCAATCCAAACATATATAACATGTTTATCATTGAAAGGTACACGTATACCCCAGTCAAATGTTGTTCTTGATACACATAAATCCTGTAAACCTGGTTTCAAAAAGTTATTTAACATTTCATTTTTTCTAGCTTCTGGCTGAATAAATTTAGGATTACTTTCAATATAAGAAATCAATTTATCTTGATACTTACTCATTTTAAAGAAATAAGCTTCCTCACTTCTCTTAGTAACCTCTCTACCACAATCAGGACATTTGCCATCAATAAGTTGAGACTCAGTCCAAAAAGATTCACAAGGCGTACAATATAATCCTTCATACTTATCTAAATAAATATCACCTTGATTATATAATTTTTCAAAAATTCTTCCTACTACCTCTTCATGATGCTTATCAGTTGTTCTAACAAACTTATCATATGTAGTATTCATAATATCCCATATACTTTTTATTTCCCGGGAAATATTATCAACATATTCTTGTGGTGATATATTTGCATCTTTAGCCTTTTGTTCAATTTTTTCACCATGTTCATCAGTACCAGTTTGAAAATAAACATCAAAACCTCTTAACCTTTTATGTCTAGCAATCGCATCTGCCAAAACAATTTCATAAGTATTACCAATATGTGGTTTTGCTGAAGCATAAGCAATAGCCGTGGTTATATAATATTTTTCTTTCACTATAATTCCTTCTTTCTTTTTAAATATTCAAAACTTTCATTTTCTCTGTACACACAGTTATCTAAATAATTACTAATTATCTTTTTAGATGGATCACATAAATTTATAGGTAAAGATTCTAAGGGATAAAACTTATAATCAACTTGTTCCAAAGTATCACCTAAATCAATTTGTCCTTCATAAGAACGAGCCAAAAAGCCAAAAGTAACAAAATGATCATACTCATTAATATCATCCGCTACACTAACAAGCACCAAACTATCTTTATCAATATCCAAATTTGTTTCCTGTTTTACTTTTCTAACGGCCGCCTCTTTTAAAGTTTCACCATACTTAACCTTACCTGCTGGCAATGTCCAAGTTCCCTCAAGATGCATATTACTTAAAGCCTTTTCTGGTTCACTATTTCTAAGTAATAGCAAGACCTCACCTAATTCATTTAAAATAATTACGCCTAATCCAACACCAGGCATATTTCTCTTTTCCATTTTCCACCCCTTTCAATTATTTCCCGGGAAATAATCAAATAAAAAAAGCCATAAACTAAAGGACGAGATAACCCGTGGTACCACCTTAATTCATGACTATTCATGCACTTTCATCTTTTAACGCAAGAAAACGTTTCAATTCCAGACCCATATTCTATATTAACTATTTACCTATTTGCACCAACCATAGGCTCTCTTAAAAACATCTAATATATACTCTTTCCTTCATCACTGAATAAAACAATTCTATCATAAATTTAAAGAATGTCAATTTTATTTACTAAAAGTTTCTTTAAAAAAACAACAAATTTCTTTTCTAAATCACTTATCCTATTATCACTTTCTATTAAAATAACACCTAAAGCATCTGATGAAGATAATACCGTATCAACAAAATAGTATTTTGATTCCCCACTCCAAATAATTTCTTTATTATCACTATAATAACATTCTCTACTCTCTAATAACCTTTCTAATACCTTAGGTATTCTTTTTTCTAACAACTCACCATTATAACTCGCTATTACCTTTTCTCTATCACATATTATAATTTTATAATTAATACACTCATATGCATAATATACTAAAGTTTTAGCAAGTTCATCAAAATTTAGTAAAAGCGAAACTTTCTTTAAACAAATATTATCATTATCAATCATTATTTCTAAATTTTCACCATCTTTAATTCCTAAACTTTTTCTAATTTCTTTAGGAATAACGACTCTCCCAAGTTCATCAATTTTTCTTATCATGCCAATGTTTTTCACAAAAAAATTCACTCCAATCTAAAACTTAGTTTGGAGTGTTTCTATTATTTTATACTATTACATCGCTAGTTATTAATTCCATTAATTTAACAACATCATATATAAAATGTTTCTTTTGATTAACTATATTTAAAGATATATTAATTTCTTTATTTACATATTGTAAAGTAAAATTTGGATTAATGTTATATGCTTCTAAAAATAACTTATCTCCCTTTATTTTATTTGAAATACTCTCTGGTAAAGTTATCTTAATCATACGATCACTTTGATATACTTTAGTTATATTTAACTTAATAGCTAATTTCTCAAACCATTCTTCATACATATATATTTCCATTTCTGGTGTTATATCACCAAATCTATCTTTTAATTGTTCTTTAATACTAACTAATTTATCATAACTATCAATCTCATTAATTAACTTATGTATTTCAATTTTAACTGATTCATCTGATACATAATTGTCATCAATATGTGTTTCAACTTTTAATAAAGCATCATGTGCTTCATCTTCTATTACCTTTTCCCCTTTTAATTTCTTCATTTCTTCTTCAATCATTTTCATGTATAAACTAATACCAACTGTATCAACAAATCCTGCCTGCTCACTACCAAGTAAATCTCCTGCTCCTCTTATAGATAAATCTCGCATAGCGATTTTATAGCCACTTCCAAGTTCCGTAAAATCTCTTATTGCTTGTAATCTTTTTACAGCCACATCATTAAGCATTTTGCCTTGATCATATAACAAATAAGCATACGCAATTCGTTCACTACGACCAACACGGCCTCGTAATTGATAAAGTTGACTTAAACCAAAACGATCAGCATCATATATAATAAGGGTATTAGCATTTGGTATATCAATGCCTGTTTCAATTATAGTGGTACTAACTAAAATATCAAAATCATGGTTAATAAAAGAATCCATTATATCATCAAGTTCTGTTTTAGTCATTCTTCCATGCGCAAATCTTATTCTTGCTTCTGGTACTATTTTACTAAGATGATGCATCATATCATCAATCGTATCAACTCGGTTATATAAAACAAACACTTGCCCATTCCTAGAAAGTTCTTTATATATAGCGTCTTTTACGATAACATCACTTTCTTTAATAACATAAGTCTGAATTGGTGATCTATTTATTGGGGGTGTATCAATTATCGATAAATCCCTGAGTCCTGATAAACTCATCTTTAAAGTTCTAGGAATAGGTGTAGCCGATAAAGTAAGAACATTAACATCTGCTTTTAATTTTTTGATTTTTTCCTTATGTGTTACCCCAAATCTCTGCTCCTCATCAATAACAAGCAACCCCAAACTTTTTGGCTTTATTTCATCACTTAATAATCTATGTGTACCAAATAAAATATCAATCTTTCCATTTTTAAAATCTTCTATTATTTTATCTGCTTCTTTTTTCGTAGTAAAACGATTAAATAAACGAATTTCTACTGGATATTCCTTGAATCTTTCTAATGCTGAAGCATATTGTTGTTTAGATAAAATAGTTGTTGGACAAAGATACATTACTTGCTTATTATTACAAACAGTTTTAAACATACCTCTAAAAGCAACTTCCGTTTTTCCAAATCCAACATCACCACATAAAAGTCTATCCATAGGAATTACAGAATCCAAATCATGATTAATATCATTAATAGCTCGTGCTTGATCTCTTGTAAGTGTATAAACAAATTGTGAACCAAAAATATCTTCCTCGGGATAATCTTTATAAGCCTCGCCTTTAACACTATTTCTTTTAGCGTAAAGTTTGATTAATTCACCAGAAATATCTTTTATCTTCTTTTGAACCTCTCTTTTCTTTCGTTCCCAATTAGTAGACCCAAGCTTATTTATCTGTGGTTTCATCCCATCTTTATCACTATATTTATATATTGAAGAAATTTTTTCCACCGGAATATATACCTTATCATTACCAAAATATGATATTTGTAAAAAATCCTTCTTTAATCCTTGTACTTTTAATGTTACAACACCAGCATAAATACCTATCCCGTGTGCCCTATGAACAACATAATCACCTATTTCTAAAGCATCAAGAGCCCGAACACGTTGCCCAATATGTAAGTTGTTTTTATATTTAATTTCTTTTTTTACTTCTTCAACATCATAAGGACTAATATATATATAACTATTCCATTTAAAGCCTTTAAATAGATCACCTTCTATAATATTAACAGCTACATTTTTTAATACATTATCACGTACTACATTAGCTGTTGGAAATAAATGTTTAATATCTTCTATCTGTCGCCTTGTTTTCAAAACAAAAACAATCGTATTATTTTTAATTAACTGAGTATTAACAAACTTTTGTAATAAATCATAATCACCCTTAAAATTAGTAATTTCACTAGTGTGATAATGAACAACATTCTTACTATTATCGGTATCAATCGTATTAATATATATTTTTTCAGCCGGTTTTATTTCATCAAAACTATAAAAGTGTTTTTGATAACTATTTCCTTGTTCCTCATCATAAGCCCTACTTTCAACGAGTAACTTTTCATACATAGCATTTATTTGTGAATAATCAAAATAAATTGTCTTAGCCTCAGGCATATAATCTAGTAAAGAATTATACTCATCAGTTTGAGCAAGGGTAATTGGTAAACATGATATAGACTCTATCTCAGCAGTTGTTCTTTGTGTTTCTGGATCAAAATAACGTATTGATTCAATTACATCACCAAAAAACTCAATTCTAATTGGATTATCCTCTTGTGTTAAAAATATATCAAGAACAAACCCACGTACAGCATATTCACCAGTTGATGTAACCATTGAATCTCTTTCATAGCCCATCATATCAAACTTAGCAACCAAACTATCCCTAGATATTTGCATATTTTTAGTTAATTTGACTTTCAAAGTATCTTGAACACCTTTAGGTGGTAATAATTTCAAATACCCCATCAAATTAGTAATTACAATTACGGGTCCTTCATTTATTTTTTCTAAAGTTTCTAGTCTTTTTAACTTTAACTCTGGCGAAACCGATAATGAAGCGGCTGTAAAAAAGTCATCCATTAAAAATAAATAAGCTTCATTAGTATAAGCATTTATTACTTGATAAAATTTATTCGCGTCATATAAAGATCCCATAACAACTAATACAGATTTTTTACTTTTCCTAAAACATTCTAAAACGTAAAAAGCCGTTAACTCTTCAGTTAACCCATCTATTACTAAACCATCATCAAATTTAAAATCATTGAAATTCATACAATCACATTCTTCCATTAAACTTACCCATTGTATCATTAATGCCATTATAGATAAAATTTAAAATTATCTCTCTATAAAGTTCACACTTATCATAAAAAACACTTAATTCTTTCTTAGAAAAAGTCCCTAACACATAATCTTTAGTATCAACAGATTTATCATGTGCTATCCCTATTTTTAATCGTGCAAACTTTTGGGTATTTAAAGAAGCAATGATTGACTTAATACCATTATGTCCACCACTTGAACTATCAAACTTACATTTAAAATGATTAAATGGCAAGTCTAAATCATCATGTACAACTAAAATATCTTCTGGTTTTATTTTATAATAATTAACAACCTTTATAACAGAATTACCACTAAGATTCATATAAGTAGTTGGTTTTATAAAAATTACATCTTCACTATTTATTTTCTTCCTACATAAATATGCTTGAAACTTTTTCTCTAATTTAAAATCCAAATTCATTGTATCTAAAACCATGAACCCGACATTATGTCTTGTATTCTCATATTCTTTTCCAATATTACCCAAACCAACGATTAATTTCATTACTTACCTCCACCACAAATTATTTCCCGGGAAATAATTTTCTACTTTTTAAATATATTTTGATACGTATCTAGTCCATCAATACATATTTCATTCATCACTTTACACCCAAAATTACTCTTTTTAACTAAATAGACCAATACTAAAATTGGCTTTCTTCCCTCTTTAGACGTTATAAATTGCATTTTTTTTATATGAAAGCCATACTCATTTGCGTACAAAATAATCTCTTCAATTCTCTCTGGTATATGTACTAAATAAAACTTTCCCTTATTATTTAATAAAAAATTAGCCATTGCCATTAATTCTTTTAAATTGATTTTTATTTCATGTCTAGCAATTCCCTTAACTAATTCATCATTTATAAATTGTTCATTATGATATTTAAAATATGGCGGATTAGCTAAAACAACATCAAAATTATTTCCCGGGAAATAATTTTTTAAATTTAAAACATTATCATTAAGAATTGTTATATGTTTTTCCATTTTATTATATAAAACCGAATCACTCGCTAACTCAGCTATTTCTTTTTGTATTTCAACACCATAAATATCTTTTTGATATTTTTGATAAAGCAAAATAGGAATCACTGCATTACCAGTACATAAATCAATTATGTTATTATCGCTTTTTTTTATTTCTGCAAACTCTGCTAATAAAACCGAATCAATGGAAAATTTAAAACCTTCTTCAAATTGATAAACTTTTAAATTTGGATAATCATATAACCAATTAAGAACTTTTTTCATCTAAATAAATTTCCTTTAACTCTTCATTTATTAATACTTTATAACGTCTATTTAAAATATCAATACTAATAACATTCCCAGAGCCGTACTTAGTTTCTACATTATCCCCGACACTTGGCATACCCTTCATACAACACTGGTATTCCTTATCTTCATATTGTAAACAACATAAAAGTCTACCACATACACCATTTATTTTAGAAGGATTTAAAGCTAAATTTTGATTTTTGGCCATTGTCATTGAAACAGATTCAAGTCTATTCAAAAAAGATGCACAACAAAGAGTTCTACCACAAACACCAATTCCTCCAACTTGCTCTGCTTTATCACGAGCCCCAACTTGTCTTAATTCAATCCTTGTATGATATACATTTGCTATTTTTTTAGCAAGTTCTCTGAAATCAACTCTATTATCAGCATAAAAATTAAATAATAACTGCTTTCTATCAAAAGTAAAACTTGCATCAATAAAGTTCATTTGTAATTCTAGTTCTTTACTAAAATTTTTTGCATCACGTAAAGCAAGTTCAGCATCACGTAAGTTAGTTAAATACTGCTCATAATCTTTTTTTGTAGCAATTCTAACAATTAACCTTAAACTTTCAGTATCAATGTTAACTTGTTCTAAATCTATTTTTTTTACAACCCTACCAAATTGTAAACCTTTTTCTGTCTCTACAATAACTGTAACTCGATCAGGAATTCTTAACTTTTGCCCATTAAAATAATAGATTTTACCTTTATCCTTAAAAGTAACGCCATAAACGTTCATTTAATCACTTCCTTCCAACACAAATCGATCCAAAATAAGTGAAATATTAACATTATAATTTATCTCTTTTAATATTTGTAAAACTAACATTTTGTATTTTTTTATTTGTTTCTCATCTTTTTCTAAAAAATAAGCATATTCACTTATAGGTTCTCTAACACCAAGTTTAATATCATAAATTTTTTGTAATAAATAAAATAAACTTTGAAATAAATATAAAAGTTCCTTTCGATCATGAACTAAAGGTGTTAATACCGTTTTATTATAAAGAATCGCTTCATCTTGAACCATAAAACACTCTTTCAAATAATTAAAGGCAATTGTTTGCCATACTAAAGGAATATTCTTACCATATTCACCATCATAATAGTCTAATATTATTTGACATCTACTCTTAATCGTATCAATTATATTCTCTTTATTATTTGTAAGAAAAAAAGCAATAATATTTTCTTCTGGTTCTTCGATAAACTTAAGCATAGTATTAGCACTTGAGGCATTTAACAACTCCGCGTTTTTAATAATATACATATTATATTTAGAAAAAATAGGCTTTGTTTGAAACATTTTTTTTATTTCCATTACTTGTTCTTTTTTTATTGTATTACCATCTGGCTCCACTACTATAAGACTGGGCAAATTACCATTATCCATTAAATGACATAAATTACATTCTTGACAATTTTCCTTATAATCACTTGGACAATTTATTACTTTTAAAAATTGCAAAATAGCCAAATAACTTTTATCCATATCATTTGTTTCAACCAAAAAAGCATGAGCAAGTCTATTCTCATGAAAATGTTTAATTAGTTCTTGATATACTTGACTTTCTGTCACATTTCTTCACCAACATTATTTTACTATAAAAAATAAAATAATTAAAGAAGAAAGGCCCGGAATTCCTAAAAAAGTCACAATCAAAAGCGTTATCAAGTTTATCGGAATAAATATTTGTAAAGAAGATAAAAAATAGTTAAAAAGATACAACATCACAAAAGATAAAACTAATTTTTTTATTAACTTGTAAATTTTCTTAAACATAAGTATCTTCCCCTATAAAAGAATATGAAAAAAATCGGCTTTTATTCCGATATTTTCTTTCTATCTTCAAGTGCTTTATCTAAAGTAAGCATATCTAAATAATCAATTTCCGCCCCACTAGGAAGACCATAAGATAATCTACTAATTGTAACCTTTTTATCTTCAAAAATCTTTTTTATATAAAGCATTGTAGTTTCCCCTTCAATAGAACTCTTTAAAGCTAAAATTATTTCGGGATTATCTAAACTTTCTACTCTTTTTACTAAAGAACTTAATTGTATATCTTCGGCACCTATATTATCCATAGGTGATATTAATCCTTTCAAAATATGATAAGTCCCTTTATAATTACCAGCCTTTTCAAAAGCAAAAGCACTTTTATCATCTTCTACAACACATATAAGATTTTTTTCTCTAATCGTTGAAGAACATACAGAACAAGTATCTTGATCCGTAAGTAATCCACATACAGAACAAGGACGTAAATTTTTTTTGCTTCTAACTAATATATCACTAGCATCTTCAATTTCTTCTAAAGTGAGATTAAGAGTCGAAAAAGCCATTCTTTCAGCACTTTTTTCGCCTATGCCAGGCAATTTTTTAAAAAAGTTCATAAGTGCTTCAAATGTATCTGGATAAACTTTCATGTTACATTAAACCATCTAACATACCAGCATATTGTCCTAATTTATTCTCATACTCTTTTTCAACTTTATTAATTGCGTCTTTAGTAGCCATGATAATAAAGTCTTCAAGCATCTCAATATCCTCTTTTTCTAAAGAATCTTTATTAATTTTACATTTAACCATCTCTTTTTTACCATTTAAAGTAACTTCAACAAACTCATATTTCCCGGGAAATAATTGAGCACCAATTTCATCTTTCTTTTTTTGTAAATCTCTTTGCATTCTTTGAGCTTGAGCCATAATACTTTGCATATTCATTTTCTATTCCTTCTTTCTTTAAACTTCTTCTATTTTATCACTATTAAAAACATTTGTCGCTATTTTATCAAGTGATGAAACATTATTATCAATAAAAACCTCTTTTTCATCATTTTCTAAATCTTCTTCAATCAATTTATATGTAACGTTTGCTTTTAAATTTGCAACATAAATCTTTTTTTCTTCATTCCATTCATCAGTAGTTAAGCATATGAACTTGACATTTGTCTTTGCTTTTTTTAAAAATTCATCTTTAAGTTCATCTAATTTTTGATTTATTAGAAGAACAGTACTAGGTAAAGCACTAGCTAAAATAACATAATCTAAAGATGCAGCTACAATATCAGAATCTATTAGTAATGATAGAAGTTCTGGATCTGTACTAGTATCATCCCGCATGTCTTGAAAGTATTTTTTATAGTCTATTAAAACACTCTTTTTTGCATTTACAAAGCAATTATTTATCCGAATCTTTTTAAGTTTTACTAAATAATCATCATTAACTTTATAAGTATTAGGATTAACTGAAGATAAAGGCTTTTCACCATTTTGCTCTGATGAAACTCCTTCCTTTAATACATCATCTTTACTTTTAGTATCATTTATCTCTACAACTTTCTTAGTTTGTTCACTAAAAGCAATTGTTTTTTCCGTATTTGTTTCACCAATATAATTTAGAAGTAACATTTCTATCAAAAGATAAGGATTAACATTAATATTTATACTATTCATACATTCATTTAGTTCAAATATCATATTCTTAATATCTTTATAAAGTAATCTAGTAGATACAGACTCTTCCTTAATTTTAACTGCAAAATGAGCAAGTTCTTTAATTAATTTTTTAATAAAAATTTTATAATCAGAAGACGTATTTTGTAGTTCCTCTAAAGCATCGCACACTTTTTGTAAGTCACCATTATCAATTGCAACAATTAAATCATTAACGAATTTAGTTGAAATAGAGCCATAATTACTTAATATTTTATCAATTGTAATTTTTTCACCATTGGCCGCCAATTGGTCAAGCAAACTAAGCGCATCACGCATACCACCTTCTGATAAATACGCAATTTCTGTTACGGCATCTGCATCTATTTCAATATTTTCTTCTTTGCAAACATATGTAATTTGACTAACTAAATCTTCTAAACTAAATTTTTTAAAATTAAAGCGTTGACAACGAGACAATATTGTTATTGGTACACTTTCAACATTTGTTGTAGCCATTATAAAAACAGCATGACTAGGAGGTTCTTCTAAAGTTAATAATAAGGCATTAAATGCACTAGATGTCATCATATGTACCTCATCAATAATATATATTTTATATTTTCCCTCAGTAGGTGCTATTTTTACATTGTTGATAAGTTCTCTTATATCATCCACACCATTATTAGAAGCGGCATCAATTTCAATAATATCAGGACTGCTATCAAATGCTAAACAATTTGCACACTTTCCACATGCCTCACCATTTTGAACATCTAAACAATTAATAGTTTTTGCAAATACTTTAGCTGTACTAGTTTTACCAGTTCCACGTGGTCCAGTAAACAAATAAGCATGTGAAATTTTATCATGAATAATAGCATTCTGAAGCATTTTAATAGTATAATCTTGTCCAACTATATTTTTAAAACAATCTGGACGATATTTTCGATATAAAACCTTATATTCCATAATTCCTCCTTAAAAAGCAATTATATTATAGCAAAATAAGTAATAAAACACTATCTTTTTTGAGCAAAAAAATCACTCAATATATTATGATACATTTGTTCGTTAATATTATTTGTGACCTTTATAAATTCAGTCTTATTATACTCTTTTTTTGTACTAGGTTTATCTAATAAATAGTAAACATTCCTAATTCTTGACTGTTTGATTATCTCCATACACATTGAACAAGGTTTTAATGTTACAAATAAATCACAGTCTGCTAAATTCCACCTATTTAGGTGTTGACTAGCTTTCATAATTGCATTAATTTCGGCATGCCCTAGTATAGACTTTGTTGCCTCTCTAGTATTATGACCTTTTTCGACAAAATTCCCCATAGAATCGACAATAATTGCCCCAATTGGCACATCATCAGTCTGAAGGCTTAATAAAGCCTCATTAATACATTCTTTCCATATATCCATAATTCATCACCCATAAAAAAAAGTGCACACAAGTAGGGATTGACGTGGCTGCTATCTTCCGATCCTGACCAATTTACAATATACTTGTTGCACGACTAAATATTATCAAACATTTATCAAAAAATCAATCAAAAATTTATATGTTTCACGTGAAACATTGTTATTCACAATTATTTCCCGGGAAATATTTTAAAAACCATTTATATTAAAAGTAATTTTACAAAACTAAAAATAATTAACATACTAGAAAATAAAAAGTATTTAAAATTAAAAATAAATTATATATTTTTTGATTTTTATACAATTTTAGTTAATTTTGCATATGTTTCACGTGAAACATCTTATCCACATATACTA
Organism: uncultured Bacilli bacterium; assembly: GCA_934096605.1. Taxonomy (GTDB): domain Bacteria; phylum Bacillota_I; class Bacilli_A; order RF39; family UBA660; genus Ventrenecus. Next base: position 12,484 of record CAKOMI010000019.1, read on the forward strand.
ACAAATTAAAATTAATTAAAAAATTCATTAATTAAATTTATATTACCATTCAAAATAAAGCCCTTGTATTTTGCATCGAAATTAGTCAGTTAATATAATTATTTAGTTTATTTCAAGCCTTTATTTTAAATTTTTATCTATATTTTATATGTTTCACGTGAAACATCTTATCAACAATTGCTAACAAATTAGCATTAATTCAAAGATTCGATAATAAAATTTGTATTACAATTCAAAATAAAACTCTTGTATTTTGCATCGAAATTAGTCAGTTAACATAGCTATATAGTTTAATTTAAGCTTATTTTTTGTTTTTTTATGCAATTTTAATTGGTTTTGCATATGTTTCACGTGAAACATTGTTATTCACAATTGATAAAATTTAATAATTAATTAAGCTAATAAAGAAATAAGCTCAATTTTTAAGTTGAGAAATTTCATTATAATTTTATTTATAAAATATATATTTTTTTACATTTTTAACTATGTTTCACGTGAAACATCTTATCAACAATTACGAATTTAATATATTTTATTAAAAGAATTTAAAATTAACTTTGATTCAAAAGGGTTGTACATAGAATATTAATAATAGAATCTTTGTATTTTGCATTGGAATTAGCAAATTAACATAACCATATAATTAAATTTAAGCTTATTTTTTGTTTTTTTATACAATTTTAATTAATTTTGCATATGTTTCACGTGAAACATTGTTATTCACATTCCTTTAATTAACTTAAAATTGATTATATAATTAAACGACAAAACAAATTACTAAAAAGTATCTAACATTTGTATTAATAGTTTTAAAAATGAATTAATCAAATATTTTTTTTGTAAAATAAATATGTTTCTTTCATTTTAACATATGTTTCACGTGAAACATCTTATCAACAATTGCTAACAAATTAACATTAATTCAGAAAATCAATAATAAAGTTTATATTACTATTCATAATAAAACCCTTGTATTTTGCATCGAAATTAGCAAGTTAACATAATCATATAGTTTAATTTGAGTTTATTTTTTGCTTTTTTATGCGATTTTAATTAATTTTTCATATGTTTCACGTGAAACATTGTTATTCACAATTAATAAAATTTAATAATTAATTAAGCTAATAAAGAAATAGACTTGGTTTTTAAGGTGAGGAATTTCATTATCATTTTATTTATAAAATATATATTTTTTTATATTTTTAACTATGTTTCACGTGAAACTTCTTATCAACAATTACAAATTTAATATAATTTATTAAAAATAACTTTGATTTAAAGAAATTATACATTAAATTATTAATAATGGAATCTTTGTATTTTGCATCGAAATTAGCAAATTAACATAATCTCATATAGTTTAATTTAAGCTTATTTTTTGCTTTTTTATGCAATTTTAACTGTTTTTGCATATGTTTCACGTGAAACATCTTATCAACATTATAATAAAAACTAATGTTTTAAAATTATTACAAACAGTTTATTAAAATCAACAATAGTAATATTAATGGAATATCAGCAATAAGTATTTATGGTAAAATTTTAGACATCATTCGACAAAGAAATATCTTATATATGTTTCACGTGAAACATTGTTATTCACAAATTATTTCCCGGGAAATAATTACATAAAAAAAACAGAGATTTTAATTCTCCGCTTTTTCTTCAGAAGTAATATTTGATTCTTCTTTTAATTCATGTTCCACAATACTAATAGTAGATACTGATTGATTGTCTTTTAAATTAATTAATCTAACTCCTTGTGTAACTCTGCCTAAAGTAGATACTTGATCTAATGGCATTCTAATTAACATACCAGTATTAGTAATAATAACAACATCAGAATTATCCTCTACTAATTTAAAGGCCGCTATAGAACCATTCTTTTCAGTTATATTAAGAGCCTTTACTCCCTTACTTCCTCTACTAGTTTGTCTATAATCACAAACATTTGTTTGCTTTCCGTAACCTTTTTCTGTAACTATTAATATCTTGTTATCATCTGTTGCAATTTCAGCCCCAATACATTCAGAATCCTCTAAGTTAATTCCTCTTACACCACTGGCTGTACGTCCCATGACTCTAACACTTTCTTCATTAAATTTTACCATTCTACCAGCACTAGAGCCAAGTAAAATCATATCATTACCACAAGTTTTACGAACACTTATTAATTCGTCAGAATCTCTTAAAGAAATACAAATTTTTCCGTTTGTTCTAATATTTTCAAATTCCTCTAAAGACGTCTTTTTAACAATTCCTTTCTTGGTAACAAATAATAAATATTTTGAATTATCTTCTCTTGTTACACTTATCATTGAATTAATTGATTCATCTTTATCAATTTGTAATAAGTTGATAACCGGTATACCCTTTGATTGGCGACTATATTCAGGAATTTCGTAACCTTTTAAACGATATACCTTACCTTTATTGGTAAAGAACAATACATAATCATGTGTTGATAAGCTAAGTAAATGTTCTACGAAATCTTCTTCATTAGTTCCCATTCCTTTAACTCCAACACCACCTCTATTTTGTGATTTAAATGTATCTATTGTAGTACGTTTAATATAACCTTTATTAGTTAAAGCAATCATAATATTTTCTTCTGGAATTAATGACTCATCTTCAATATATTCAACCGCAGTCATATCAATATGTGTTCTTCGTTCATCTGCATATTTAGCCTTAATTTCTAGAAGTTCATCACGAATAATGCCTAACACCTTCTCATCACTAGCTAAAATAGCCCGTAACTCTTCAATTCGTTTCAATAAGTCATTTAACTCATTCTCTATCTTTTCCTTCTCTAAGCCCGTTAAACGACGTAATTTCATCTCTAAGATTGCATCACATTGAATCTCAGATAAACCAAACCTACTCATTAACGTTTCTTTAGCTAAAATATCTGTTTTACTTTCTTTAATTATCTTTATAACTTCATCAATATTATCTAAAGCAATTTTTAAGCCTTCTAATATATGTACTCTATCCTCTGCTTTTTTCAAATCAAACTTAGTACGTCGAATAATAACTTCTTTTTGAAAATCTATATATTTACTAATAATATCTTTAAGTCCCAAAGTTTTTGGTACACCTTGATCAATCATCAATAAAATTATACCATATGTTGTTTGAAAAGCCGTATGTTTATATAAATTATTTAACACAACCTGAGGATTTGCATCACGCTTCAAAGTAATTGTAATTTTAATACCATCTTTTAAATCTGAATGATAATCACTTATTCCATCAATTACTTTATTATGAACTAATTCAGCCACTTTATTTTTTAATTCTAAAGTATTAACACCATAAGGAACCTCATCAATAACAATTTGATAACGACCATTTTTTTCCTCAATATTGGCTTTACTTCTTATTGTTATAGTTCCTCTACCAGTTTCATAAGCTTTTTTAATACCACTATTACCAAGAATAATTGCCCCAGTTGGAAAATCTGGACCTTTAATATATTCCATTAACCCTAAAGTATCAATATCAGGATTATTAATATAAGCCACACATCCATCAATTACTTCGCCTAAATTATGAGGTGGAATATTTGTAGCCATACCAACTGCTATACCCATTGTACCATTTACTAAAATATTAGGAAATCTACTAGGAAGAACAACCGGCTCCTCTTCTAACTCATCAAAGTTAGGTGTCATATCTACCGTATTTTTATTAATATCTCTTAATAATTCACTAGATATTTTAGCAAGTCTTGATTCAGTATAACGCATCGCCGCAGCACCATCACCATCCATATTACCAAAGTTACCATGTCCATCAACAAGTGGATAACGATAACTAAAATCTTGTGCCATACGTACTAAAGCTTCGTATATTGATGAATCGCCATGTGGGTGAAATTTACCCATAACATCACCAACGATACGCGCTGATTTTTTATGTTGTTTATCGTTAGTATAACCAGATTGATACATTGAATATAAAATACGACGATGAACTGGTTTTAAACCATCTCTTAAATCTGGTAAAGCACGTGAGGTAATAACACTTAAAGAATAGTTTACAAACGACGTACTAACTTCAGAAACAATATTATTTTTTTCTAATCTATCCATAATTACCTCCTATATATCCAAATCTGCATATTTAGCATTCTCTTCAATAAACTTACGACGTGGTTCTACCTCTTCGCCCATTAAAGTACTAAATATTTCATCTGCCGCGATAGTATCTTCAACTGTAATTTGTCTAAGTACCCTTTTTTCTATATCCATAGTAGTCTCATATAACTCTTCAGCATCCATTTCTCCTAAACCTTTCATCCGACCTATTTCATATCTAGTATTTGGCGACAAACTAGCTATATATTCATTTTTTTCTTCTTCAGTCAAAACATATTTAATAGTCTTACCATGTTTAATACTAAATAAAGGAGGCTGAGCTGCATAAACATGTCCAGCTTCTACAATTGGTTTAAAGAAACGATAAAATAAAGTTAATAATAAAACTCTAATATGATCACCATCAACATCGGCATCAGTCATGATAATAATTTTATTATAACGTAATTTTTCTAAATTAAATTCATCACCAATACCTGTACCAAAAGCTGTAATAATTGTTCTAATCTCTTCATTAGATAATGCTCTATCAAGACGTGCTTTTTCAACATTAAGAATCTTACCTCTTAAAGGTAGTATCGCTTGAGTCATACTATTTCTACCTTTTTTAGCAGACCCACCTGCACTATCACCCTCGACTAAGAATATTTCACATTCAGAAGGGTCCTTACTTTTGCAATCTGATAACTTTCCATAAAAGTTAGTAACATCCAAATCCCCTTTTCTTCTAGTAAGCTCTCTTGCTTTTTTTGCGGCAAGTCTTGCTCTAGAAGCTGTCATACATTTTTCTACAATTGCCCTTGCAGCATCAGGATTTTCCATCAAGAATCGTTCAAGACCATTACCAAAAACATCACTTGCTATTTTTCTTACTTCACTATTACCAAGTTTTGTTTTAGTTTGACCTTCAAACTGAGGATTAGGATGTTTACAAGAAACAATCATAACAAGCCCTTCTCTAGTATCTTCTCCTGTAATACTATCATCATTATCTTTTAAAATTTTAGCTTGTTTTGCATAATTATTAATTACTCTCGTTAAAGCTTGTTTAACACCATCTTCATGTGTTCCACCTTCAGTAGTATGAATATTATTAGTAAATGAATATATTTGTGAGTTATAAGAATCATTGTATTGCATTGCAACTTCAATTAAAATATCATCTTCTCTTCCCTCAACATAAACAACATCATCAAATATTGGTTGTTTATTTTTATTTAACATATTTACATATTCAATAATCCCACCATTGTAATGAAAAATCTCTTTTCTTTCATCTTCTCTATGGTCAATTAAAGTAATTCTTATTCCTTTATTTAAAAAAGCCATTTCTTGTAATCTTTTATGCAAAATATCCCAATTATAAATAGTTGTTTCAAAACAAGTAGGATCAGCATGGAAAGTAACAGTTGTACCAGTTCTTTCTTGACTACATTTATCAATAATTTTTAAAGGTTCTACTGGATGCCCACCATTTTCAAAACGCATAAAATAAACATTTCCATCACGATAAACTCTAACCTCAAGCCAATCAGATAAAGCGTTTACAACACTAGCACCAACACCATGTAAACCACCACTTACTTTGTAGCCACCGCCACCAAATTTACCACCAGCATGTAATACAGTAAAAATTGTTTCAATTGTTGATAAACCAGTTTTAGCATTAGTTCCGGTTGGCATACCACGACCATCATCTTTAACTGTAATAACATTTCCTTTACCAATTTCAACTTCAATATCATCACAATATCCCGCTAAAGCCTCATCTACAGCATTATCAACAATTTCCCAAACTAAATGGTGTAACCCAGCTTCATTAGTATTTCCGATATACATACCTGGTCTTTTTCTAACGGCTTCAAGACCTTCTAAAACTTGAATATCATTATCACCATAATGGGTAACTTTTTCATTCTCTTCCATGTTCACTCTCCTCTACAATCATTCCATCTTGAATTTTTATTTGTTTATATGAAAAATCTTTTAAACTAGAAAAAATCTTTAAATCAGTAGTTGTAATAAATGTTTGCCACTTTGGACTTAACATTCCTAAAATATTAGTAATCTTTTCTTCATCTAATTCACTAAACAAATCATCTAAAATCAATATTGGATATACACCTTTTTTCTCTTTAAATAATTCTAATTCACTAAATTTATAAGCAATTATCGCATTCTTTTGCTGGCCTTCACTGCCATAATCTTTTAAATCTTTACCATTTAAAGTAAATTTTAAATCATCAGTGTGAACACCTAAAAGGGTTTTACCAAGCATAAGCTCTTTTTTTAAATTATTTTGCATACTTAAGTCTATTTCTTCTTTGGTTTTATTATCATAAAAAGAAATATATTGCGTCCTTAATCCCGAACTTCCGGTTATTCTCTCATAAAAATCATTTAAATAAGTATTAATGTTATCAACATATTCTTTTCTTTTTTCATAAACAAAATAACCCATATCTATAAGTTTGTTGTTTAAAATATGCAAATAAGAAGAACTTTGATTATGATTTATAATCATTTGTTTTAAATAAGCATTTCTTTGTTTCAATAACTTATTATATTGATTTAAATAATTTAAATAAAGTGTATTCATTAACGAAATAGAAATATTTAAATTTTTCCGTCTGGTACTTGGAGTATCCTTAATAAACCTTAAATCATCAGGATGAAACAAAACAATAGCTATTTTCGAAATATAATCACTTAATTTTTGAATCTTAGTTTGATTTATCTTTACTTTCTTACCATCTTTACTAAGATAAATACGATAATTAGCCGAAAAACGGTTATTAACATTACCTTCTATCTTACAAACTGATGCACCATCTAAAAGTAATGTCTTATCACCAGTGGCTCGAAAGCTTTTAGTTAAAGCAAGAACATATATTCCTTCTACTAAATTTGTCTTTCCCGACCCATTTTTTCCATAAATTATATTGAGGGACGAATGAAAAGACACTGATAAATTTGTATAATTTCTAAAATTCAATAACTTTAAAAATTCAATCTTCATATTTTTGCCCCTTAATTTTAATTTTCAGAAAAAATATAGGTATAATAATACTCCTATACCTAGATACATTATACCATATCTAAGCCCTGATTAAAACGTTTTTTTGCATTTTTTCGCCCTCTTAAAGTACTTTCTAACCGTGTCGATCGTAAAATTTGATTATCAATAACACCATATGAATAATTTAGGTATATTTTCTGTCTATTATATAACTCTAAAATTAAAATATTGTTATCAACATAATAATTTTTAACTGCACTAAGTAATATCCAAGCACTTTTATTTGCCTTTGTAGATGCCGTTGGAAAAAAGATAAGTTCATTACTCTCTTCTATTATAATTGGTGCTTTATACCTAACACCAATCATGCTTTCCGTTCCTTTTCGTCTTCCCTCTAATGTACTGCCATAAAATAAACAGCTATTTTCAATAATTTTTGTACAACTTTCATTAATAGATATAATGCCATTTTGTTCATAAACCTCCGTACAAAATTCACCAACTGGAACCAATGCAAGTGTCCCCATATGTATTATATATTCATCCATAAATATCCCCCCAAAAACAATAAATTGACTCTAGAATAACATAAAGAATACGCGTTTTTTGTCGAACAAACACAAAATTACAAAAAAAAAATAGCCTTTTGGCTATTAAAAAGTTTTTATCGGTAAAATAAGTTGAATTAATGATTCATCAGTAAGTGACTTAATAACTATTGGTTTAACATCATTATTTAAAAGAATCAAAATTTCTTCATCTTTAATTGTTTTTAAAGCATCCATCATATATTTAGCACTAAATGAAATATCGATATTACTCTTTTCATCAGTATCAATTTGTACTTTTTCTTCAGTTTTACCAATTTCTGAAGCAAAAGAATTAATGACCATTTCCTTATTTTCTATTTTCATTTTAATAATATTTTTGTCTTTTCCTTGTGTAAGTAATGCCGCTCTATCAACAGCTCCCATAAATTCAGCTTTTTTTGCTTGAACGATAATTTCAAATTCAGTAGGAATTAAATTTGATGTATTAGGATAATTACCAGATAAAATATTAGTTTGAAATTTCAAATTTTTGTACTCAAATAATACTCTATTATTAAATACGTTCATTGATACCTCATCATCATCTACCAAAATATGTTCAAGTTCAACTACGTTTTTACCAGGAATAACAATATTAACATCTACTAAACTAGGTTGTTCAAGTTTTATGTTTTTCTTAGCTAAACGATAAGAGTCAGTAGCAATAACTTCCATTAAGTCACCATTTATTTTAAGATTTAAACCCGTTAATATAGGTCTTAATTCTTGACTTGATATCGCAAAGCTAGTTTGGTTTATAACTTCTTTTAAAATATCAGCCTTAATTGTAACCGGGTCTTTATGAGTTATCAACTTAATATTTGGATAATCATTAGGATCTAAGCAATTAAGATTATATTGGTTAAAATCAGAATAAATTTTAATTTTTAAACTATCTTGCATTTCAAAATTAATAATATCACTTGGCATCTTTCTAATAATATCAAGAATATACTTACTACTAATAATGATAGTTCCTGTACTTTCAATATTTTTAATTAATTTACTTTCGATAAATGATTCAATAGTAAGTTCACTATCACTAGCCATTAAAGTAAGACCATCATCTTTTAATTCAAATTTAATACCATTTAATACAGGTATAACATTTTTAGTACTAATACCCCTTACAACATTATTTAAATTTTCTAACAATATATTTTTTTCAATTGAAAATTTCATTTTCATTCCCTCTTTCTTATTTTATATATTATATATTATTATTAATAATACGGTGGATAATGTGGATAACTTTTGTAAGTTACGATAAATAAAGCGTTTATTGTCATTTTTTGTCGTTGATAACTTTCCACATTACAAAAAAATTATTCACATTACATCTTATTCTGTATCTCCTTTATCTCTTTTTGGAGAGTCATATTTGTCTTTATATCCATAGCAATTTTATCACAAGCGTGGATAACTGTCGAATGATCCCGTCCACCAAACTCAAGACCAATTCGGTTAAGGTTTTCCTCTGTTAATTGTCTTGCTAAATACATAGCAATTTGTCTAGGATACGCTATATCAGCACTACGCCTCTTCCCTTTTAAATCTTCTATTCTAATATTAAAGTAGTCAGCTACTGCTTTTTGAACACCTTCAATGCTATTTGTCTTATAAATGTTCTTATTAACATAATCTCCAAGTGCTTCAACTGCAAAATTTAAATCAACTTTCTCCGGCACTATCATGGCTGTATAAGCCATTAATCTATTTAAAGCCCCTTCTAAGAATCGTACGTCATTTTCACAGTTATTAGCGATATATTCAATAACATTTTCATCTATTCTCGTTGAAATAGTCATATTTTTAAGTTTAGCTCTTATAATCTTACATCGTAGTTCAAAGTCAGGTGGATAAATATCAACAGGAAGCCCCCACATAAATCGGCTTCTAAGTCGTTCTTCAAGTAATTTTAAATCATCTGGACTTCTATCAGAACTAATAATAATTTGTTTATTTGCCTGATGAAGAGCATTAAACGTGTGAAAAAACTCTTGCTGAGTCTTCTCGGCCCCAACTAAATACTGTATATCATCGATTATAAGCACGTCTACCTCGCGATACTTTTTCTTAAAATCCGCAGCGACTTGTATACTATTTTTATTTTCATTATTAATAATGTTAATATAATCATCTTTAAACATTTCACTAGTAGTATAAAGCACTTTCTTTTTAGAATGATTAACAATATAATTACCAATCGCATGCATTAAATGGGTTTTACCAAGTCCACTTTTACCATATATAAATAAAGGGTTATGCACTTTACCAGGCTGCTCCGCCACGATCATTCCGGCTGTTTTAGCAAGTCTATTAGAATCTCCAACCATATAATTATCAAAATTCAATTCTGGTATTAAGTTAGATTCCCAAAGTTCATCAATAACGGGTACTTTCTTCTCTTCTTTAACTAGAATATTAAAGTTATCCACATTATCCACAATTTGTTTAACGTCATATAACTCATCAGTTATTTCTTCTTTCAGTAAAAATTCAAATTCATAATTATGATTAGTAATTTTATAAAAGGCATCATCTATTAAATTATAGTAGTTAGTTGTTAGTATTCTTTTATGAATTTCCATTGGTACTTGGATATAAACTTTGTTATCCCTAATTTTAATTAGTTTTAAATCGTTAAACCAGGCATGAAAAGACGCAGAGTTAACCTCAGGTATTATTTCATTAAGTACAGATTGCCAAAGATCCTTCTCGTCCATTAAACCACCCCACTTCAACGTTAAGTCAACAATATTCTACACTTTTTTCCTATGAATGGAAAGCATAAATTTCGTATTCACAAACTTTTCACAACTTATCAACAAAATAAGCCTTATAAAACCTAGCAAAAATACAGTTATCCACATTATCCACAAATTTTAAATGAACATAAATGTTAAAATGTGTATATAGTGTATAAAAGTTATCAACACTAGGTGCATATGTTAATAACTCATAAAAAAAGCCCATAATAAAAGAAAATTTTGCTGAGTTAAATGTTGATACTTATTCACAATTTAACCGTTTATCATGAAACTCACTATCAATTTATAAACACTTATCCACAAAGTCTTAAATTATTAACCAAAACCAAAAAAACTACTTTTACTCCAAGACTACCAAGAATATGCGAAAAAGATTGACTTTTACTATTTTTTAATTATATAATAAGGGAGCTTTAATGAAGGAGGGAAAACTATGAAAAAAGGTACATATCAACCAAATAAAAGAAGAAGAGCAAAAAAACATGGCTTCTTTGCTCGTAAAGAAACAAACATATTAAAAAACAGAAGAAAAAAAGGTCGTAAAGAACTTTGTAAATAATTATCCACATTTTTTATGTGGCTTTTTATTTAATGGAGGGCATATGAAGAAAATAGAAATGATTAAAAAACATGATGAATTTACTGATATGATAAAAAATGCATATTACCTAAAGAATCATGATATTAGTATATATATAAGGAAAAGCAAATATAGTTATCCACATTTTGGTATTGCTGTTTCCAAAAAAATTGGTAATGCGGTAGTTAGAAACAAAGTAAAAAGAAGAATGCGGGTAATTTTAGATGAATATAAAAAAGATTTGCCGTTTAATGAAGATTATATTATAATACTAAAAGAAAACACCAATAATTTATCTTTTGAAGAATTAAGGGATAGTTTTCAAAATTTAATCAAAAAAAGGAGAACTTATGAAACAAAAAAATAAAATATTAGCCCTTGCCTTAATAGGGATTATTTTTCTAACAAGTGGCTGTGGTAATAACGATTACTTAAAAGATGAAAAAGGGCAAGTATTAGTGAATGAAGTGACTGGTCAAAGTGTACAAAAAAACATTTTATGTCAGCCAAAAGAAGATTCAGAATTATATAAGATATATAAAGAAAATGAAAGTCAATTAAAAACACCAGTAGATAAGTTGCCAACTTGTGAAAATTTCACATTATCATCTAATGAATACAATGGCTTATGGGAAGCATTACTAGTTAGACCCCTTGCTTTAATTATTTTAAAAGTAGGGTACTTATTTAACAATTTCGGTATCTCTGTCATGCTTATTGGTTTATTAATCCGTTTGATTTTACTACCATTTTCTCTAAAAAGTATGCGTCAATCTAATAACATGCAAAAAGCCCAACCTGAAATAGCCCGTATTGAAAAGAAATATGCTAATAAAACAGATAATGATTCCATGATGGCAAAAAGTCAAGAAATGATGATGGTTTATCAAAAATATAAAATTAATCCTGTATCTGGGTGTGTTGTAGCTTTAATTCAAATTCCTTTATTCTTTGCTTTTCTAGCTGCAATTAATGAAGTTCCAGCTATCTTTGAAGGCACTTTGTTTGGAATGCACCTAGGAATGACACCATGGAAAGGACTAAGCCAGGGCGAATATATCTATATTGTTTTAATATTCTTAATCGTTGCAACAACATATATATCATTCAAAAACACGATGAAAAGTGGTCAAAACAATGAAATGATGAAACAAATGAACTTTATGTTTATGTTTATGATAATAAGTATTTCTATTGCTTCATTTAGCTTGCCAACTGCTATTGCATTCTATTGGATAGTAGTAAATGGCTTTGCGGTTATTCAAAATATCATTATCAAAAAAATCCTAGATAAAGAAGAACAAAGAGATAAAAAAGTAATTGAAGTAAAACATAAAGAAAAGAAAAGCTCTAGAAAGAAGTGAATAATATGTCTGTAGTAATAGAAGCAAAAACATTAATAGAAGCAGTTGAGAATGCTAAAAACAAACTAGCAACTGAAAAAATTATTTATAAAAGTAAAGAACGTGAAAGTGGAAAAATTTTTAAAACTAAAATTTATGAGGTAACAGCTATTAGAGAAACAGATTTAATCACAGAAATAAAAGATTATCTAAAAGAAGTAGTGGAAGGGCTAGGCCTTCAAGTGAATTTTGAAACAAGTAAAGAAAATGATACATATTATATAACAATGTATTCTAATAACAACAGTGCGTTAATAGGTAAAAATGGTAAAACTTTAAGTGCTTTAGAAACACTTGTTAAAAACAAAGTCAATATTGAATGGGGATTTTATCCTAAGGTAGTTCTAGATGTTGAAAACTATAAAGAAAAAAGAATCGCGGCCTTAGAAAGAATGGCTGTTAAAATAGCTAAAGAAGTTAGGGATACTAAAGTAGATGTTGCCCTAGAAAATATGAATTCTTATGAAAGAAGAATAATTCATAATAAACTAGCCAATTTTAAAGGCATTTCAACTGAAAGTGTTGGTACAGAACCAGAAAGACATATTATTATCAAATCAACTGACTAATGTCACAAATAATGTTTGGGGCATTTTTTTTCTTGACAAACACCTTGGGGGGGGGGTATACTATTATTATAGTATGGATAATAGTATATAGTCCAAAATATGAATAGGTAATAGTTATGAAAAAAGAAAAGAATAAGACAAATAAAGTACTCATAATTCTAGGTATACTAATAG
>CAKOMI010000020.1 GCA_934096605.1 uncultured Bacilli bacterium
ATTCCCGTCTTTATAAAATTCAAAATGAAAACCATCAGGTAATGAATATTTTTTATAAATAGATGTATCTTTATAATCCATTAATAATTCATAATATTTTATTGTATTGTCATAAGATTTCATTACTTATCACCTTTACTTTCATTTAAATATTTAGTGTAAAATTCATCCATTGAAGAAATATATTTTTGATCTTGTATAACTCTAAATTTTTCATATTCTTTTTCAGCTTTTTCTACTGCTTCTTTATGAGATACACTGCCACTATTATTTAATATTTCTTTTTTTCTAAATTTTAATAAATCATCAGTGGCAGTTATCCAATCTTTCATTGTCATTACATGTCTTTGCTTTGCTTCATCTTCAGCAAATACTAAAAACATATTTGTTAAATCTTTTAAATTATTCATTTCTTCTTCGTTTAAATAATTTTTTGCAATAATCACATCATATTTATATATTAAACCATCAGGAGAATTTTTCCAATTAGTTAATCCCATATGTTTTTTTCCTGAATTTGCTCTTTCAAAAATAAGCTCTGCAGCAGTATGTCCACTTATAACGAAATGCAACTTATTTTGAACTATTTTAAAGAAAGTATACGCTTCTTCTGACTTAGGATTGTAATCAGTTGCTGTTGCAATAAATAAATCAGTGATTTTTTGGTATGCCATTCTTTCACTTACTCTAATTGTTTTTATACGTTCTAATAATTCATCAAAATATTTTGCGTCATATTTATTTCCATTTATAAAACGTTCATCATTTAATGCAAAACCCTTTGTCATATATTCTTTTAATATTTTTGTTGCCCATATTCTAAATTCTGTTGCTTTTTTAGAATTAATTCTATAACCCACAGCAATTATAGCATCTAAACTATAAATAGTTGTGTTATAGTTTTTTCCGTCATCGGCAGTTAACGAGCATTTCTCGGTAACTGATTTTTTGTCTAACTCATTATCTTCAAATATATGTTTCAAGTGTAAGCTTATATTATCTGTAGAACATTCAAAAACTTTCGACATTCCTTTTTGTGATAACCATAAAGTTTCATTTTTATAAATAGCATCTACTATAATATTGCCTTCACTATTTTTGTATATAATTAATTTATTATCTTCCATCAATAATCTCCTTTCCTTTAGTTTTTCATAAGTCAAACACTTATCAATTTAAATTAAAATTTATTAAAAAATGTCCCAAAATGTAAAAAGCATTTAGTAAAAATTCCTTTTATTTTCAAGTATTCAAGTATGTTTTTTCATAACTACCCACTTACCATTCAATTTGTTTACCATAATTATTATTCATTTTCTTTTCACTTCTCTTTTCTTTTTTCTATATCCATTATACTATTTATTTTCCTATATGTTCAAATATAAATTTATTTTTTCTTTTTTGAATAATCTGGTAACAGATTGCTATCATTTTTCATCATTAACATATTTTTCAGGCAATAATCTCATTGACTTTATATTTCTTTCAGAAAAATACTTAATACTGAATATAGTTGCCTCAATTATTATTTATTTTGCCAATTTTCTTTTGTTCTTTTATTTCTAGTTGTTTCTTTTCTTTTTCTAATTCTTTTAAACTTTTTTTAGGGGTTGGCATTTCCTCTGGCATCATACCGCCAATATCCGCAATGGCTTTTCTTACTTTTTTACCTACCTCATAATGTATGTCTTTTGCTTCTTTTTCACCTTGCACATTATCTTTTAAAAGTTTTTGCTTAGTTTGATTTATTCTAAATAAATTGGCAACTAACTCATCTTCATTCATATTATCTAAAATATCTTCTCTGTATCTCAATTTTTTTCTTTTAAAAATATCGTCTGCTGTTTCACCATTATATAAGCCTTTATATCCAGCATTATGAAACTCAGCCATATTTTTGACACCAGCAGAAGATGCAACTTTTTGTAATGTATAGTTGCCTTGCTTTGTTAGTTTTCTTTGATAAAATCTTTTTTCATCAGCTGATAATGAATCATACTCTTGCTCAATTATTTCTTGTTTTCTCGTTTGAATAGCAAAATAAGTTTGCCCTTAGGCTACAATTTCTTTACTAGGATCTGCATTTTGGACTATTAAATAGCATATATATCTTGATAGTTTATAGTCTTGTATGTTTGCAACAGCATTATTATTTCTTTTTGACAACTTGTTGATTTCAACGAGTTGTTCATATATATTAAAGCCAGACTTTTCACACGCCTCCTTGGCTTTATTTAAAACGCGTGAGAAATTTCGCCAATCTCTATATTCTAGGACCTTTGAAAGTTCTCTAGCATACCAAAATTCATTATCATATTCATCTGTGTGTTTTATATTTTCAAAAATATTATTAGTGTATTCATTTTCAATTTTCTTCATTCTATCCTCCTTCATTATTACTTTAGAATTTCAGTGTTTTCACATAGAAACGCAAAAAAGAAAGTTTAAACCATTTATTTATAATTTCATTCAATAATTATACCAAGATTATAATATTAATGCAGTAAACTTTTTATGGTCATTCTATAGAATAAAATCACTTGTTTTTTTGTTTATTACAATACTCCATGTAATATCTAGTTTCTGTTTCCTCTTTTATTTTAAAACCAAGCCTTTTATATAAAGATAGGGCTTTAATATTTTCTTTATAAACCCATAAATAAACATGATTATTATCATTTATGATATTTTTTAGAATACTTGTCCCAATTTTTTGATTATGATAGGCTTCTTCAATGAAAAGCTCGCCAAGTAATTTGCCATCATCGTGCTCACTAAGCATTAAACAGCCAATAATCTTATTATTTACTATTATGTTATAGTAATTTTCAAGTAAAGTGTGAACCTCTCTATCAATATAGTTATTGATATTGGCTATTTCATTATCGCTTAATCCCTTGGCATATTCATAAATGGTTTTCTTCTTATATTCCTTTAACAAGGCTATATCCTTAGTTGATGATCTAATAATTTTATATTGCACTTTAATTGTCCTTTCTTTGTTTTAACTAATTAAAACTTAAAATGTGCTTCTTATTATAAATAGAATACATATGTATGTCAATGATTTTTATAAAAAAAGTTAGGCTATAACGTTTTGCTTAACTTTTTACTATAGTACTCTAGGCCAGAGTAAGTACCATCTTTATTTAATCTTCTTTCTTTAATATAACCATCTTTAGTGAAACCTGCTTTTATCATAGTTTTAGAGAAAGATACATTTAATTCGTTACAACACCCTTCAACTAAATAATACCCTTTATTAAGTAAATAATCTTTTATCAGAAATCATTTTATATAGATCATCAAAATCATCTTTTGCCCATCTTCTTAAAACTAATCTTTCTGTTTCTAATCTTGGACTTAACATAAAATTCTCCTAACTTAATTTTTCATATATTTTTTTACCAAATACTTCAATGATAAGACCTGTAGTATAAACGTCTTCACTATCTAAAGAATTTAAACGATGAACTTTAGATATTTTATAAGTTAAAGCTTTATACTCAACTGTACCACCATCTTTTAAACGGGTTTTGATAGGAAATAGCACTATTACTAAAAGAATTATTATTAAAATTAAATATTTTTTCTTCATTCCAAATCGCCTTTTAAAGAAACTATTTATACTGAGATAAAAAACTCTCTAATTCAGATAAATCAGCAAAAATATTCTCAAATATATTATATAATGTATCAGTATTTTCATATTCACCTATAGCATAACATTTTTTATTCATACCATAAGCAATACCAGCTTCAATATGAGCTGCTTTACCGGCTGGTAAAACTAATAATAAATTACGAGAATTCTTTTCACCAGTTAAATCACTATTAAATAAATTTAAAACAACCTCACTTTTTAAATCTAGTTTTTCAAATTCTTTTTGCCTTTCTTCAGGTGTTTGATCTTTAGTACCATAACCCCATTCATCTTCATTTTTTAGAAAACAGTAATAACTAATATGATACTTATCAAACAAATCACATATTTTTAGAATACTTTCTTTATTTCTTGCTCTACCCGCAATAAAAAATTCATATTGCATTTTTTCACCAACTCTCTTCATCATTATAACATGGAAATAGTTAGTTATAGAAAAAATTTTAGCTAATTAAGACAAAAAAAGAATGTATTTCTACACTCTTGGAATTCAAAAATTTACACCTTTTATTTTTGGATTAGTTCCTTATTATGATAGTCTTTTTCCAACAATGAACTCTTTACCAGGATAAGTTTTTTCTAAATCGGTAACGGCAGGCATTAAAGACGAACCGCCACTTGTACAATAGACAATAACTTTAATATTATCATTTATGTTATCAAGAAATGTTTTAACAACATTAGGTGCTATACCCCACCATATAGGAAAAATTAAATGAATTTCGGTAATAGAATCAGGAATACTATCATTTTTAATAGCAGGTCGACAATCTATATCCTTAATTTCAAGGCTTGCTCTACTACTTTTATCCATCCAGTCTAAATCGGCACTAGTATAATGATTTACTGGGTCAATTTCATAACTTGAACAAGCAAGCTTTTCACTTAAATCATGAGCCACCCTTTTAGTTGTGCCAGTGGCACTAAAAAATACTACTAACTTATTTTGCATATGCATCACCTTTCTTGACTAATACTTTTATTAGTCCTATAATCATTTTAGCACATAAACCTTAGTTTAGATCAAGGAGGAATAATTATGCAAATTGGAGAAATCGCTAAAATGATGAATTTACCAATATCAACAATAAGATATTATGATAAAAATAGTTTGTTACCTAACTTAAAGAGAAAAGAAAATAATTTAAGAGAATTTACTAAAGATGATATTGATTCTTTAAATATGATTCATTGTCTAAAATCATCTGGTATGAAAATTAAAGAGATTAAGGAGTTTATGGATTGGTGTAAACAAGGTGATAGTACAATAGATAAAAGATTTAACATGTTTATCAAACAGGAAGAAAACATAAAAAAAGAAATTGAATCTTTAGAAAGAAATTTGAAACTTATTCAATTTAAAAAATGGTACTATGGTAAAGCCTTGGAAGATGGGACAGTCAGCAAAGTAAAAAATATGGCTATAAAAGATATGCCTAAAGAAATACAAATTTTATATAAAGATACACATTAACTGATAAGTTAGGAGTTATGAAAAACCACTATTAAGCTTTTGAAAATAATTGAAAAAAAATCTCTTTTTACATTTAAAATATATTTTTTCTTGAAAATTGTTAAAAAAGAAATGTATATGAGTTGCAGAAAAAAATAGAAAGGATGTAAATTATGCTTGATAAAAATTTTAAAGATATTATTAGTAATATTAAAGAAGAAATTATAAATACACAAATTAAAACTATGCAAGAAGTCAATAGCAATTTAATTATGTTATATTTTAAATTGGGAAAAATTGTTTCAGAGAACAAACAATATGGAAATAATTTTACGAAGCAAGTTTCTACGGAACTTAAATTAACCTTTCCTAATATGAAAGGTTTTTCCGAAAGAAATATAAGATCAATGAGATTATTTTATGAAGAATATGCTAATGATGAAAAGTGGCAACAACTTGTTGCCAAATTACCTTGGGGACATAATTTATTATTAATTGAAAAAATTAAAAATAAAGATATTAGACGAATATACGCTGAAAATACCATTAAAAACGGATGGTGCTGAAATGTTTTAGCTATTCAAATTGAAACAGAATTTCATAAAAGAATAGGAAATAGCAACAATAATTTTAATGCAATGTTACCTCCAAAAGATAGTGATTTAGTGAATAATACCATAAAAGATCCATATATTTTTGATTTTATTACATTAACGAGTGAATATAAAGAAAAAGAATTGGAAGAAGCTTTAATAACTAAAATAAGAAATGTATTATTAGAATTAGGGAAAGGATTTAGCTTTGTCGGAAATCAATATAAAATCTCAGTTGATAATCAAGATTATTACATTGATTTGCTATTTTATCACTTGGAACTTAGATGCTATGTTGTTGTTGAATTAAAAGCAAGTGAATTTAAACCAGAATATATAGGGCAATTAGGATTTTATGTAACAGCAGTTAATGAAACAATTAAAAAAGAATGTGATTCATCTACGATTGGTTTATTATTATGTAGAGGAAAGAACAGACTAACAGTAGATTGGTCTTTGAGATCTACAAATGTTCCTATAGGTGTTTCAACTTATGAATTAAAAGAACAACTACCAAAAGAATTAATAGATAAATTACCAACAGAAGAAGAAATAAATTTATATTTGAATGTAAAAGAAGCTGAAGATTAAAGTGGATATGTAACAAAAAAGAAACCGATTATGGTTTCAAAGCATCGTGATTAGGATCCATTTACACAGAATTTTACACTTGTTTCCATTTAGCGGTTCCCTGGCCATATGGCAAAAAAAGCATTATTTTCTTCCTTTAATGCTTTTTCTTTGACTTAAAAATGTAGGATCACTAACAATATTTATTTCTGTTTCGGTAAGGGGCTCAATACGATATTGTTGATGATATTCTTCTTGACGTTCTTTTGACAGCTCTAAAGTTAAGTCACTATATTCACGGGCAAATATTTTTTCATCAATAATATTTTGATAAATTACTAAATCTTCGGCTAATAAGAATTCACCATCACCTGTGTAAGTGACATTATCCCAATTAATGGTATTACCAGATACATTAATTTCTAATATTTGATAAATATTTTTATCATAAAGATCTTTGCCTTTAAAATGCTTACAAAACATACCTTTTTTTAATTTCATTTTATTTTTACACCTCTTCTATTTTTTTACTTGACCAAATTTAGTAAACGGCCAAATAATAAAGTCTGTTTTACCATCAATATATTTTTTGTTTATCGGGCCAAATATTCTACTATCTAAAGAGACCTCTCTATTATCGCCAAGTAAGAAATATTCATCACTGCCTAGCGTTACAGTTTCAAAATCATTTGTTTTGCCATAAGCATATGAATCATCTATTTTTTTTCCATTAACATAAATGATGCCATCTTCACAAGAAATAGTTTCTCCTGGTAGCCCATAGACCCTTTTAATTAAAGTATCAGTTTTTTTACCATCTTCTATCAAATCGGCCACGACTATATCATATCTTTTAATATCTTTCGTACGCCATAAAATCATTATTTCATTACCACTTAGGGTATTATACATACTTTGACCATTAACTTTGATGGGTGTCACAATAAATGTTCTTATAAGGATTACTACTATTAATATAATTATATAAGGCATAGCTTCTTTTAAATATTTCATTTTCTTCACCATAATTATTTTACTATAAAACGCAAAAAAAACAAAGTATTTCTACCTTGTTTAATTTCTTTCTTTAACTTTATATTCTTTACGCATTCCTTTAATAAAGTTAAGTTTAGCACGACGTACCATACCTTTTCTTACAACGGTAATTTTATCGATTGTAGGAGCATTAACTGGGAATACACGAACAACACCAACACCACCAGATTTTTTACGAACTGTGAATGTTTCAGAAACAGAACCACCTTTTTTAGCAATTACTAATCCTTCAAAAGCTTGGATACGTTCTTTCTTTCCTTCTTTTACCCATACGTCAACACGTACAGTATCACCTACACGGAATTCAGGAATGTCTTTACGAATATGTTTTTCATTAATTTTGTCAACTAAATTAGCCATAATCATTTTCCTTTCTATAAATATTACATATCATCATAACTTGTGCCAGCGGATAATACATCACTTTTCTTTGAAAAGCAAGAGTATTATACCATGGGCCAATTTAAAGTTCAATAGGATTTAACTATCTTTTTAAGATCAACTCACTTTTTTATTATATTTAGACTACTTTTATTGAATAATGTTTAGAAAATATATAAAAAACGATAGAAGTTTTATAGTTATCATTGTTTTATATTAAAGTTAATGAAAAAAGAACTATAGTATCTTTCTTACTATAATTCAAACTGTGAGTTATATAACTTGGCATAGAAGCCATTTTTATTCATTAGTTCATCGTGATTACCAGTTTCAATAATATTACCATCTTTCATAACTAATATTAAATCAGCATTACGAATAGTAGATAAACGATGGGCAATAATAAATGATGTTTTTCCTTCAGTTAATTTGTCCATAGCACTTTGCACTAGTTCTTCAGTTCTAGTATCGACATTGCTTGTGGCTTCATCAAGAATCAAAAATGGTGTGTGAGAAAGCATACTACGGGCGATGGTTAATAATTGTCTTTGACCTTGAGAAACAGAATCATTTTCACTTATTATGGTGTCATAACCATCTGGTAGTGTTCTAATAAAGTGATCAAGGCCAATTTTTTTACATACATTATGTACTTCTTCATCACTTATACCTTCTCTATTATAGATTATATTTTCCTTAATAGTTCCTTCAAATAACCAAGTATCTTGTAAAACCATTGTGAACAATGAATGGATATTTTCTCTTGTTAAATCTTTAGTTGAAACACCATCTATTAAAATGTCGCCACTATCGATATCATAAAATTTCATTAATAAGTTAACCATTGTCGTTTTACCTGCACCAGTAGGACCGACAATTGCAATTTTTTGACCTCTTTTAGCCTCAGCTTGGAAATTAGTAATAGTTGGTTTTGTATTACCATCATAAGTAAATGTAACGTCTTTAAAAGTAATATCACCTTTTACATCTTCTAAATTTAGATGCTCTTTATTTTCTTCAAAAGGCATTTCTTCTTCATCTAGAAATTCAAATACTCTTTCACTAGCGGCAGCCGTAGATTGCATAGATGTTGCAGCTTGAGCGATTTGGGAAAGTGGTGAGGTAAATAATCTAACATAAGTTATAAAAGCAATGATAACACCGAATGTAATAGAACCATTCATTGTAAGTAAGGCCCCTACTATACAAACAGCGACATAGCCAAAGTTACCAATAAAACTCATCATTGGCATCATAAGGCCAGATAAAAATTGACTTTTTTCATTACACTTTTGAACACGTTCATTATACATATCAAAAGTTTTATCAGCTTCTTCTTTAGCATTATAAGCTTTTACAACATTAAGACCTGAATAAATTTCTTCAATATGACCATTTAAATTACCTAGTTCAGTTTGTCTTGCAACGAAATATTTTTGGGATTTAGATAGTACCGCAACCATGCCCATAAAACCTAAAACACTAGAAACAATGGCAGTTATGGCTAAAATAGGGTTTGTTACAAACATCATGATAATTGTGCCTAGTAAAAGAGTAATACTACTAACTAAGGTACTTAAAGATTGATTCATTGATTGAGCGATTGTATCGACATCGTTAGTTACTCTTGATAAAGTATCGCCTACCGCATGTAAATCAAAATATTTTAAAGGTAAAACATGAATTTTTTTAGAAATCTTATCTCTTAATGAGTAAGCAAATTTATTAGAAACATGAGTCATTATAAGAGCTTCTAAGAATGAGAATATTGCACTACATAAATACAAGATAACTAAAAATATAACGATATTTTTAATTTTATCCATATCCATAATAGGATTAACTATAGACTTAATACTATCTGGCATATCATCAATAGTGCGATATAAATCAGTACTTGAAGCATCTGGACCAAGAGAGTTCATGGACTCTACAAACTTATATTGTTCGGCACTTGTTACTAAAGTATTAGCAATAGTTATGTCTGGCAAAAATATTTTTTGTAAATTAGGAGTTAAATTAATGTTACCTTCACTTATATTAAGTAAGGCTATTTTATCACTAGTACTAACAGGTACTCCTTCATAAGTTGTATCAGGTAAAATTATCTTTAATATCTTTTCATCTAACTTAGTTAAATATTCGTAATTATGCGTTGTACTAACACTTGTTAGAGTTTCACTAAAAGTTTTTTTAGCCTCATTTGTAATATCTTTACTCATCATAACTTTACTAATTGTTTCATTATCTAATTTAGGACTTAATACTTTAGGCATTAATTCACTCATCGATTCACTAGTAAATAGTTTACTTATCGTATTAGTAAGTTCGGTTAAATTATCTTTTCTAATAATAATGCCATCCGTGATTGTGTCGGTTAGACTTGTTAATTTACTAGGCGCTACGATTGACAAAATAGAACCTACTATTGCCAATATGAAAGATATACTAATTAAGATATGAAAAGGCTTTAATTCATGAAAAAGTCTTTTAATAGCATTTTTAAAATCTTTGGCTGGTGCCATTTCTTCTCTATGCATTCTTAAGTTCCTCCTCACTTATTTGTGATAAAGCAATTTGCTTGTAAACATCACAATTTTCTAATAATTCTTTATGGGTACCCATGCCGACACATTTACCACTCTCTAAAACAATAATTTTGTCAGCATTTAAAATTGTACCTATTCTTTGGGCAACAATTAACATAGTCGCATCTTTAGCATATGCTCTTAAATCATGTCTTAATTTAGCATCAGTTTTATAGTCAAGAGCTGAAAAACTATCATCAAATATATATATTTCTGGGTCTTTTGCTATGGCTCTTGCGATAGATAATCTTTGCTTTTGACCACCAGAATAATTAGTACCGCCTTGACTAACCATTGAATTAATACCATCATCTAATTTTTGGACAAATTCACTGGCTTGAGATACCTCTAAAGCCTCATTAATCTTTTCATCACTTATATTTTTATCATTACTACCATATAGGATATTAGATTTTATTGTTCCTCGAAATAAAACGGCTTTTTGGGAAACATAACCAATTTTTTCGTTTAAACTTTCTAATTTATAATCGCGTACGTCAACACCATCTACTAAAACACTACCTTTAGTTGCTTCGTAAAATCTAGGCACTAAATTAATTAAAGAACTTTTACCAGATCCAGTTGACCCGATAATAGCTACTGTCTCACCTTTGTTAGCTGTAAATGTTATGTCTTCTAGTAAGTATTCTTCAGCATCAGGATATTTAAATGAGACATTCTTAAACTCAACAGTTCCTACTAAAGAGCCATCAGTACTTGTACCATCTTTTATTATGTCAGGCGTATTTATAACCTCGTTAATACGTTTAGCACTAACGCTTGCTCTTGGCACCATCATAAATATCATTGCAAGCATTAAGAATGACATTATAACTTGCATTGCATAAGATGAAAAGACAACCATATCACTAAATAAATTTAGTTTATCTACTAAAAGAGCATCTTTAATTAAGTAAGCCCCGATAAAATAAATAGATAGGGTTAAAAAATACATAACTAAATACATAACTGGTTGCATAACGCCAAATTTGTATTGATTTGATAATTGTAAATTAGTTAACTCATTATTAACGCTTGCAAATTTCTTTTCTTGATAATCTTCAGCATTATAAGCTCTTACTACTCTTATACCAGTTAAAGACTCTCTTGTTACCCCATTTAATTTATCAGTTAATCTTTGAACAATTTTAAACTTAGGCATAACAAGAATCATTAAAATACTGATGGTTGCTAGTAATACTAACACAGCAATTAATGTTACCATACTCCATTCAAAGCCTTTATTTAAAATTTTAGTAATGGCCCATATGGCGGTAACAGGAGCTTTAATCAAAAGCTGTAAACCCATTGATATAAGCATTTGAATTTGGGTAATGTCATTAGTTGTTCTAGTAATTAAGCTACTAGTAGAAAACTTTTTTACATCTTGAATTGCTAAAGTTTCTACTTTATCAAATAATTTTTTACGAATATTTTTTGAAAAATTAGAACTTACTTTAGAAACTAAGAAACCAGTGAAAAACGCAAGTACTAGAGAACCAAATGCACAAAGAAGCATGTATCCCCCATTAAGTAAGATATCACCCATCTTACTACCTTCTGTTTGAACAAGCTTGGTTATTTCTGACATATAATCAGGCATCTTAAGTTCTAAAGATACTTGACCAACGATCAAGAATATACTAATAAAAATAAATAACCAATCTTTTTTAGTAAAATTTTTAAATTGTTTTAACATAAATATTATCCTTTCTAACTCTTCATAAATCTTGCTTTTAAAAGATTTAAAGTATTTAAATATGCTTTTATTGCATCTTCTATATTATCATAATTTATACTTTTAGCAAGCAACCCTCTCGTTGTAAAAAAAGTGATATTAACTAAACTTAAAAATTCTTCTTCATTTTTAGTATTTAGGACACTTCTGTCAATCTTTTTTAAAAACATAGTTTTCTTTGTATCACATTTTTCTTGAAACTTTAAATAATCCATTTCAGAAACTTTCAGATTTTTAAATATTTCTTTAGCAAAATTCCTGTTTTCCTTTTTATAGAATGCTTCGATTAAATGTCTATATATTCCTTCATTTATTAGAAATAAATCTATTTTATCTTTTTTTAGCTCACGTTCTAAGTAAGATTTTAAAGATCCAACTGACTCAAAAACAAAATCAAATAAATCTTCTTTGGATTCAAAATATTGATAGAAACTACCTCTTGCAATCCCCGCTGTCGCAACAATATTGGCGATAGACGCTTCAGAAACCGGAACACGAGAAAACTCCTTTTTAGCCGCTTCAACAATGACTTTTTGCTTTTCTATAGGCAGATTATAAAAAGTTTTTTTGGGCATATACTCACCTCCACTAAATCATAATACTAGCCAAGTATACAATGACACCGTGTCATAAGTCAAGTGAAAGTTCTGTGAAGAGTTACGCCCACTACTTTAACAGATTAAATTTAAAAACCATGTCGAATAAAGTGTTTTAGTTATCAGAAAAACAATTTGCTAAAAAATAACCCATTATAACCAGCAATATAAAGGAAAAAAAATTAGTTTTACATAAACTATCAATTATTTGTAAAACTAAAAAATTACAAGAAAATAAAAACGAAGCAAAAATAATACACCATGTTACTCTAGCATATTTCTTAAATAAAATAGCCATTAATTTAATAATTAAAAAAGCACTTACTATAAATCCTAAACCAAATAATAATAAAACGGGAGTATTCTTTAGTGGACTAGCAAACAAAGAAAGAACAAAAGTGTAACTGCCAAGGATCATATATGTAGCCGTACCACTAAGACCTGGGATAATCATTGTGATGGCCTCAACAACACCTAGAAAAAAGACAAATATATAACACTTGATAGTCCCGTCAAAAACAAACGGTGCAAAAGATAAATTTTGATAAATAAAAATTAGCATCATAAAGATGGTAAACACTAAAATATAGTCTTTGCCTCTAATATTTTGTTTATTGATAAAATCAGGAATAGTACCCAAAAGTAGTCCAATAAAGAAAGATATTAAATAAAGAGGTATCTTGGCATATAAATAAAGCATTACCTTACTACCAAGTAAGATAGATATTAAAATACCACTTCCAAGGGGTAAGAAAAAACATGTGTTTTCTTTAATATATTTAAAAAAATTATTAAGTCTTACAATAGAGGCTTCATAAACATTTAAAGAAACAGCAAGACAAGCGCCAGATACTCCGGGAATAATTTTAGCAATACCAATAATAAGACCTTTTAAAAATAAAATAATATATTGCATAAGCACCACCTAACACTTATAAGCACTATTCCATGCACTTCTTTCATGACACACCATGGTGCTCACAAAAACGATAGAAAACAAAAAAATAGCATAAACCAATACTACTAATAAAATATACTTTTTCTTCATAATAAATTTTATGATTAAATACTAAAGAAAGACCATTTTTCAAAAAGTTTTTAACACAATCAAAAAAAACTATGTTATAATTAACATGTTCTTGCTTTTGTGGCGGAATTGGTAGACGCGCCAGACTCAAAATCTGGTAGAGCAATCTGTGAGGGTTCGATTCCCTCCAAAAGCACCATTAATGAATTATTATTCGTAATAGTAACACTATATATTGGCAATCTAAAAAAGATTGTTTTTTAATATTTTAACATTGATTCAAAATACCTAAAAATAAAATGATATATTATAATTTAGATGAGAAGCGCTAACATGAGTACTATTAATATTACAAATGCCAGACAAAATCTATTTCAATTGGTTGCCGATGTAAACGTTGACTTTAATCCAATTACAATTGTGAATAATAAAGATAAAAATGCCGTATTAATTTCTGAAGATGAATGGAAAAATATCGAAGAAACTTTATATTTATCTAGCATTTCAGGACTTGTAGAAGAAATTAATACCATCAAAAAAAATGAAAATTGGAATAAAGCCAAAGAATTTAATCCAGAGGAAGAATGGTAAAACTTATCCAATATAATGATTGTTACTAAAATTTTATATTTGTGGTTAAATATATCCAATGTATTTTAGAATCGAGGAATGGAAAATATGTTTAAAGATATCGGCTTATCCGTTGATAATATTCAAATTGAATTTAAATATAAAATAGATAAAGATAAAGTGATTATTAAAACAATTGATGAATTAGAAATTAGAAAAAATTTGAAAATCTTCTATGATGAAAATATATATGAAATAAAATTAAATAATAATACACGATTCACCCAAAAAAAAGCTGGAGAGATAATTATTAATTCAGACACTAACAAATTGTCTTTTTCAGTAATTTTAAAAAACAATTTTTTTATCAAAAGTGTTTACAAATATATAAACAAATTAATTAGTAAAAAAATGCTAATTAATGAAATAGAAATATTCTCAAATTCTAAAATTGGAAAAAGATATAAAGAAGATTTGAACATTCTATTAAATAACATTGAAAATAAAGATAAATCTTTAGAAGAATTAATAATTAATAACGAAAATGAATATGAAAGAATATTTGATTTAACAATACATAATAAAACTTATATTGACATTATTAATGATATGAGCAATTTAGATTTGATGCTACTAATAACCTCTTACATTTTTGTTCCATTTACGCCCAATATAAGTCAAGATGATTTTAATGACTTAGTAAATATTGCTAAAAATTATGATAATGCTTTAGAAAATATATGGCGTTTAGGAATGAATTATGATGAGAAAGGTTATAACTTTGATTTATTGGACAATTTCTTCGTAGATTCAAAAAACATATTTTATTTAGGTGAATATATAAGCGGTATTAAGCAAATAAATAAAGAAAATATAATTAATAGAATTATTAAAACAAAAGATAAAGATTTTATAAAACAAATTTTAAAAAGTGACTTAATCATAGATTATTTAGACAATAAAGATAAAAACATATTGGAATCTAGCATATAAAAGTTGTAGGACTTTTTCTTTTCATTATGCCAAAGAACATAAAATCGTTGATTTAGATATTTTAAACTTTTTAAATAAAGTTCAAAAATTAACCAGATAAAAAAGAACATTCGATTTTGCTTAGGAATGTTCCTTAGTGTTGACGCTCCATTAAGCTTAGGAGTGGTTTTTTTTATTATTTATATCTTTTAAACACCTTTGAAATGCTTGTTCACTTTGTTCTTCTACTTGGGCTTTATCATATAAAACTTTCTTTAAGTAATCATCAAGTTCTGTTTTAAAACATTCATTTTTTTCCATTTCAGCTATTCCCAAAGCCAAAGGAACTGTAACACTCAAATCAATTCTTTTGTTTCCATGGGGCTTCTTATCACTTAATTTAGTGTTTACTATATCTTCATAAAATTTTCTACTATACTCACTGCTTTTATATTCTTCATGAGTAATTTTAGAAATAGCATATGGTTTATATATTTCATAATAGGTTTCTTTTTTAAACCTCATTAGTGAGGTTGGATCATAACAATAATCATCTATTTCAACCATGAAATGCTTTTTCCTTACCACATCTTAATTCTAACTCTTTTCTATTTCCTCATACTAAAATAGCGTTTTTAAAGCAAAAAAAATATATACAATAACTTACTCTTAACATAATTATAGCTAAACTAATTCCACATATTTTTTATTATCAATTAACTCACTTTTTACTATACCAATCTTTTCTAATCTTTCTATCAAATAAACATATATCCAATCAGCATACACTACAAAAGGAATTATTGGATTAAGCATTAGATCAGCAACCAAATTAAATATATACACTTTACCTATTTTTTTCAGTCTCTCAATAATAGCGGCATCAAAGTTATCAATATCAGTAGATATAACTACACCATTAATCATATATCTTAACTCACGGTCTTCATTAACAGCCTTTTGCCATTCTATAATATAATCTTCTTTTTGCCATTTTGTTAATATGTGTTCTCTTTTCTCCAATTCTTTAATTTCCGTTATATCAACAGAGCCTATATTACCACCCCAATAATTTTCTTCAGCAAAAATAACACTAATATTCTTATCAGGAAATAAATAACAAATTAATAAAAGTAAACAATACTCGTCACTATCTAAATGACTTGCCCAAACTCTAATTTTTATACATTTATTCGCAAATTCTTTTAACTTATTAAAGGCATCAGTAAAGTCATAGTTATTAATATTTTTATGATACTTAGTTAAAACATTTCTGTTAAATGGTGTAGGATTAGATAGTTTGCCAATGGATAGCATTAATGGTAAACAAACCTTTATATTATCATTACCGCTTCTTTTTAATAATCCAAGAGCTATAGGTGAGGCCACTATTTCTATAACATTTTTGTTATTGCCATCAAAATTTTTATATTCAAAAGTCAAAACAATCACACTCTTTTCTATATTATACTTATCTTCCTCTTTTTAGTTCAACATTATTACTATTTAAATAACCCATAATTTGTCTTAAATCTATTTTATTTAAAGTAGACTTTGAAACATTTACTTTACTACTTAATTCATCAACTATTAAACTACTATCGCCTATTTTTCTATTAGTAAATATTTCTATATAATTTTGATATCTATCTTTTTTACAAAGAACATAAGTCCCATTTTTTATCTCATAAACATAAATATCTTCTATATTAATATTTTTCATTAAATCATACCATCCTTATAAATTAAAAAAAATATGTAAAACTGCAAAATAATACATTTACTTTAGTTTTATTTAATTGTTCTAGTTAAAGTAGCTTGTGAAACTAATTCAGATTCTAATTCTGCATTTATTAAAAGTTTTTCTAGCTCTTCTAAACTAACACGGTCAATTTGTCTTAATGTTAAAGGACTTTCTTCTGTTAATATGTCTACCGTCTCTCTAGCTAAATTTCCAAAATTCTTAGTCATTATATTTTTATTTAATAAACTTTCATTTTCTAAAAACATCATATGTTTTTCCAAATCATTTCTCAATTTTCTATAATACTCAATATCTCTTCTAAATACGTAATTATTTATATCATCAAGCTTATATATACAAGCAAAGCTTATAAGAATATTCACGAAATCTGAAGGCTTGAGAACCAAAAATGCAAAATTTACACTACAACTTAGAGAAACACAAGTTATAACCTTTTCTAAAATCTCTCTAGTATATGTTTTACGAACCAACTTTGTTTCATTTAATTCTTGCAATTGTTTACGCATCATTTGTTCTAATTGTTCTTTTTTCTCTTTGGTTTTTTCATAATGTCTAATTGTTCCATCCGCAAACGAAACTTCTATATAATTTTCATATTCTTCATAAGATAATATAAAATTATTATCTTTTCCCATAGTATAATCTAGCATAATACCACTCCCTCTTGTAAAGTTGTAACCTACTCTAGCAAAGATAAATCTAAAAAGCAAGTTAAAATACAAAAAAAGCCTTATCTAAGACTTTCTATTTTACTTTCAAAATCATCACTTAAACAAACATAAGAACCACTTATTACACGATTAGCTAAGTTATCTACTTTACTAATTGTTTCATTATTAATACCACCATCAACCGCGATTATAAAATTATTTTCTTTTTGTAATTCTTTTAAAGAAGCTAATTTAGTTGTAGTTTCTTCGATAAATTTTTGACCACCTAACCCTGGATAAACACTCATAACTAATACCTCATCAACATACTTAATATGATCAGAAATACTACTTACTAAAGTATCAGGATTAATAGCAAGACCCACACCTATACCATGATTTTTTATATCACTAATGAAGAACTCTAAGTCGTTTATTTCAGCATGAACTATTATATATTTAGGTTTTAATTCATATATACTTGGTAGTATATTATGTAAAGATGCATCATTCATCATTAAGTGAACCTCAAGTGGCTTTTTTGCTGCTTTTAAACTATTAATTATTTTTTCAGTATCAGTTTTTTCTTTAACAAACTCACCATCCATTAAATCAACATGAGTATAATTAGCACTCGTGTTATCAATCTTTCTTATGGTATCATTTAAGGCGAATTTACTTTTTAAAAACGAAACGGCTATTTCCATCTATATCCTCCAAAATTTTCTTATAATTTTCATAACGACTAAGCATAATATAGCCTTTATCTATTGCTTCTTTCACACTACAATCTTTTTCTTTAACATGCATACAATCATCATACATACAAGGATAATTTTTAAATTCCGTAAAAGAAGACTTTATTTCTTCCTTAGTATATTTATTAAGTATTAAAGAAGAAAAGCCTGGGGTATCACAAAACCAGATCCCCTTAATATTAAATATTTGGGTATGTCTAGTTGTATGTTTGCCACGATTTAAAGCATAAGATATTTCACTTGTTTTCAAATTTAATTCAGGTTTTATTTTATTTAATAAAGTACTTTTGCCAGCCCCTGATTGCCCAGTTAGGACAACAATACTGCCTTTTAAAAATTTGACTAACGCATCTATATCTGTATTTAAAAAAACGGGAATACCAATCTTTTCATAATAATTAGTAATATCATCTAATTCATCTAATTCTTTATCACTTAGTAAATCTAACTTAGTAAAACAAATGACTGGTTTTATGTGGGAAAGAATTACTGAACTAATTTCTCGATCTAAAAGATTCAAACTAAGACGAGGCTCTTTTAAAGAGGTAACTAATAAAGCATAATCAACATTACTAATGCTAGGTCTATCAAGCACATTTTTTCTCGGCATTATTTCTGTAATGATATTGTTTTTCTCATCAATCTTACATATATCACCAACTAAGGGGGTAATATTTTTATTTCTAAATACCCCTCTTGGTGTACAAACATATTCTTTATTATCACATAAAACAGTATAAGCATTAGATATGTTTTTAATTATTTTTCCTTCCATTAATCTAAACTTCCACTTTCTGTATCACTATCGTTATCACCATCTGTACTAGGTGTTGTAGTAGTTGGTTTCTTAGCAACTGTAATTGTTATACTTGTGCCTTTACCAATAATAGAGCCTTTCTCCCTACTTTGCCCAATAACGATACCTTCAGCATGTGTATTATCTTCTCTTTCTACTACATTTACTGTAACTTCATATTTTTTTAAATAATCTTTAACGTCACTAGCTGTATAAGTACCAGTTGTAAAATCTGGATATTTATCTAAATTAGGAATATAAAGGGTAACATAATCACCAACACTTACTTTTTCCCCTTCTTTTGGACTTTGTTCTATAATAACTCCTTCTTTAGCATTTTCATCACTAGATGATTTCTTTTCTACTATTACATTTACTTTCAAAGCTTCTAACTTACCTTTTACTTCTAAATAGTTTTTACCAGCATAGTTTTCTAAAGTAATCTTAGTATCGCCTTCACTTACCCATAAAGTAACCTCTGTATTTTTAGTTCTTTTTGTATTAGCAAGTGGTGAGGTCTTAACTACTTTACCTAATTCTACACTTTCACTAGCTGTTTTTTGTTGTTCACTTGCCACGACAAAACCAGCATCTTGTAAGGCTTTAATAGCATCCTCCACTGAATACCCAGTAACATCTGGAACATATATTTCTTTATTAGTAGTTAAAGCCGGTATTAAAAGAACAACAGTTGTAATAGTAACAATCAAGATAGTAAATATAGAGCCTAAAACTATTAAAAGTTTATTTTGCTTTTTTAAATCATTCTTTGTAATTTGTTTAGCCATGACCTCATCACTTTCTTTCTCTAAGGACTCTTCTTTAGGAATACTTTCACTAACCACCTCTTTTTTAGGTGTTTTTTTTGTATCACTTTCTGCAAATTCTCTATAAGGAAGTTTAATAGGTGGTTCATTTACCCTTGATTCATCCATACAAGTTAGTAAATCTTCATGCATTTCTCTGGCATCAGCATATCTATTTTTAGGATTTTTAGCCGTAGCTTTAATAATAATATTTTCAATACTTTGAGGAATATTAGGTAATTCTTCTCTAATATCTGGTAAAGGTTCTTTTAACTGCTTTAAAGCAATTTCTACTGCATTATCTCCTTTGTATGGCAATTTACCTGTCAATAGTTCATACATTACAATACCCATTGAATAAATATCACTTTGTAAGGTTGCTCCTTTACCACTTGCTTGTTCGGGTGGCAAATAATGAACACTTCCCATTACCGAGTTTGTCTGCGTAAGCTGGGTACTATTTAAAGCCATAGCAATACCAAAGTCCATTATTTTTACTAAACCATTTTCTAAAATCATAATATTTTGGGGTTTTATATCTCTATGAATAATATAAGAGTCATGGGCCACACTCATGCCATCGGTAATCTGAAGCATTATATCAATAACCTCACTAGTTGTAAGTTTACCCCGTTTTTTAATTAAGTCTTTTAAGTGTCTACCTTCAACGTATTCCATAACAATATAGTACATACCATGATCTTCACCAACGTCATACACCTCTACGATATTAGGGTGTGTAAGACTACTTGCTGATAACGCTTCTCTTTGAAAACGTCTAACAAACTTTTCATCGTTAGCAAGGTCCCCTCTTAATACTTTAACAGCAACATCACGATCTAATATTGTATCATAGGCAAGATAAACATTTGCCATGCCACCTTCCCCTATTGCTTTAATAATTTGATAACGATCACTTATTTTTTGACCTTTCATTATCATTGTTCACACCCACTTTTCATATCTAAATACGCAACTGATATGTTGTCTTGTCCCCCTCTTGAATTACATTTTTTAATCATTTTAGCTACTTTTTGTTCAATAGTTAAATCTTCTTCTAATATTTTTTCTACTTGTTCTTTTTGGAGCATTGTTGTAAGCCCATCACTACATAGTAAGACTCCATCAACATCTTTTTCAACATCAAAAATATCAATATCTATTTTTTCTCCAGCCCCTAAAGCTTTCATTAACACATTTCTTTTAGGATGCACCTTGGCTTCTTCTTCAGTTAAATCCCCTGCTTCAACTAAAAGATTTACTAAAGTATGATCATGCGTAACTTTATGAAGTTTATTATTTTTTAAAACATAACCAGAAGAATCACCAATATTCCCAAATATTAAATAATCATTAGTTAACAAGGCTAAAACAAGTGTTGTTCCAAGGCCTTTAGAATCAAAATGATTTTTAGCATATTCTAAAATAGATTCATTTATTTCATTAACATTATCATTAAGCCAATTTACTGCATCTAATTTACTACCAATACTACTTATACTAGAAAATCTTTTGCCTAAATGGGTAACAGCAAGACTTGACGCTACTTCACCAGCCCTGTGCCCTCCCATACCATCAGCTACAACTAATAAATATTCGCCACTGCCATTTCGAACAATTGTTACGGAGTCTTCATTATGACTACGTACTCTTCCTGTATCTGTTAAATAATATGATTTCATAAGTCACCTCTTGTATATTTCATTATAAGCATATCAAAAAAGAATGGATTAGTCCATTCATAACTATTTTTTGTGTCAAATTTTACCATAGATAACTAAGATATATACAATAACTTTACATGTCTATTTATTTAGTTTTTCTTCAATAGCATCAAGGGACTTTTGCAATATACTAGGCATAATAATACCTAACTCCTTGCAGTTTCCTAGTATAGAGATAATTTCATTAAACACAAACGTATAAATAACCATATCTCTAATAGTATTACCCATATTAAGAATACTACCCATAATAACAGAAGTAATAACAACAGCCATATACCCAAGTTTTTTAATAAACCCCAAAATAACAACTGAAAAACTAAATTCCCGTCTTTTAATGGCCCTTAAAATGCCTGTTAGAAAATCTATTACAATAACTGAGAAAAATGCTTTTAATAAGTAATCAACATTACCAAATAAATACATACTTAAATTCATTAAAGCACTAATAATTCCTAAAATAAAAAATTGCATATCATCACCTAGTATAGTTTATGATAATAAAAAAAATTAGAGTAATTAATATACCCTAATAACTCAAATATTCTTGCTTCTAAGTTGCCCACAAGCAGCATCAATATTAGAACCAAATTCTCTTCTTACAGTAACATTAATATGTTCTTTTTTTAAAGTATCATAAAATACATCTAACTTTGTTTTATCACTTTTCTTAAAACCTAAATTATTAGTTTCATTATAAGGAATTAAATTAACATAAACATTAAGATCTCGCAAAAGAGAGGCAAGTTCTAAAGCATTACTTTTTTCATCATTAATACCTTTTAGCATTATATATTCAATTGTAACTCTTCTATTAGTTTTATTAATATATTCTTTTATACAAAGGATTAAATCAGGTAAAGGATAAACTTTATTAATTGGCATAATTTGGCTTCTTAATGTATCGTTACTCGCGTGCAATGATATTGCTAAATTTATTTGTAAATCTAAATTAGATAATTCTTTAATCTTAGGAATCAAACCACACGTTGATAAAGTTATATGTCTAGCCCCAATCATAAGGCCTTTAGCATCATTTATAATCTTAATAAATTTAATTACTTCTAAATAATTATCTAATGGTTCACCTATACCCATTATTACAACACTAGAAATTCTTTTTTGTAAGACACTTTCAATAGCAAGTATTTGTCCTACCATTTCGTAAGCCTGTAAGTTTCTAACTTTTTTAAGACGCCCAGACTCACAAAACTTACAACCCATGTTACAACCAACTTCACTAGAAACACATACACTTATCCCATAATTATGATACATAACAACGGCTTCAATCTTTTCATTATCTTCTAAATTAAATAGAAATTTCTCAGCATCTCTATCACTTTGATGCTGTATAATAGTAGGTAGTTTTATCACAAAGTCTTCATTTAACTTATCTCTAACATCTTTTTTTATATTAGAAAATTCACTAATAGAAGCTACTCTTTTATCATATAACCATTCATATACTTGTGTAGCTTTAAATTTCTTCTCACCAATACTTAGAAAATAGTCTTCTAATTCTTTTCTTGTTAAACCATATAAATTCATAATTCCCCCATTAACTTATTATAAAGTTTTTAACATTCTCTTTATTAACCCCATTTAAAAAACTCTTTGTATCCATTACTTTTTTACCAAAAGGTTTTAACTTAAGTATTTCAACATAGCCATCAAGGCAACCTATAGCAAAACTTTCTTTAGTTACATTCATAACTTTCCAAGTAGTAGTATTATCACTTTTAATGAATCTCGCTTCTAACACTTTATACTCTTCACCATTTACAAGCATATTAGCCATAGGACAGGGATTTAATCCTCTTACTTTATTAACTATTTCTTTACCACTTAAAGAAAAATCTAAGTGTTCCATTTCTCTTGTAATATTAGGTGCAACACTAGCTTCATTATTATCTTGCTTAATACTTTCATTAGTCCCATCTATTATACTTGGTAATGTCTTATATAGTAAATCACGCCCTATTAAAGATAATTTTTCATAGAGAGTACCTACATTATCAGTATCATTTATAACACACTCTTCTTTACTTATCATATTACCAGTATCCATATGTTCATCCATATACATAATAGTAACCCCAGACTTTTCTTCTCCATTAATTAAACACCAATGAATTGGCGCCCCTCCCCGATACTTTGGTAAAAGAGATGCATGAACATTAACACATTTAAGTCTTGGATAATTAAGTATTTTTTTCGGTAATATTTGTCCATAAGCACATGTAATAATTATATCACACTCTGTACTTAATACTTTATCCGTCTCTTCTTTTATTTTCTTTGGTTGGAAAACCTCTATACCATATTTTTCTGCTTCTTCTTTAACAGGTGGCATTAAAATAGTTCTTTTTCTTCCTACCTCTTTATCAGGTTGAGTAACTACTAATACAACATTAGTTTCTTTAATTAACATGTCTAATATTGGTACAGCAAAATTTGGTGTCCCCATAAATATTACTTTTAAATCTTTCATCCTATTTCCTTTCTAACTTAAGCGTATCACTGTCTTTAATTTCAAAATCTAAATCATTAATTTTTTCTTCTAATTTAACTAAATCATCTAAACTATATTTTTCTTTAATTTCACTTTCATCTAATAAAAAATCAAAATCTTCAAATACACCATAAGTATAATTATCGCCAAAATCACTATCATATACAAAAGTATCATTTAAGTATTCATAATTAACAGTAAATGTATTATCAATATATGATGAATAACTTTCCATTTTATAAACTGTATCTAAATCAGTTAAAGAAACATACATTTCTCTTACTTCCATCATAGCTTTATTAGAAGATTTACGACTTACTTTATTACCATTTTTATCATAATAGAAGGTCCATTTAATAGATGGTGTATTTTTATTAACAAAATAGTAATGTCTTTCTGTATTAGGATCTACCCCTGGCATATCCGTAATAAGCCAAAGAGAATCGTGTTTGATTACTTCTTGTTCACTTAGTTTATCACTAGCAGGCTCTACTACTTTATCATTTATTTTTTGATCAACTTTGCTTGACCAATCAACTAATTTTTTACCCCATGTAAATAGTTTGTTTTCTAGTGTTTCTTCACTTGTTTTATTACTATCAAGACTACTAGCATGAACTGGTGTTACTACAAGCGTACTTGCTAAAACAACTACCCCAGCCTTTTTAATTAATTTATATTTTTTCATAAATTACCTCTTTTCATTTATTTATTATAGAAAAATTAATTCTTTTTTTCAACTACAACCCAACTTTCACTTACTCTAAAAAATCAATATCTAATTGTACTTTAGAGTTTACAAGCATTAACTTATCTAATTCTTTTAATACTTGATATAATTTTTCTTCTTTCTTATATTTTATATAAATTTCAAAATTATAAACGCCATTAACCAAAAACATATTAGCCGTTGCGGGCCCAAGAACAATATAATCTTGCGTTAAGTTTTTATCTAAATAAACTTTAATTTTCCTTGCTTCATCTATAGCTTGTTTATAATCTTTACTTTTAACTTTTAGAAAACATAAATAATAATAA
>CAKOMI010000021.1 GCA_934096605.1 uncultured Bacilli bacterium
TTTCTTCTAGCATTAAAAATCATCTCCTTTATCGAAGCGTTAAATAATTATATGAAAAGTTTACCATTTATTTACACAACATGCAATAATTCCTTTGCCACTTACCAGTATCGCCTTTATAATATAGGCAAGAAAGAGGCGAACCATATGGAAAGCAAAAAACTATCTACTGAAGAAATAATTATGCTAATCGAAAATTTAAAAGGTGTTTTTAGTGAATATGAAGAGCAAACGTCCTATTTATATCAAGGCTATTGTTATTATTTTGCTATGACTCTTATAAGCATTTTAAAAGATGGAACTTTATGTAAAAATGAAAAAGGCAATCATTATTTTATTTTATATGATAACAAATATTATGACGCTCGTGAATTTTATGATGAAGAAAACAAAAGAACCTCTATACCTACTAAAATAGTTACCAATCAAACACTAGTAAAAGACTTAGATGATACATATACCTTGCCAACTTATATTGAAAAAGACAAATATTTAGAAGAATATTACAACGCTGGTCAATTTGGTAGTGTGAGGGACGACCACAAAGATGCCTTTTGGACAAAATTATATCCCTTAATGTATGAAACAGGTATAAATGTAGTAAATTCACTTAAAGACACAATAAAACGTTAAAAATAAAATAGAAAGGAACATACATAATGAATTTAACAACTGATATAATACAAGGTTTAATCTATACATTAGATACTACATTTGATAAAAAGCATTGTGAAATAATGAATCGTGAACGAGACGTTTATCCAAATCTTTCTCCCCTATACACTGGTTATTGCTTTTATTTTGCTAGAACCATCTATAATTTATTAGAAGGTCTAACAATTTGTTCTTGTGATAACCACTATATCATTAAATATGGTACTAGTTACTTTGACTACCGCGGTGAAATACCTCAAAATGTTTTTGGTTTAGAATTATGGGGTCAAGGTTTTGTTCCTTTTAAAAATATACATGTTGCAGAGAATATTGAAGAAGAAGAAGGCATAGCTGAACTAAGTGGTATAGTAGACAAAGAAAAAGATCACATATGGAGCTTATTAGAACCAAGTCTGTTAGAAGAAGGACAAAAGTACTTAAAAGACGTTCTCGGATATACAAGACAAAGAAAAGACACAAGACATTAAGCTTGTGTTTTTATATATTCTAAAACAATTTCAGTATCATCAAAATGGTGTTTAGTATGACCGATTATTTGATAATCTTCATGACCTTTTCCTAAGATAAGTAATGTATCGTTATCTTCTAGCATTGCTAAGCCTTTTAAAATAGCTTCTTTCCTATCATAGATAACACAATAATTATTACTTTTAACACCATTTAAAATATCTTTCATTATAGCTTCTGGATCCTCTGTTCTTGGATTATCATTAGTAAATATTACATAATCACTTTTTTTAGTAGCAATATCGCCCATAATAGGTCTTTTCATTGGATCTCTATCACCGCCACAACCAACAACAGTTATAATTTTACCAGTTTTATTTTCTAAGAAAGCATCAATAATTTTAGAAACAGCATCAGGTGTATGAGCATAGTCTATTACAGCCTGTCCTTTTCTAACTTTAATACTTTCACATCTACCATGAGGTGGATATATACTTAATGAGACATCTAGTAAATCACTAATTTTAAAGCCTAGGCTTTTACATATAGCAAGGCAAGTTAAATAGTTATAGACATTGAAACGACTCTTTAAATTAGTATGGGCAACAAATGAAGTATTTTCATAAGTAAAGGTAATATCCATACCTGCACTATTTTCGGTATAACTAAGGGCTTTAAAGTCACAGTCACCAAAACCAATAGTTATATTGTTTTTGTTCATGAAATACTTGCCATACATATCATCTTTATTAACAACAATCACGCCATCATTTTTTAAATAATCTAATATATGTAATTTAGCTTGTAAATAATTTTCCATTGTTTTGTGATAATCTAAATGATCTTCTGTTAGATTAGTAAAAGCTTCTACAGTGTATTTAAGACCTGCTACCCGGTCAAATGATAAAGCGTGACTTGACACTTCCATTATAAAATGAGTAGCTCCAAGTTCTTTAGCCCTTAAAATATAATTATAGACATCTACTATCTCTGGAGTTGTATTAGGTAACTCTTCTTTTATATCTTCATAGTAGAAACCAATGGTTCCCATATAAGCAGCTTTAATACCTAATTGTTTTAACATTTGATAAACTAAGAAACAAGTTGTCGTTTTACCATTTGTCCCTGTTACACCGACTAGGGTTAACTCGTTAATCTCATCACTATAATCTCTTACTAGCGTTTCTTTAAGCCACGCTTCAGGACTTGACGTAATAATTGTTTCTACTGGATACTCTCCATGTTCACAAACAATTTTTGCTGCCCCATTTTCTATTGCTTTATTAATAAAGTCATGGCCATCTACTGTATGACCTTTAATAGCTACGAAAGTATCGCCTTTTACAACTTTTCTTGAATCAGTTTTAATATTTAACATAAATCCTCCTATAATAATCCTATTCTTCTTACTATTTCTTCACGACCTAATATACATATAATATCATATAAATTAGGTGTTTTAGACTTACCAGTTAAGGAAACTCTTATAACTGTTGATACATCGGCAACATTACCTTTAAAGTTCTCTGGATTTTTCTTATACTCTTTCATATTAGAAGCATAACCAAGTTTATCACACATGGCTTTGATATTATTAAACCACTCTTCTTCATTTAAAGATTCATCATAGTACTCATTAATATAAGTATTTAAAATACTTTTTATTTCTGTTATATCCGTAATCTTTTGCCATTCATAGTTAATACCTTTAAAGTCATACATATAACTAATATTTTGTCTTACTTCACTATACATAGCATAGTCTTTACGTGGTTTATCAGTATTTCTTTCAATATCAAGCGTCTTAATAATAATATCTTTATATTCTTCTAATTCATGCAAAAACTCTTTATCATAAGTATTAGCCCAAGTAAGTAATTCGTTATAAAACTCACTTGCTGTTATACGACTTAAATAATTTTTAGCAATATTAAGTAGTTTTTCCATATCAAATAAGGCTCCACTGGTGCTCATATTTTTAAAGTCCATATGAAATTCTTCATAATTTTTATCAGGGTTATTTAAGAACCACTCTTCAAAGTTAGAATTAGCAAGGGTCATTAAATATATTTTAACAGCCTCTACTGGAACACCTTTTTCACTATAGAATGCTACGTTAGCCTCAGCATCTTTTCTTTTACTAATTTTTCTTCTTTTACCATTTTCTTCTTTTTGAATAGTTGCTAAGTGAGCATACTTAGGTGGCGCAAAACCAAGTGTTTTAAATAAATCTAAGTGAACTGGCACACTACTAAGCCATTCATCGCCGCGTGAAACATGAGTTGTCCCCATAAGGGTATCATCAACAACATGAGCAAAATGATAAGTTGGTATACCATCTGATTTTAATAATACAACATCCATATCATTTTCTGGAAATTTAATACGCCCTTTAATACAGTCTTCCATAACTATTTCATTATCAAAACTACCTTTACTTTTAAGTCTTATAACATATGGAAGACCACTTTCAATCTTTTCTTTTACTTCTTCATGGGTAAGGCTTCTTTCTTTACTAGCCCATATACCATAATAGCCTATTCTTTGTTTCCTTTTCTTTTGCTTTTCATTAATTTCATTTAATTCTTCACTAGTCAAAAATGATGGATAAGCTAAATCTTTCATTAATAAATCTTTAACGAATGCTTGATAGATATCTTTACGCATTGTTTGAATATATGGTCCGTATTCACCTACTGACTCACCATTATCTAGGGGATATTCATCAAACTTAATATTATATTCTTTTACAGAATTTAGTATTTGGTCAATTGCGCCTTCTACTAATCTTTTTTGATCTGTATCTTCTACTCTTACAAAGCATACACCACCACTTTGATGAGCCATACGTTCAGCCACCATTGCTTGATAAAGTGTGCCAATGTGAACAAAGCCAGTCGGACTAGGTCCAATTCTCGTAACCATAGCTCCATCACTTAAATTTCTTTTTTTGTACAAGTCTTCGTAATATGCTCTATCATGTAAAACATTAGGTAAAAGCATATCTGCATATTCTTTTTGTGTCATAATAAAACCTCTTTCTAAATACAAAAAGATGGTACACCAAAGGGCGAGATAAACCGCGGTACCACCTTCTTTTTTTCTTCTTTTGATAACGGACTTCTCCGGACTACCTTGTATACAATAGTCACTTAAAAGTTTCTTCAAAATATTTGCTTATTCTTTTACACCACCCAAGAACTCTCTTTAAAAAGCAATATATTTTTACTCCTCTTTCTCTTCGTTTTATATATGTATTATAAGTAATTTATTATCTTTTTTCAAGATTTTTTTAAATTCCTAGCACAAATGGGTCAGATGAAGAACCTGTTCCAGAAATAATCTTAACTTCATTTTTTAAATATACTACTGGATGAACAGCATAGCTGTAATATGTAAAAGCACTATTATAAACACTACCAAGAGATGTAATGTAAAAAATATTGCTTGCATAAGTTCCATTTATAACAGATGACATAGTATACAAAGTGTTACCGTTGTAAATCCAATTATTTAAATAACAGTCTGCTAAATCATCTCTCCAGTCAAATATACTATACTTCAGACACATTTGTCTGCTAGACAAATTTCCTCCAGTAGCGTAACCATAATCTGAAGGATACATTAGTCCTACTAAACCTTTCCATGTTGTTGTTCTTACTAAATCATCATTACAATAACTACCACTAGTACATATTTTTTCATTATTAGACGAATGCTCATACATATAAAAGTTTTGCGTTGTAAAATTAGTAATATTTTTATCAACACCAGTATTCCATACGGTTTCTTTAATTAAAGCTTTTAATTCATCACCTATACCAATACTTGTAAAATTGCAGCTTATAGTACCATTATTTTGACCATAATAGCATGTACCAGACCTACTATTCCAGTATAATGAGCCTCCTACTGACTCACTTTCATAGCCTGGATTTAACAGTTTCATTAAATCAGCCTCGCTCCATTCATTCACGCCATAACCGGAATTAACTGAACTATCGCTTGTATCCCAAGCATAACTACCTATCGATTTAGCTCTTATTATTTTTACTCTGTCACTTTTAGTACCTGTACCATCATCTATATCTTTCATTGTCCCAATAATACGCCATATATCGCCATCAATACTTATATAGTTATTTGGAGCCTTTCCAATATATCTTGTATTACCATAATCATCTATAGTTGTTTCAACCGCCAACTGTTCAACATATTCAGTTAATGATAATTTATCTAATATTAATTTAACACTTATTTCGCCACTAAAGCTTTTGCCTTGTTGTTCGTCTTGAGAAGTGTCAGCATTCTTATAACAATATACTAAGTAATAAGTTGTTTTTTCTAGTGTACTATTATCAAAATTGGCTTGTTCTAAGATAATCTGTTCTTTATCTTGTAAAGCCTTTGTTCCATAAATTTTCTCTGGAGTGCCATTTAGAACAACACTATCTTCTTTATAGTATTGTTTTGTTGTATCACCACTTATCGTACTACTTCCTTCTTTAATAGTAACGTTATTAGTAGTCGTATCAGT
This sequence comes from uncultured Bacilli bacterium, assembly GCA_934096605.1. Lineage (GTDB taxonomy): Bacteria > Bacillota_I > Bacilli_A > RF39 > UBA660 > Ventrenecus. The sequence goes on from CAKOMI010000021.1 coordinate 5,660, forward strand.
TGATTTATAAAGTGTTATTTCAACATCTTCATTAAATGCAGAATCAATAATTCCTTTTAAGTCTATTTCATATATTCCTTTACCAGATGCGCTATTCTTTTCTATTGTAAATGTTTGAATACCACATTCACCAGGTAATAAATCACCACTTGTATAGACTTTTGTTCCTTCCCACTTAATATCACCTAAGTTTTCCGTTACGATATTTAAATTCTTATCATTCCCAATTATTTTATTTACTGTAGCAAAATAAGCATAAGAAGCTCCTACTGCTCCTACTAATACTAGTAATAAAATTACTACAGAAAAAACAATTAACTTTTTTTCTTTCATCTCTATACCTCGCTATAACTTGAATATTTTAGTATTGTTTGGGTTATTTTTTACTATAGTTAAATGGTATCATAAAGACGTTTTTTATTCAATGATTTTATAAGTTTGATAAGCCTATTAACTAAAATGTGCTACACACGAAACTAATACTTTAGAAGATAAAATATATTGAACTATCTAAAGAGCAAATTATTATATATCTAAATTACGTTTATGATAGTATTTTAAAGTGGGAGGATAATTATGACCTAATTACCCAAGACTATAAAGAAATAGAATCAATTATTGAGTGGCTAGAACTATGTTTAGCTGACTACGATGATAAATTTCATATAGAGGGCATAGCATATTCCATATATGAAATTGGTAAAATTTATTCAATAAAAATCCACGCCTAAAAGACGTGGTTTTTCGCTAAGGCCTATAAGGCCAATTACTGGCGGCCTCCATTTGGAGGCTTTTTTAGTCTGCCAATTGCCTTTGTCCCTCTTACCTACCCGTGAACGGGTCTTTATATTCCTTCATGCTTCTTTTGTCTAATATTCTATCTTCTGTTTCTTGTTCTTGAATATATTTTTTTATTGTATTTTTGTTAGCACCTACGGTACTAACAAAATATCCTTCTGCCCAAAAATGACGATTTCCATAATTATATTTCAAATTTGCATGCTCTTCAAATATCATAAGTGAATTTTTCCCCTTTAAGTATCCCATAAATTTTGATACACTTAACTTAGGAGGTATTTTTACCAACATATGTATATGATCAGGACAAGCGTTTGCTTCGACTATTTCAACCCCTTGATAATCACATAATCTTCGTAAATACCTTCCAATATCTTTTCGCAGTTTGTTATATATTGCTTTTCTCCTATATTTTGGAGTAAACACAATATGATATTGACAATTCCATTTTGTATGAGATAAACTGCCCATCTCATCATTGTTTTTCAACTTTTTCAAAAATAGCTCTCCTTTCGATTTTTAGATTTGGCTGACAGACCTCTTCTATCATATCAAAAGGAGAGCTATTTTTGTTATACAACGCCATCGCTCTTCGGTTCGCACGTGCATAGCACGTGGTTTAAACAGCAGCTAACTATCGTTTGCTGCACAATCAAAAAAACTAACTATATTCGTTAGTTTCTTGCACCAATTAAAATACCTTTCATAAACTACCATAGGTGATTTTATGAGGCCATGTCGACGTAATGGAGGATTTTTCAGTGTTCTTGCTGTCCTTGCTCTTTCTGTATTAATTTTTTATCAAATAATTATTACTTTAATACTACCTTTAAGATTTAATATCTTTGTTTTACTTATTGAAGTAGCCCTACTTTTCTTTTTTCTCTACCGTATAGTATGGCCTTACTAGGCTTTCTGTTTTATAAACATAATCAAGTACTTTCTGAACATTTTTAGTAATATCAAATTCTTTTCCTTTTAATTCAAACTTAGGTGGCAAACTAATAACTATAAAAAACAATTGCTTTTCTTCATCGCTCCATGGACAATACTTTAAATACTCATGCCATAACGTTTCAAAATTATAATTAAAATAACTATTTTTATAAAATTCATAAATATCTAATACTGGTGTATCCTTCTTACTATTATCCCAACTTATAAGAGTTGGTGTTTTTCCTTCTATAAAATGTTCTAAAGTTAAATTATGGTGTACTTGACATACCCGATACTTATTTATATCTTTAACTTTTTGATACCATTTTTCTAATTCTTGTTCTGAAAACATAATAGCATTATAAATCTTACTATAATTAGTAAGTAATAAATACTTACTAGGTGAAGGATACACATAATTAAAAGCTTCATTATAAGTATTATCATAAAAATATTTTAAATAATTAATCGTATCAGTCAAATTTTCATATATTTTTTTATACTCATCAACTACAACATCTTTATAATAAGTCGTTTTTTGATGTAAAAGTCCCACAATCTTCATTAAATCCATTGCTTTTTGTTCACTCGGCATATCTGTATCATTTACATAAGAAAAAATATTTACCCCTTCTCTTGAATCATCAATTAAAGGAGCAAAATTATTAAAACTACGGCTTTCTAAATAATTATATAAATTTCTAATATCACTTTTCTTTTCTTTTAAAACAAATTTTCCACTAGTTGTATCTAATATATGAACACTATTTTTAATAGTATATTTATATGGTTTATATATACTTTTGATTATTTCAATACTTTCTCTATTCATAACTTACTGGTAACAAAATCTTACTACCACTTATAAACTCAGTTAAATCATTATACTCTTTTATATAATCTTCACTTACCTGATACATAGAACAAATAGACTCTATTGTTTCCCCATCTTTAACAACATGAATATGATAAGTTACAAATTCTTCACTTTTATTATTCTTAATCTTTTCTTCTAAAGAAGACTTTATATCTCTAGTCTCTTCCTTTTTCTCATTTTCCTCCTTGTTCGTTTCTTCTACTTCACTTTTTTCTTCTTCACCTGGTATATCCTTATCTTTCTTTATATCATCTATCACTGTTTCATCCATAAGTCTTGTCAAATCAACCTCTTCTTTTTCCTCTTCTATTTCTTCACCATTTAATAAAAGTTCAATATGAACACTTATTCCTTTATCTTCATTCATTTCATAAGCAAAATCATTTATCTCTAGCGTAATACTATCTTTTTTTAAATTATTAGGTATTTCAATAGTAAATGGTATCTTAAAATGAAAAGGATTTACATTCGCACTGACATCATGACTTTTATATTCTCCTGATACATCCAAATTTCCTTCGATACTACTCTCACTAACATTGAATTCTCTTTCTAAAGAAATACTAGTAATTTCACTAACCGGTGTTTTAAAATCTAAATCTTTTGTAAACGGAATTATACTTTCCAAAACAATCATCTCCTTAAAAAATATATATGTTTAAAGAAAAAAAATATTAACAAAAAAAGAAGACTATAAAATCTCCTCTTGAGTAATTTCATTATCTAAAGCTTTTAAAATATCCATATATTTTTCACTAGCTATTTCTCTTAATTCCTTTTTCTCTTCATCTAATTCTTTAATTAGAAATTCATCTTCATCTGCCACACCATTTAAATAAACATAAACATTCCCATGAACTACTACTCTAGCAAGTTCCATATACTCTTTATCATTCACCGTAAAAATATTACATTCCATGTCGCATACCACTTTCTAAACTACTAAAATCATAGCCGTTTTTAATCGCAATTATTTGTCTTAAATAATTATCAGCATCTTCTCTTTCTTCTGGTAACCCATGAGCTTTCATATAATCATCAAGACTCATACCACAATACTCTTTAACCATTTTACTTATAGACTCATATGATGCAAGATTAGGATAAACATTATGAAATTGTTCTCTTATTGTAAAAATAAGTTCCGTAATATCGCTTTCTGTTAACCCTTCTCTTTCTATAACAGCCTCCATGTCTTTAGCCGCGTCACCTTCATACCACTGGGGATATCTCTTATCATTATTAACACCCCCAAAATGCATATTGTCGTGTACAATATTAATCGCGTCTTCTCTAAATCTTGAAAAAGCATTAGCAAGTATCATATTTTCTTCTTTTGCTATTGTTTCCTCTTCCCTTATCTTAGCTTGTTCATCTTGCATTTTTTGAAAGTCCATTCCCATTTTACCACCAACCCCAAGTGCTGCAGTTAACCCAAGAATACAAAGGCCAATATTAATCTTACCTCTTTTTCTTCTTTTTCTCATTTCTTCTTTACTTATACTTTTTCTATCAACCTTTACATTACTAGCGTATAAAGGCATATAATTAATTTCTTTTTCCATATCAAAATTCCTCTCTATTCTGATATTATTAAAAATTACTCATCTTGTCAATTTCTACTGTAAAGATTTACGTCAACAATTGTATAATCTTTTTTTTTATATTATTTTATGCTAAACTGAATATACAATATAAAGGGGATGAAATGATGAATGAAACAATTTTTAAAGCCTATGATATAAGGGGAAAATATCCTGATGAAATAAACGAAAACACATCTTATATCATTGGTAAAAGTTATGGTAGTTACTTACAAAAGTTTTATAGTAAAAATAAATGTGTAATAGGTAGAGACAATAGACTTTCTTCACCTTCCTTACTAGCTGCTTTAAAAAAAGGGCTAATTGACTCTGGTATTAACGTTATCGATTATGGGGAAATTACAACACCTATGCATTATTACACAAGATATATTGAAAATACTTTTGGTGTCATGGTTACGGCAAGCCACAACCCAAAGGACGACAATGGTTTTAAATTTTCTTTTGATAGTATTGCTAATGCCCGGGGTGAGATGATTGAAGCTTTTAAAGACTTTACTTTAAAAGGTGAATTTTTAAGTGGCCATGGTTTTACTACAAATAGAGATATTAAAGAACTTTACTTAAACTATCTAAAAGATAATATTTCCATGGGTGATAAAAAAATAAAAGCTGTTTTTGATATGGGTAATGGGGTTACCTCAACAATTATTAAAGACGTCATAAAAGAATTTCCAAATATTATTCCAACTTACATATGTGATGAAAATGATGGTACTTTCCCAAATCATCATCCCGATCCTGCTGTCGAAGAAAACATGAAAATGTTAAAAGATAAGGTACTAGAAATAGGTGCCGATATTGGTATTGCCTTTGATGGTGATGGTGATAGACTTGGAATAATTGATGAAAATGGTAATTTTATTATGGCCGATAAATATTTAATTGTTGCGATGAAAAGCATGATTAACAATGTTAAAAATAAAACCTTCTTATGTGATGTTAAATGTTCTAAATCCTTAATAGATGAAATAGAAAAACTTGGTGGTCATGTATTCATGAGTAGAACTGGCACAAGCTTTACCGAAGCCAACACCAAAATTAATAATATTCCACTTGGTGGCGAATTATCTGGCCATATTTTCTTTAATGATCGTGGTCCAGAGGTCTGCAGTGCTATCTATGCTGGTCTAAGATTCATTGAAATTCTTTCTAAAGAAAAGAAACCTTTCAGTGCCCTATTAGATGATATTAATAATTACTACTCTACGCCTGAAATAAAAGTACCTTGTTCCAATGAGCATAAATTTCTCGTTGTTGATGCCGTTAAAAACTATGTTAAAGAAAAAAAATATTCTTATTTAGATATTGATGGTGTTAGAGTAAACTTTAAAAATGCTTGGGGTCTTATAAGAGCTAGTAACACTGGTCCTAACCTAACTCTTAGATTTGAAGGTTTAACTAAAGAGGACTTAGAAACTATTGAAAAAGAATTCACCAGTGTTGTTAATACCTGTGTTGAAAAATTAGATTAAAAAGAAAAGAACTTAGGAGTTGCATCTTAAGTTCTTTATTTATTTTTGATATCTAAAGTAAAGTTATCATTTTTAACGTCAATCTCTAAAATACTATTAGGTTTTATATCTTCACCAACTAAAGCATGGGCAATTAAAGATTCAATATTATTAGTAACATAACGCTTAATAGGTCTTGCTCCAAACTCTGGCACGAAAGACTCATCAATTACTTTAGTATTAGCTTCACTAGTTAATTCAACTTTAATTTGTTTAACTTTCAATCTATTATTAATTTCATTAATAATTTTATCAAGTATCTTACCCACACTATCTTTCTTTAATGGATTAAAGACAATGATTTCATCAATACGATTTATAAACTCTGGTCTAAAGTTCTTTCTAAGTTCCCCCATAACTAACTCATGAGAATTTTCTTCATTATCTAAGATATACTCACTACCTAAGTTACTAGTCATAATAATAATTGTATTTTTAAAATCAACTGTTCTTCCTTGTGAATCAGTAAGTCTTCCATCATCTAATATTTGTAGTAAAATATTAAAGACGTCTTTATGTGCTTTTTCTATTTCATCAAATAAAACTATACTATATGGATTACGTCTTACAGCCTCGGTTAAAACGCCGCCTTCATCATAGCCAACATATCCTGGAGGAGCTCCGATTAAACGTGAGACATTAAATGCTTCCATATATTCAGAACAATCAATTCTTATCATGTGTCTTTCATCATCAAATAATTCATTAGCAAGACTTTTAGCAACCTCAGTTTTACCTACACCAGTTGGTCCCAAGAAGATAAATGAACCTATTGGTCTATTTGGATCTTTAATACCACTTCTTGCTCTTATAATCGCTTCACTTACTTTAGTTAAAGCTTCATCTTGACCAATTACTCGTTTTTCAAGTCTTTCTTTTAAATGTAGTAATTTTTCTCTTTCACTGCTAACTAATTTAGATACTGGAATATTAGTCCAACGCGATATTATTCCCGCGATGCCTTCTTCATCAACAACGTCAGATAAAATAGTATTTTGACTATCTTTTCTTAAAGTAGCAAGTTCATTTTCTAACTTTGGAATTGTTCCATGTCTTATTATAGCACTTTTCTCTAAATCATAGTTATTCTCAGCATTAGCAAGTTCAAAACGGGCTTTTTCAAGTTCAGCTTTCTTCTTATTAATCTTATCTTTTAAAGCTTTCTCACTTTCCCATTTACTTCTTTTGTTATTCTCTTGTTCTTTTAAATCTTCTAACTCTTCATCAATTTTTCTAACTCTCGCAACTGATAATTCATCTTTTTCTTTTTTCAAAGCTTGTCGTTCTATTTCCAAACTCATAATTTTTCTTGTTAATTTATCAAGTGACACTGGCACTGAATCAAGTTGCATTTTAATTGTTGCACAAGCTTCATCTACTAAGTCTATTGCTTTATCAGGTAAAAATCTGTCAGTAATATAACGATCTGACAAAGTAGCCGCTGCAACTAAAGCACTATCTTTAATAGTAACTCCATGGAATACTTCAAAACGTTCTTTTAAGCCTCTTAAAATCGTAATAGTGTCTTCAACCGTTGGTTCTTTAACCATTACTTTTTGTAGTCTTCTTTCCAAAGCCCCATCTTTTTCAATATATTTACGATATTCATTTAACGTAGTTGCACCTATAACATGAATCTCACCACGAGCAAGCATTGGCTTTAGCATATTTGATACGTCCATAGCCCCTTCGGCGCCTGTACCAACAATCATATGAATTTCATCGATAAACATAATAATGCTGCCTTCACTATCTTTAATTTCTTTTAAAACAGCTTTTAATCTTTCTTCAAATTCACCACGATACTTAGCTCCAGCCACAAGTGCGCCTAAATCTAATTCCCAAACTGTTTTATTTTTAAGACTATTAGGAACATCTCCTGCTATTATTCTTTGTGCAAGGCCTTCTACTATCGCTGTTTTACCAACACCAGGTTCACCAATTAAAACCGGATTGTTTTTACTTTTTCGTGATAAAATACGAATAACATTTCTGATTTCCTCATCTCGGCCAATAACCGGGTCAACTTTGTTATCTTTCGTGTTCCGAGTTATATCACGGCCATATTTCTCTAAAACATTTTTTAATTCTTCATTATTATCTGGATACATATTATCCACCTCCAAACTATGCCTTAATTTTACCACCATTCTTAGCACTTGTCAATATAGAGTGCTAATATAATTATGTGCAAGAACACAAAATTTATTCAAAATATTCCATTAATAAAAAAAGAACAATTAATCATCATAGACTAATCGTTCTTGATTGTATTATAAACTTGGAATATATGGATTATTTTTAGTACCATCACCAGTGAACTTTAGAGTACTTTTTAAATTTATTACTGGTCTCAAACCATAATTAAGCCCCAAATGTACATCATCAAAACCACCAGGTTCATAAATTATAAACAATGATGCAAATAAATTATAACTAGCATAAGGATTATAAAAGCCTGCTGGTGTCATAGTCCAATACCCATAATTTATATTTAAAAAATTATCAGGTAATGGTTTTTGATAATTATATGTTCCATCAAACATTCCACCACTATAACCAGCATACATGGCTTCATCAACTGTTATCAAACCAATAGGATAAGATAAAGCCTTATTACCTTTACTTGAATTTGATACAGTATAATAATCTGCATCTAATGAACAACTAAACGTTGGAGAATTGGTAGTAACCCGAAGATAAGCCGTATAATAAGTGGTAGTCCTTGCCGTACCAATACCAGTCTGCTGATTCAATATGCTTCTATCGCCACAAAAGCCAACGTTATTGTCCATGTAATTAGCATAACTAGTTAATTTTGAACTATAAAAATTATCGTTAACGGTTTTAACATTTGAATTTGTACCTAAACCATGTACTTGTCCACTTGTATACATATACCCAACGTGCATATTATCACTATCACTTGTATTAAAATATGTTTTACTATACACTCTGTCGTCACTTGTTTCTCCGTTGTCATGAGCTACTGTTCCATCATATATCATGCGAATACTACCATTACCATTTATTCTGATAATACGCCAATAATATCCTGCAAACTTGACATAGTTATTTTCCACTGAGCCCCGATAATAATAGCTTGTCCCGTCATCATCTAAGGTCTCATATATCCCTTTTTCATGCGATTCACAAGTCTCGTCATCACATGCGCTTTTACTAAAATCCGGCGTATAACTATTTACTTCAATATTACCAAGTGCTGTACTTACTATTTGACAAGTCTTCTCAAAATATAAGTTACACCTTGTTCTTGTATAATCTGTCGCATTATAGTTATGATAATCACCAATAAATTGCCAACCAGCATTATCCCATTTTGGCACCACACCATTCGTACAATTACTTTGTTCTGTATTTAACGTATAACCTGTATTTTGTTTGGGCATACTCCGCGTTATCTCGCCATCTACATAATAGGCAAAATAAATGTCACCTGGATCTCCAACTGTTCCATTTATCACATTAAAGTGTTTTTCCTCTGTAAATATTGCAAATGAATTATATAAATATATGCCTGATAATAACAATATACTTAAAATTATTCCTGTTATGATTAATTTTCTTTTATTATTTTTTTCTTTAAATTTCTGTAATTTCACTAATATCACCCGCTATGACTCTTATGTCATAATTTTAACATTAATATTTTCTTAATTCAATAATTTTATTGACTTTTATGTCATACATTTTGCTTATTAATTATGACATTATTGTCATGAGGTGACTAAAAATGTTAAAAGAATATCGATTAAAAAAAGGTTATACCCTAGAACAGCTAGCTGAACTATGTGAAATCTCTTGGCGTAATTTATATCGTATCGAAAATGGTAAATTAAATCAAGCTAAATTTGAAACTATTAAAAAAATAATTAAAATACTAGAAATCAGTGATAACGACATTCTAAAATTAATAAAAGAATAATTTAAAAAGGTAATAAATTTTTTGCTTTTATTACCTTTTAATTTTGTTAAAACACTATTCAAAAGCGTCAATTATATTTTTTAAAAACAAAGCTATTTCATCATTTTCTGAATACTTAAAGAAATTTTCTTCAAAATAATCATTATGAACTATGCCATATAAAAAATCTTTATCCATTTCTTCTAAAATACTTAAAAGTTCTCTATTGGTACATTTTTTTATTTTAACAAGATTATCTCTTTGTTTATCTTGAATTTCTTTTCTTTCACTTGGATACCCACTAGCCTCTTCAGTTTCAAAAAGTGTAGTAAATATTTCTTCTAAAATAATTTCAAATCCAACGCCAAATACTCTACCATATGGAATCGAAACAGCATTACCTGCATTTATTTTCCTAAATAGTTCGGCATCTACTTTATCTTTTACATAGCCACAGTAAACATTAGGCATCATATTAGAAGCAATACTAGCCCCACAACCCGTGGAACAACCAGTTATAACAAAATCTACGACCCCAGTATTTAGTAAAATACCTGTTAGTACCCCAGCACCTACATAATCAATATTTGCTTTGCTATTTTCACTAACACCATAACAAAATATTTCATGATTATATTTTTGTGCTACTCTTTCTAAAACGCTTTTTACATATTCCACTTTCTTTTTTTGACTATTTTCTAATATTAAAGCTATTCGCATTTTTATCACATCCATTCTTTATATTTTTTAATATATAATTTCTTTATAACAATAACTAGTACTGTGTAAACTAATGTTACTAATAATATAACTAAATAATAATTAATTGGTAATATCACAAAATTAAATGACTTAATATTACATAAAACAATTGGTGTTAAAATAGTGCCAACCAGTGTTACAAGTGTTCCTATAATAAGTTTATTACTAGGTCTTGATGCTAATAAGGATTTACTAGTTCGAACAAAATAAATAATAATCGTTTCACTTATAATACATTCTATAAACCATGCTGTTTGAAAGTACTCTGGTGTTCTATAACCAAGTACAAACCAAAACATAATAAATGCAAGAATATCACATATACTACTTGTAATACCCATTGTATTCATAAATCTTCCTAGACCATCAGCACTCCACTTACGTGGTTTACTTAAAAACTCTTTATCAACATTATCATAAGGTATCATTATTTGAGAAAAATCAAAAAGAAAATCTTGTATAAGCATCTGTATTGGTAAAAGTGGTAAAAAAGGTAAAAATATACTAGCAATTAAAATACTAAATACGTCCCCAAAATCCGCACTCAAAGCCATCTTCATATATTTAATAATATTGCCGTAAACTCTTCTTCCTTCCATAACGCCATCTAAAATAACATCTAAACTTTTTACAAGTAATATAATATCACTTTTTTCTTTGGCTATATCCGTTGCTTTAGATACTGATATACCAACATCACTAGTACTTAGTGATAAAGCATCATTTACCCCATCACCCATATACCCAACTGTATGTCCAAGACTTTGATACAACTTTACTATTCTTTCTTTTTCACTTGGATTCATTCTTGCATAAACATAGGTTTTATCCATGACTTTTTTTAATTCATCATCAGTCATTTTACTAACCATTTCCCCTGTTAAAATATTAGAGGTATCAATTTGACATAGTTCACAAATTGTTTTAGTAGCATAAACATTATCACCCGTAATTACTCTTGTTGTAACACCTAAGTCTTTTAATTTTGAAATTGTTTTATCGACATCTTTCTTAGGCGGATCTAAAAACGCCATAAGTCCTTTAAATACTAAATTAGCCTCTTTTGTTTCAGTGGTTTTCTTATAGGCTAAAGCAATCACTTGCATCCCTTTTTTCTCAAACGTTTTACTAACTTCATTAATATTATCAACAATATCTTTAGTAATTGGTTGTATTTCACCATTTAAACTATAATACTCGCAAACATTAATAACATTCTCTAAAGAACCTTTAGTTATTAAAATAGTTTCTTCATCATCTTTTAAAAGAACACTCATTAGCCTTTTCTCATAATCAAAAGGTATTTCATCTATCTTAGTATAACTATCTTTAACCACAATTTTATTCATTTTTTCATAATCCATAATCGCGTGATCTACTAAATTTTTAACACCAGACCCATAATAACTATTTAAGTAAGATAATTTAAAAACATCCTCATCATATCCACCTAAACAATTAACATAATTCATAAGTGTAATGTTATCCTTGGTAAGTGTCCCTGTTTTATCTGTACACAATGTATCCATACTCCCTAAGTTCTCAATAGCATTAATATTTTTAACTAAAGTTTTTTTAGTTTCAAGCGTTCTTACCCCTTTAGATAAATTAACATTAACAATCATTGGTAACATAGAAGGTGTAATACCTACTGCTACACTTAAAGAAAACAAAAATGCCTCTAAATAATCTTTTCTAATAAAACCATATATAATAAAAACCATTATACTAGTAAGTAGCATATACTTAATTAAAAGAGTAGTAATATTTTGCATACCCTTATCAAAACTAGTTACTTTACTAGTACTTGCTAGATCTTTGTTCATACCCCCTAAATAAGTATCCTTACCAATACTTGTAATTAGTAACTTACCAGACCCACTTACAACACTACTCCCTGCAAGACATACATTTTCACATTTTATTAAGTCTTCTTCTTTATTTTTTTCAGTCGTCTTTTCAACTGGTCTACTTTCCCCTGTAAAAGGGGCCATATTTAAAAATAAATCTTTAGCATATATTAATATACCATCAGCAGGAATTATAGAACCAGCATTTATTATAACAATATCTCCAACACACACATGATCATTTGGAATAATTGTTTCTTTTTTATTCCTTAAAACCATTGTCTTACTAACAATTCTTTTTTTCAATTTTTGATTAAACAAATAACTATGATAATCTTCATAAAATCTTATCATCGCACTTATAAAAGCAATACCTAAAATAATTAGAAAACTTACCACATCACTTAAGAATAAATTAATAATAGCAAGCACTATTAATATTAAAATAAACTTATCCTTAAAAGAATTAAAAAGAAACGAAAAAACAGTTTTATGTTCTTCTTGCTCTATTTTATTTAAACCATACTTTCTTTGCCTAACAAGTGCCTCACTACTAGTAAGACCATCGACAAAACTATGGTATTTCAAAAGTATTTCTTGTGTATTTAAAGACATATTTACCACTCCTATATTTTATAAAACAATTATAAAACAAAATTAATAAAATGTCTTATTTTTTCTGATAAAGTTTACGGCATAAAGGCTCATTTCTTGTTCCATAACCCAAAACAGAAATATCTTCTAAGTTATCATATATATTTGGTAATTTAATACCCAAAGATTTAGCTTCTAAGTCATCTATCTCTTTAAAAGCTGGACATGGTAAAACAGTTCCATCAAATTTAATATCTAATTTTTGTAGTCCTGCAGTACATTTATGTGAATTTTCTTCCATAAGAGGAATACCAATTCTAACGTTTATATCCCATTTTTTAATGTATTCATAAATCATTCTCAAAAACTTCATTAATTCTTCATCACTAAGTTTTAATGAAGACTCATTATCACGTCCTCTTCCTTGAGGCACAAATTTTAAAATATTAATTTGGTTAATATTAATTAAAGATAAAAGACTGATTAACTCTGGTAGTTCCTTAACATTCGGCCGCATTGGTACAAAATGAATATCTACTAAAATATCTGCTAAAGAAGCATTATAAATAGAATCTAAAACATTACACCAGTTCATATGATTTCTTCCCATTAAATAGTTATCAACCTCACTTGTATATGCTTGCATATCAAAAACTATTTTAAAAAGACCCGCTTCTTTTAATAATTTAAAATCACTTTTACTAATAGAAGAAAAAGGTTGTAATTGTAATTTAATTAAACTATCATAATGTTTATTAATACTTTCTATTAAAAAAATATTATCTGGCTCACTCTTTAAAACCATTTCTAAATCTTTTTGCCTTTGTATTTCTATTGTTTTTAATGTATTATCATTTACTGTCATTTTTTTAAGACCACTAGTAAACAAAACTACCCGAATATTTTTTTGTTTAGCATATAAGATCATCTTATAAATATCTTTATGTAACATTGGTTCTCCACCACTTAAAGAAAGTTCTTCTATCCCACCATTACGAGAAAAATAATCAATAACCTCTTTAAACTTATTAAAAGAAATAATATTTTGTTTATCATAACTAGAACGTGAAGAACAAAATAAACACTTATTTGGACATCTTTCTATTATTTCAAAACATAAATCTTTAATCATGAGTACACCTCTTTTGTTAATATTTTACAATAAAAAAAGCCCTTAATAAAGGGATTAATACACAAAATGGTGATCCGTACGAGGTTCGAACTCGTGAATGTAACCTTGAGAGGGTTATGTGTTAAGCCACTTCACCAACGGACCATAAATATGCCAAAGCACTACTACATTCTAGCAAATATTTATGGGTTTAGCAAGAGCTTTTTTCATAGTTTCACAATAAAGAATATGATAGTAAACATTATTACAAAATAATATAATTAATCATAAATGATAGTATTTAACTATCTTTTTAAAATTAACTCACTTTTTTCTATTTCTGTAATTAAAGCATTAATACTTTTATCTAACTTTTTTCTTTCTATTAATAAATTAACTAATTCGTCTTTCATTTTTTGAAGGTCATTTTTTATAGTTATTCTTCTATTATATATTATTGTGTCATAGTAATTAACATAAAAACTAATTAAATTATAATTAATATCGCTTTCATCTAATAAACAACACTTTAAATAATCAATGATTTTGATACTTATACTAGCATTATTAAAAACTTTATTAAAAGCTATTTCATTAAAATAACGATTAACTCTACTAAAATTACCAAATCCCAAATTTTCTAAGACATTTATCATTGTATATTTACATTTTTCTTTATCACTAATATTTATATCACTTGTTAGTAGAGTGTCCCTTGCCATAGGTTCTTGTAAATATTTATATCTTAATATATCTTTTTCGACCATTACTTTTGTTTTACTTTCTTTACTATGATATAACACATTAATATCACAATTTAAAAATTCTTCAATAGTATAAATATTATTTTCATTTAAATATTTTATTCGTAATTTTTTATTACCTGCAATGCCTACAAATTCTTCATTTTCAAGACGTTTTTTAATATCCATACATACCAACTCCATCTAAAAAAATATACTAACATAAAATTAGTATATTGCAAGTTATTTTTTAGTTTTTAATGATTTAAACATTTTTCCCCATAGTTTAGTTGATGAGTAATTCAAAATACCAACTTTATAAATTCTTAAACCATAATAGAATGTAACAATGGTACAAATAATTGTAATTAAACTACTTATAACAATACTTAAAATATCTATTTGCCCTAGCATATATAGGGTTGGTGAAAGCATAAATGATAAAAGAGGAAAATAACTCATTATTTTAATAAATAAAGAACCATCAAACTGACTAGCCATGATAGCTAAGTAGTAACCGGCCATAATTATTAGCATGATTGGCGTTTGAAGTTGCTGATAATCTTCCATACTAGTTGTCATTGAGGCTAAAACACCGGCTACGATAGCATAAAGCAAGAATGAGAATAGGAATAATACTATAATCCATGGTAAGGCTCTTAATAAAGAGTCTAGGGCCCCACTTTCACTAACTATTTTTATGATATCGCCTACTTTATCACTTACGCCACTTGATACTCCACCAAATAAAGAACCATTAGTAAGGAGCATCCTAGTGCCCATAGCAATTAAACTATATAAAATGAGTAATAAGCCTTGAATTAAGACAAAAAGGGTTGATGATAAAACTTTAGATAAGAAATGGATTTTGGGTGATACATTAGAAATAATTATTTCCATACTACGTGTCGTTTTTTCATCATTTATTTCACTACCAATCATTTGAACAAGCATAAGAATTAAAAAGAAACATGGTAAAATCACAACCAAAATAACACCAGCCGCAATTAAATCTTTATTTTTACTAGCATCACCATCTATTTTAATAAATTCGATATTGGCCGCACTTGTAATACTTGCTATTTCTTCATATGGGATACCACTTTTCATAACAGCATAATTTTGTTTAACTGTATTAATAGCGCTTTCTAATACAGCCGTCGTTGTCGTATCCAAAGATTCATATGTTGTAATTTTAGCACTCATGTAGTTGGACGGGTCTTTGTTTAACTCGACCAAAACTTTATTATCATCTTTCTTTAAAGACCATTTTTCTTCTTCGATATTATTTGCAAGTACTTCTACTTGATAGTTTTTAGAATCACCTAAATTAGTAGCTAAACTTTCAAAAGTAGCTTTAAATAAAGTAAATGATTCTATATCATCTTTAACATAAATAGTGATGTTATCTTCAAAGTCACCACCAAAGAATGTCACTATTCGGTCAATATTACTTATAGCAATTAAAAGCACTAATAACAATATATTTACACCTTTAAACCATTTAGTTTTTATTTTTTTATCTAAACTTTGCTTAGTTAGAAATTTTAGTTTATCCTTCATATGACTCACCTACTTTACTTAAGAATATTTCATTTAATGAAGCATCTAAGACATTAAATTTAGTTATGTTCTCTCCATTTTTTACAACTTTAAAAACTTTATCTACAACACTTTCATCGGCTATTTTAACAAGGGTTTCTAAACTGTTTTGTTCAACATTTAAAACACCTTCTATCTTTTTTAAGGCATCACAATCTATATCGCCAACTATCTGAATCGTCTTTTTTCTAAAGTCTTTTTTTATTTGTTTTAAATCACCTTCTAAAACAGACTTTCCTTTAACTAAAATAACTAATTTTTCACAGAATAATTCAACATGTTCCATACGATGGGAAGAAAAAATTATACTACTACCTTTTTCTTTAAAGTCTTTAATGGCATCCATAAACATTTCAACATTTATAGGATCTAACCCAGTAAATGGCTCATCTAATATTAATAGTTTAGGTTCGTTTATTACAGCTGAGATAAACTGAACTTTCTGTTGATTACCTTTCGATAATTCTTTTATTTTTCTATCTTTGTAATCAGTAATATGAAATCTTTCTAACCAGTAGTCAAGTCTTGTTAAAATGGTCTCTTCAGATAAACCTTTTAGTCGACCATAATAAATAATTTGTTCTTTGACAGTAAGCTTGGTAAGTAAGCTTCTTTCCTCGGTAAGAAAACCAATTTTATTGGTGACATTATAATCGATTGGTGCCCCATCTAAAGTTACACTTCCGTGGGTTGGTTCAAGTAAACCAATAATCATTCTAAATGTTGTTGTTTTACCCGCACCATTGACACCCAACAAGCCAAATATTTCCCCGTCATTTACAGTGAATGATAAATCATCAACAGCTTTTACTTTGTCATAATATTTTGTTACATGATTAACATTTAACATATTATCAAACTCCTTCTAAAAAGATTATACTACATAAATGTAAGAAAAAGAAAAAAAGGTCATGAAATTTTATAATAACAATTCTTTTTATTGTAATTTCATTATTTCCTTTTTCATTAAATTAGTTGCTTTGGCAATAGTGTCAATATCTATTTGCATGGCAAGCATATTTCTAACAATAGCAATTTTTTCTTTTTTCTCAATCTCTCTTTTGATAGTATTTCTAATGTATCTTTCATCTTCTTCAGGTGTAAATACTTCCCAAAAGTTAGCATCAGTATTTAACTTAGTAATTTTTTCCATATATTCATCAACCTTCCCATCATATTTAACTAGTTCTTTTAAACTATTCTTTTCTAAGTCTAACATTATTAAATGTGTAAATATTAGAAATATTAAAGAATATCAGAAATCCATTATTACTCAAACATTGTTTTATCTTCTTTTATCACAAACAAGATAAAACTTAAATACTTTATTGTAACTTCATTATTTCTTGTTTAGACAGATTGGTCACGTCCATAATTAAATTTAAGTCTAAATTTTTGGCAAGCATATTTTTAGCAATAGCAATTTTTTCAATTTTTTTACCTTTTAACGTGCCAATCTTTTCACCTTTTTTCTCACTCTCTCTTTTGATAGTATTTCTAATGTATCTTTCATCTTCTTCAGGTGTAAATACTTCCCAAAAGTTAGCATCAGTATTTAACTTAGTAATTTTTTCCATATA
>CAKOMI010000022.1 GCA_934096605.1 uncultured Bacilli bacterium
CCACCCAAATTCTAGGATTACTAGCACTTTTTTCTTTAACGCATGAATTACGAATTGAAACTCCCATATTGAAATTCGTTTTTAAATGTTCTTAAGAGTACTTGCAGCATATTATACTCTCTCTCTAAAAGGTAACTCAAAAACTACTTAGACATGTTCTTCGTTTCTTAAGGTTAATTTTAGCACTTATAAAAGCTAATAGTCAAGAAAATTTCAATGTTTTTTCTTTATTACACTTATTCTTTTTATTAATATGATATTAATTGCGAACTAGGTTTTGATAATATTCGTTAATAAATTGAATATATTTTATTAAGTCTTTTTCATTAGCAATATTTATATCAAATAACTTAAAGATTTCAATTAAACTGCTATTAGAGTTAAAGGCTAGTTTTTGTTTTAAAGTTTCTTTTGAATATTTGTTAGCAACAATTTTCTTACTAAGTATATTGCCAGCAATAAAGCCAATAAAATAATAGTAATCATAAAAATTTTCTAATATAAATCGAAAATAGTTTTTGTAATCTTCAAATTTTTCTTTTAACATTGTTTCAGTTAATTCTTTTTGGTGTTCTTCAATATAAAGTGCTATTTTAAGACTATATAAGGCATCGCAGTAAAAGTTATTGTAATCTCTAATAATTGCATTTTTCAATCTTAAACTGTCCGCGACTATTAACTGAGTAGCAATGGCGAATGCTTCACTAAAATCAGAACGACTGCCAAAATTTTCTATTTCATTTTCCTCGTTACAATAGTAGTGGTATGCATGACCTAATTCATGGGCTAAAACTATTATATCTACAGATTTATTATCACTATAAATATTAATTATTGGTATTTCACCATATGCAACAACAGTACCGCTTCTTGTAGTCGAAATGTAAATGCTATCTAATAGTTTAGTTAATATATTGATATCGTAGTAGTCTTTTAATATTTCGTATATAATGTTTTTAGCAGTACTCAAATTATATTCAATTTTTTCTTCACTTATTGTTACTATTTTTAAAGGAGCTACATTATTTTTGATTATGGTATCTATAAAATCACTATTTATGCCTATTTTCTTTTTAATATAATTACTATATGATATGTACTCTGTATTCTTGAGAGTACTTTGCCTTTCATTTAGATAGTCTAATATTTTAGAAAATGGAAATTCTTGCTTGTTTGTAAACTTGCTAAACTCATAATAAATTTTTGCCATTTTATCAGTACTAATAATGCTTTTTTGATAGTTTTTTAATAATTGATAATATTTTGTATTAATAAATTTTTCTGGATTATAGGAATTTAAAATTGATAATATTAATGATGCAAACTTACTTTCAAATTCGTTATAAGTTTTATCACAATACAAAATATCCTCACTATTTCCTAATTTATTTGTAGTTATACCATATTTATTAAAATCATTGTATATGTAAAAGTATTCGTTTATTTTATTAATTGCTTCTTCTAAAGATTTAACTTTTGGGCTAAAGTTAGAAAAGTATTCTTTAACAATAAATCGGATATTATTTTTGTAGTCATAATAGAGAATATTGTTTTTTGATAGAATCATTTGGAGTCTCCTTTGTTATTCAAGCTCTATTTTAGAAAGAACTAACTTATCATTATTTTTAGTATAGCGATAAGTATATGTATCTCCTGAGTATAGAAGACTTTTTAATTCGCTACTTTTACTACCTACGTAGTGGTCTTTTAAGTCGTAGTAGCCATCTTGCTTAGAACTTAGTACTTTCATTTTAATAATTAAGTCATCATTATAGTCATAGTATTGTTCAGTTACTTTTTTTATTTTAGAATTTGTCTTACATAGTAAAGGCAAAAATACCTCACTTTCTTTTATAGAAGAACCAACTATTACTTTATCGCTTATGAAATTTGGACAAGTCGTAAGTCTAGTACTTGTCTTATTTTCCTTTGGTAAAAATAGTATTAATGCTCCACCTAGTATAACAATACTTAATAATAATGTACCAATAATTATAACAAATGCTTTTCTACTTTCTAGTTTAGTCATTTTATCCCTACTCTCTTTTACAAGTATAACAAATATTTAGAGTAGAAAAAAGAGAAAATGTTAATAATTTTCTGCTTTTAATTCCATAAAACTTTGTGGGTGAGCACATACTGGGCAAATACTTGGAGCAGACTTACCAACAGTGATATGACCACAGTTACGACAAATCCAAACTTTATCTTCACCTCTTTGGAATACTAAATTATCTTCAATATTACCAACTAGTTTTAAATAACGTTCTTCATGATGATGTTCAATTTCACCAACGCCTTCAAAAAGACGAGCAATTTCATCAAAACCTTCAGCACGGGCAGTTTCAGCAAATTCTTTATACATATCTGTCCATTCATAGTTTTCGCCATTAGCAGCATCACGTAAATTAGTTAGAGTGTCAGGAATAACACCACCATTTAGCTCTTTAAACCACATTTTAGCATGTTCACGTTCATTGTTAGCTGTTTCTTCAAAGATAGCGGCTATTTGTTCATAGCCTTCTTTACGAGCTTTACTTGCATAAAAAGTGTATTTGTTTCGTGCTTGGCTTTCTCCTGCAAAAGCAGTCATTAAATTTTTTTCTGTTTTACTTCCTTTTAGTTCCATAAAATCAATCCTTTCTTAAACAATCCTTACATATACCATGAAACATTAAAGTATATGAAGTTACATTACCAACCTTTAGACTATTTGGTAATTCAATAGACAAAAATACATCACTTATTTGATGACATTTATCACAGTAAAAGTGTTGATGAACTTTTCTTTTGTTATCGTAATGAACAATGCCATCCGCGGTATTTAAGGCGATTATTTTGTTTTCCATTGTTAGTTTTTCTAAGTTTCTGTAAACAGTTCCTAGACTAATACGGGGAATAGTTTTTTTAACAATCTCATAAACACCTTTGCTGGTTAAGTGACTAGTTGATTCATCAATAATTTTTAAAATAGTTTCTTTTTGTACTGACTTACGCATATAATCTCCTAACTAGTAATGATTACTATTTAATTATAACATTTATTTTTTTATTTGCAATAAAAAAAGCTAAATTTGTTCTTTTAGCCTTTTTGTAAGTTCCATTATTAAATCACTATCTTTAATTATTTCAATATATATTTCATTATCTTTATTTATTTCTTTAAAGATATTTACTTTACCAGGAATAATATTTTTTTCTTCATCAACACCCATTACTAGAAAATAATGACTTTCAGTGTATGTTACCTCGTTTAAAGTTAAGTATTTTTCATTATTTTCAAGGGTAATAATATTGTTACATTTCATCTTTTTCGCCCTCACTTAATAAATCATTAAAACTTATGTAGTCACCAGAAGAAAAGTCATTAATCATAAAGTCATCTAGATTTTCAAAATCATTACTTGGTTCTTCTTTTTTTGGTGGTGCAGCTTTGAAAGAGGTCTTTTTTTCAAGTGGTTCAATGTCTATTACTTTTAATATTTCGGGTTCAGTAGTATTTTTTGGTTCACGAGGTGGGAATGTTTTAGTTTGCTCTTCACTACTTTCTAGCGCTATATCTGGAGTAGCTAATTCGACTGTATCTGGGAATCTTTCAGGTGTCTTTGTTTCAGTACTTGTTTCATTATCAGTAAAGCCGTCGATGCGATATTTATCTAGAGAGTTAGAACTTGGACTTTCTAAAATGGTTTTAGATGCACCTAAATTCATTTCAATCTCATCATATATTTCACTGGCTGTTTTTGAATATTTCTTGCGTTCTTTTAATGCTTCTGTTTCATCATTTAAAGCTTTTAATAAGTCTTTATCTTTTTGCATTTCTAATATATCAACTGTATTATCTCTTAAAAGAAGATTTTTTTCTAATAATTCTTTTTCTTTAGTAAGACTAGACATTTTGTTATTTAATGCAGTTAATGTTTCTGCTTCAATATTTTTAGAAGCGATTACTAAGTCTTCTAATTCACGCATGAATTTATTATATATTTCTTTAGTTTGATCTAAGTCTTGGCCTTTTTTTACTAAAGCACTTTTTAACATAGCTTGTTTTTTAGGTGTTTTGTATTCTTGATTTTTAGTTAGGCATGTTTGGTAAGTAGCAATTTCTTCTTCTAAAGTTTTTTTAGCATTTTTGATAGTTTCTAACATAGTAACTAAATTAGGGATTTTCTTTTCATCAATGTTTTTGATTTCTTTTTTAGCTTCATTAATTTTATTAGTTGTATCAGTTATTTCACTTTTTAAAAGCGAAAGACATAGTTGAATAGCAACTGGCGCTTTGGTTTCATAGTTTTTCTTATCAATCGTAGTAGCAAACTCATCACGTTCTTTTTCTTTAGTTTTTAGTAGTTCATCAACGTTATTTAAAGACATTGTCATATATGGCATATTGTTTATAGTTTTCACTAATTCTTTTACTATTTCTAAAGCTTTTTCTTCTTCACCATCTATAATGTAGTTACTAGCTTCATGAGCAAGATAAGCAGGGTCTTGTAAAAGATTTAATTTGTGAGTTTCTAAAGCTTCTAAGTTTGATGCATATTCATCTATTAATTTTTCATCTTGTTTTTTACGTGTGGTATCTTCATAAGAAAGTTTATTTAAAAGGCTATTGCTTACTTTTTCTAGTTCTTTGTTATTTTCTTCTAACTTATTTAAAAGAGATGCTTTTTTAGTACCAAGACTTTCTAT
Organism: uncultured Bacilli bacterium; assembly: GCA_934096605.1. Classification (GTDB taxonomy): domain Bacteria; phylum Bacillota_I; class Bacilli_A; order RF39; family UBA660; genus Ventrenecus. The sequence continues at coordinate 4,693 of CAKOMI010000022.1, forward strand.
TTCTTTTAATAGATTATGATAAAGTTCTTCTTCATGAGTAATTTTAGATAGTAACTCTTCTTTATCAGTATAAGCCTTAGTTAGCATTTCATCATAAAAAGAGTAAGTCGAATCACTTTTAGATATGGTTTTAGCCTTTGTTTCAATGGAAAATATAAATTCTTCTAAGTGACTTTTTTCTAGTTTTAGATTTTCTATTTCTTGGTGCATAGAACTTTCTTTTTCAGTGTATTTTATTATTTGCTCTTCTAAATTGTTTAGTTCTTCTTTTAGAGATCTGATACGATTTTCAACACCTAGTTTGATATTTTCATCTATAACTCTTTCATTTTGAAGAAAATAGTCATTTAAAGAGTTTTCTTTTTTTAATCTTTTTAGTGTTTCTTTTAAACCATCTATTTCCATATCTAGAGAACTTAGTTCTTCTTTAATTGTTTCATAGGTATTACTAGTACCAGACATTTCTAGTAATAGTTCGATTTGATTCATTATTTTATTTTTCATAAAAGGTCAACCTCTCTTTTATTCTTTTTATTCTTATGTAGTAATTTTACCAAAATATTAGAGTAAAGTAAATTTATTTTGCAAAGTTTTTTTAAATTGCTATAATACTAGTAAATATTTAAGAAAGAAGGAATATAAGAATATGTTTTTATATACGTTGGATAATAAACGTTATCAGACACTTAATTATTTTTATAAGAAGAAATTTGGTAAGAAAGTTTTTAAGGTTAGTCTTAATTTAGGGCTGGATTGTCCTAATAAAGTGAATGGTCAAGGTTGTATTTTTTGCTCGAATGGCAGTGGGGACTTTGCTGGTAATAAAGAAGATGATTTAATAACACAGTTTAACGAGGTTAAAGAAAGAATGGAAAAGAAATGGCCTGATGCTTATTATATTGGATATTTTCAAGCTGGGACTAATACTTATGCACCTTTAGATTTTTTAAAGAAAAGTTATGAATGTATACTTAGTTTACCTAACGTGGTTGGGCTTAATATTGCTACTAGAAGTGATGCGATTAGTCCAAGGGTTATGGATTATTTAGAAGAGTTAAATAAGAAGACTTTTTTAACAATTGAGTTAGGACTACAATCTATTCATGAGGATACTTTAAAGTTTATTAGAAGAGGACATAGTTTGGATAATTTTAGGGATTGTGTTTTGAAATTAAAAAAAAGACATATAAATGTCGTTGTACATATTATAAATGGGCTTCCTAATGAAACTAAAGAGATGATGGTAGAAACGGTTCGTTATTTAAATGATTTGGGTATAGATGGTATTAAAATACATATGCTACACATTCTTAAGGATACGCCTTTAGCTAAGTATTATGATAGTAATAAGTTTCATGTTCTAACTAAAGAGGAATATATTGATGTTGTTTGTGAGCAACTAGCTAATTTAGATAGTCGTGTGGTTATTCACCGAATTACTGGAGACCCAAAAAGGGAGGATCTTATTGAGCCCACATGGTTATTAAAGAAATTTTGTGTTTTAAATGATATAGATAAGGAAATGAAGATGCGATATATTTATCAAGGTTGTAAGTTAAGTAAATAGTTCTATTTTAGTGATGGGAAAACCTTTTACTCTAGCTTCTATAGCGGATTCTTCATTTTTTTCTTTAGCAATGTATGCAAGGGCTTTTTCTTTAAAGATGGCAATAGCACGCGTAGTATTGGTACTTCTTAGGTAATCACAGTAGTCATAGGTACATATTTTTTTGATATTAACGAGGTTATGATCATTTATGTAGTTTAATAGTTCGTTACTGGTGGTTATGATGTTTTCTTCTTGGTATGTTAGACCATAGGTTTTTGGAATGGAGACAATTAGAAGCGCAAGCATAATAAAACCTAGGCATAAAAGATATTTTTTCATGATATCACCTAGGTTTAGTTTGAGTGGTACTAGAAATAGTATGCTGGTAGATATTGGTAAATGATGGGGGTTAGTTTGCTTACTATAGACTATGATGCCTTAAAGTTATAGATAGGCTTAATAATTTTAGTTACTTCAACTGTTGGTATGATATGTTCTTTTATTTCTTCTAGAGATTTATATACGAAAGGAGCTTCATCTTTTGTATTCTCAGTAACTGAGGTTGTATAGACATTTTGCATTGTTTTTTTATAATCTTCTAAGTCAATCGTTTGCATGGCTTTAGCTCTAGACATAACTCGGCCAGCACCATGAGGAGCTGAATTATTCCAATCTTGATTTCCTTTACCTAACCCTAGTAAGCACCCATCACGCATATTAATGGGTATAATTACTCGTTCCTCTTTTTGGGCTCTGATGGCCCCTTTTCTTACAATGTTGTCTTCAAAAGAAATATAGTTATGAACTGATTCAAAGTAGTTATTAATATCAAAGCCCATGTAATCAGCAATTGTTTTAGCAATAGTAAATCTATTTAAAATGGCAAATTCTTGACACAAGCGCATGTCATGTAAATAAGCATCTCTTTCTTTGCCTTCTAGATAAGCTAATTCATACGGGATTTTGTTTTTGCTTTTTTGAAATTCTTTTTTTAAAGTTTTTAGGGTTGTTTGTATTTCTTTTTCTTTGCCTAACTCTTTATATGTTTTTAACACTGTATCTCTTTGGTTTTGATAGTTTAATAAATCATGATTGCATATTTGGTTAGCTAAATCTTGATAATAGTTCGCTACTTGGGCACCTAAGTTTCTTGAGCCTGAATGAATAACTAGATATTTTTCTTTATCAGTGGCAATATCGATTTCAATGAAGTGATTGCCACCACCTAATGAACCAACTGAATTTTCAATCCATTGATGGCGTTTTAATTTTTTATAGCAGTATAACTGGGTTAAATCAAAATCAGCTACTTTATTTTTATTAACATTCATACCACTTGGGATGTTTTCTTTAATAAAATCATCTAACTTTTTTAAGTCTATGTCGGTGTTGCCTAGATTAGCGCAAAAAATACCACAGCCAATATCAACACCAACGATACTAGGAATCACCTTGTTTCCTAAGGCACCAGTAAAACCAATTACACAACCTTTGCCAGCATGAACGTCGGGCATTATCCTGACTTTAGATTTTTTAAATGCTTCTTGCTCTAATAATAGGTCTATTTCTTCTTTTGCTTCATCACTAATGTTATCAGTAAATATTTTTAAATTTGGCATAGTAATCATCTCCTTTAAATAAAATAAAAAGTCCAAAACATAATTGTTTTAGACTCTTCTATTGTATGCAAATTAATTCTTTAAAAATATCTTTTAAGAATTTTTTTTATTTTGAAGTACGCTAAAACAATCAATAGAATTTATTGATTTGGAATTACGATAACTAAGTTTTCTACTAAATAGTTTTAGCATATAATTCATTCCTTTCGTAAGTTACTTATACAACTTTTTTTAGGTATTGTCAATGAGTGATATCTGTGTTTTTTTATATTTTTATTTGATAGTTAATATAGAGTATTTAAAATATTTTGTTGGTAAATATAGAGAAATGCGTGTTTTCGTTCTCTTTAGTTAAAAGAGACCAAATAGTGTTAAACCTTTTAAACTCTGTACTTTTATATTGGAATAAAGCATTGTTCACCGTAGCATTATTATTTTTGAGCCTAAACTGTACCTAAAAAAGCCAGTAGTATTATACTTATTGCCTTCTTTAAATATTTGATTAGATTATTTTTATTGATTAATATCTACCGTTAAAGAGATATACTTCTATTAAAGATATATCCTACTAATATACATGAAGCTATATATAAAACTATAAATATAATTAAAAACACGGTTATGTTAGATATAAAGTATCCTAATGTAGTAATTAGTGCTGTAACATACCAATAACTTATTAAATAGCCAAAGCTTCCAGATGCAGGATCATTTATTTCTTTAGTATATCCACCTCCAGTTAATATATATGCACATAAATGCAGGATAGCACCACCAATAAATATGTTAAATAAATCAGCATATACTTCACTACCTATGATATTTATATAAGGGTTTGGTAGTACAAATTGTCTTATTAATGCACTTATTAAACGAATTAATTTATACATAAATACCTCTAATAAATTGTTTTAATTACTGCTTCGCAACCTTTAATTAAATCTTCTAACTCTTCCTTATTGGGCTCTATACCTTTATCATGATCACATTTATTTCTAATATCTGATAAATACTGTATTTTTCTCCATGTAGCAATATCGTAAATATCTTCATTTTTTAATAATTCATTATACTCTGATAAATGCATTGTCTTTTTATTTGGTTTTAAATTGTGATTTAATAAAACGCTCTTAAAATGAGTTTCTAATACTACGCCACATATGGCTCCTGAAGCGCGTATGTAACCGTTTTTCAATAAGTTTTTAGCAGAATCTAATTGATTATCAAACAAATCAGCTTGAACTAAGCTCTTTATGTTTTTTAAACGATAATCAATCATATTTAAACATGACTTTAATATTCCTAATTGAATAGCAAAACATTTAATAACTCTATCTTTTTTATTTTCTAAAATACCTTCAAATGTATCAACCGATGTAAAATAATCATGAATAGTCAAATTTCCTTTTTTTATATCATATTGGCTTTCAAAATCATATAGTCTTTCTGGTATTACAGCACTTACTATACGATGTGCCTTAGAATACCATATTTGGTATTGTATTACAATATCACAAGAGAAATCTTCTAATAGTTTATTTCCCTCATTATATAATTCTTTTATTTCAGTTTTTAATATTTCATTAATCATCTTCATCACCAGCTATTTCAATCTTCATTTGACTTATAAATTTTTCAAGGTTATCCAATAATTCGTCATATAAGACTATTTGTATGTGCGCATATGAATAATTTAAATCACGTAATGCTTTACGTATTTTTTTCTTTACTAAAGAAATAGAAATATTATTATCACTTGCATATTTTTTTATCGCATCTGGTTTCATTAAATAATCATCAGAGCCAATTACCAACATTCCAGTTGCTGATTCGGCTCCTTTAATAAGTTCACTATTTTCTGGATCGTGAGGCATTAGCATTAAATAGTTATTAACCTGCGATATAGCTGTGCTAAGTTTAGAGGTTGGTACAATATTATCGTGTGACTCATCTAATTTAAATAAATACTCATCGGATCTTTTTAATTCTACAATATCTAAAAAACCATATCGATTAATTGTTAATAAATCTAATCTGCTATCTTTATTTCTTAAGTCAGAATTAATTCGTAACCATGATTCAGGAATACTCTCTTCTATTGAGCCAAACAACAAGTAACTTCCGTACATTTCAAAATATTTTTGCCAAGCATATTCTTTTCCAATAAATTCTCTACTTATACCTAATCTTTTCTCTACACCACGTTCTTTAGTTAATAAATCTCTTCCTAATTTAACTATATCCAAAAGTCTATCTTTATTAATATCTGTAACGTCTTTTAAAGATATTTTTATATCTCCATCTTTAATTAATTTTGGGATAGCTTTTGCAATAATTTGTTTATCTTTTTTAGTAAATTCAATATCGTCTATACCTTCAACCAAGGTTGATAGCATATTAGTATATTCATATGATGATACTTTTTCATGTTTTGATAATTTTTCCATACTTCTTCTAAGCCTTTTTGCTTTTTCATTTGGTTTAACTACTTCTTCTTTAAATGTTTTAGTAAATACAAAAACTGTTTTGCTAACATCATCATAATACATTTCGCCTTCACCAGGTTTAAAAACAAGCTTAATATTATTGTCAATTTTTTCTTTTAATTCTTTTACTCCGCTAACATTAAACAATCTTAGCAATTCATCCTTAAAGCTTGTAGTAATCATTGTATTATCTACATCTGTAAAATAATGTGTTCTACAAAATGAATTTTCATCTTCTATTACAGGACCGTCCCTAAATAGAACTACTATTTTCTTTCTATTCAAATCGTATTCATATTTAACTGATTTACTCATATAATTCCTCCAAACTAAAAAAGAGCATATTCCATCTTAAAAATGAAACACACTCTATTATTTAGATATATTATATCATTAAATTAGAATTTGTTGTTAGATATACTGAAGAATTTATCAAAGAATTCAACTAATTTATCAATTACTTTATTCTTTTTCTCTTGCCTATCATTTGTAGGAGTAAACATACTCATTGGAGGAAGTATTGTTGATACTTCTGTTCCATTAGTTTCCACTCTTCCCTGCTCAAATGATCTTTGAATAAAGCTATATGTTTCTTCTTTATTAAGATTTTCTTCAGCAATTATCTTATCTAACTCTTCTTTCTTTTTACTATTCATAAATGATTCAAAATCAGCATATACATTTGAGTCTTGATCTAACGATTCAATAAATGCCATGATTAAATCTTTCTTATTTCTTAAGTCTGGACTAGCCATAATTGTCTTTTGAATAGTTACAAAAATTTCTTTATCTTCCATGTTACTATCATGATATTTCTTAACTAATCCTAAGATGTAATCAATATTAACTTCTATAGATTTAATTAGTTCCATTTCAAATACTACATCATCAGTAACATCAGTTTTTTCTTGTTTAGCTTTATTTCTAAATTCATTATAAAGTTCAATATAAATACTATGATAATCTTGTTTATCTCTTTCATTGATTAATTCATCATCTTTGAACTCATCGAATGATGACAAGATGTTTGTTACTTTTAATATTGCACCATATAATTTAATAAACTCTTTCTGTTCCGCTTCACTTTGCATCAATTCTCCAGGTGTAAATTTAGAAGTCAATTTTTCAACTAATGATTTATATCCCTCAAAAGTTTTACCATTATCATCTTCATATCCATAATAATAATCTTTATATGGTTTTAATAGTACCACTCCATGTGCATTCTCGTCACCAAACTTGGCTAATGCTTCATTAAGTCTATCTTCAAGATTTCTAAATGAAACTATGTTACCATATGTTTTAACACTATTTAAGATTCTGTTAGTTCTTGAGAATGCTTGAATTAAACCGTGCCATTTTAAGTTCTTATCTACCCATAATGTATTTAATGTTTTTGCATCAAACCCTGTTAAGAACATATTAGCAACTATTAAGATATCTATTTCTCTATTTTTCATTCTTAGAGATACATCTTTATAGTAATTTTGGAATCTTTCTGATGAAGTATCATAGCTTGTTCCAAACATATTATTGTAATCTTTAATAGCATCCTCTAAGAAAGTTCTATCATCTGTACTTAATGCTTCAGTTGATTCAGAGTTTTCATCAATTACTCCATCTTCTCCATTAACACCATAAGAATATATTATAGCTACTTTAAGATTACTCTTTTTAATATCCAACTGTTTTTTAAATTCAGCATAGTATTCTTTAGCAATTTTAATGCTTGATACAGCAAATAACGAATTAAAACCACTAATATTCTTCTTAGACTTAATTTCTTCTGCATCTTGCTTTTTAGCTACTGCAGAAACATTATCTAAAGTTGAGTAAACATAACTTTCTGATGTCTTAGTTTTTGTACTAAAATGCTCTATTATGTAATCTGTAATCATAGAAATTCTAATTTGATTATCAAATAGTTTTTCTTCATCAATATTATATACTTTTTCATCTTGAACACCATCACGAATATCAATTCTTCCAACATATTCATATCTAAATGGTAAGACGTTCTTATCAGCAATAGCATTTACTATTGTGTAAGTATGTAATCTTTCTCCAAAGATTTGTTCTGTTGTTTCAGAGATACCTTTTATAGTTCTAGCATTCTCTGGAAATATTGGAGTTCCAGTAAATCCAAATAAATAATATTTGTTAAATTTCTTAATAATAGCTTTATGCATATCTCCAAATTGAGATCTATGACATTCATCAAATATAAATACTACATGCTTATTAAATACATCACTGTTTTCGTTTTTCTTGATAAATTGTGATAATTTTTGAATCGTAGTAATAATAATCTTAGTACTTGGATCATTTAATTGTCCTTCTAATATTTTCGTTGAAGTATTAGAATTAGCTGCTCCTTCTTTAAATCTATCGTATTCTTTCATTGTTTGATAATCTAAGTCTTTTCTATCTACAACAAATAATACTTTATCAATAAAATCTAGTTTACTAGCAAGTTGTGAGGTTTTAAATGATGTAAGTGTTTTTCCAGAGCCTGTTGTATGCCAAATATAACCACCTGATTTTAATGTTCCATAAAACTTATTATTATATGCAATATTAATTCTATTTAAAATCTTTTCAGTAGCAACTATTTGATAAGGACGCATTACTAATAAATCTTCTTCTGAAGTAAATACACAATATTTTGTTAATATATTTAATAAAGTATGTTTAGTAAAGAATGTTTTAGCAAAATCAATTAAATCAGTAATACCATTATTTTTTTGATCTGCCCAATATGAAGTAAATTCAAATGAATTAGATTTCTTTTTCTTTTGGTTATTAATATGGAATTCTCTTGTAGTATTTGAATAATATTTAGTTAATGTTCCATTTGATATAACAAATATTTGAACAAAATTATATAAACCTGATCCTGCCCAAAAAGAATCTCTTTGGTATCTTTCTATTTGGTTGAAAGCTTCTCTTAAGTCTACTCCTCTTTTCTTCAATTCAACATGAACTAAAGGTAGACCATTAACTAAAATAGTTACATCATATCTATTATCAAAATTACCATCATTATTAATATACTGATTTAATACTTGAAGACTATTATTATGAATATTGTTCTTATCTATTAAATAGATATTTTTCTTTTCACCTGAATCAAGAGTTATTTCTTGTTTATAATCTTCTTGAATTAATCTTGTCTTTTCTATTATATAATCATTCTTATTAGCAATTATTTTAGTAAAGAAATCATCCCATTCTCTATCACTAAAATGATAATTATTAAGTTTTTCAAGTTGTTTTCTTAAATTAAGAATTAATTCATTTTCATTGTTAATATTTAATCTTTCATAACCCTGTTCAACTAAAGTTTTTATTAATTCTTTTTCAAGAGCATCTTCACTTTGATAATAAGTAACTACTCTATTTAATCCTTTATATTCAGCTAATACAGTAGAATTATCATTTTCACTTATTAAACCTAAATTATTCATCTTTTACCTCCACTCTATAGAAATTAAGAAAATCATTAAATGATTTTACAAATATGTCTTTTTCATGCTCTGTCAAATAAGAATATTCAAATTCTGGTAAATTACCATGACTATATAAATTAACAAGTTTTATAATCTCCTTTTTATAATCACTATCAGGGATACATTGCTCATATTTTTTATATCCAAAATAATTTGAAGTTTTTTCTAGTATAATTCTAAACATATTAAAATGAATTTTTTCGAGTGAATTTTCATTAATAGCAGTACGTATTTTATTTATTAAAATCAAATGGTATCCAAATGGGGAATCTCCTTTATTCTCAAGCAGGTAAGTATGATTTTTTTTACTTAAAACATATGAATTTAATGTAATATCTTTTTCTCTGTTTAATAGATTATAAATAGAATTATAAAATAATGCATGATGTGTTGTTACTAAAATATTTGTTTTTTTCGAAAGTTCTTTCATTCTTTCTATTAATTCAAATATTTTTATTGCTATATTTAATATTTTTATGTCATCAATAGATGAAACTGGATCATCAATAATTAAATATTCAATGTTATCAAATATATCAGTAGACCTATCTTCTTGATTTTCTTTAAGCTCATAAATCATAGAGTCAACAAATGAATAAAATACAGACCAAATAAAAATACTTTCCTCCGCTTTTGATATTTTTATTTTATAATCATAACCCTCTATTGTTTTTGCATTAAACTCAACAAATCCATATTCTAAATCTAAAGATGCTTCTATTGAGTCGTCGCAGAACATTTGAAAATTTTTTTCAATATTATTTTCTAATCCCTGATCTCTTATGAATTTTGCTATCCATGAATTAATATTAAATACTAGTATTGAGTTAGAGTTATCCCATGAAAATTCATCTTGAAACATCGAATTAAAGCATAATACTTTATTTTCAAATAAATCTGTAAACATTCTGGATATTCTTGTTTTTCCAGTACCATTAAAGGCATATACTAAATCAACTTTTATTTTTTCAGTTTGTGTATCAAAGTCAGATTTAAATTTATTAAAAACTTCTTCTAAATTATTTAATATTTCTTTATTCATTTTATAATTCCTCAAAACTTAACAATTTATTTCTATAATACTCATACTGTTGTCTTCTCAATTCTATTTCTGCAGGAAGGCCCTCTGATATACTATTAACTAATTTATCAAATTGATCTAATATATTAGCAACTTTTTGTTGTTCTTGTATAGAAGGAACTGCTATCGGAATTTCGGTAATATTTGCTAAACTTAAACTTTTGTATCCAGATCCATTAACATTGTTTTTTATCCAATCTTGAACAATATCAGATGACAAATAATAATATAAATATTTATCATTGATTTTAGGATGTATAATACTGGTATTTTGACCTAAGCACATATCTTCATCACCAACTATGCAGAGATTTCCAAAAGATCCAACTCTAGAGATTATAATATCTCCTTTTTGAGGTTTATATTTGGAAATAAATTTATTATAAGTCTCAACATCAACTCTTAATGCTCCTGTTGTATTAACAATACCACCTTTAACATCTGCAACTCTTATCATAGGGTAGCCGTTCTCAACATATTGAGGCGTATCATGTAAAGAATCAATTACATCGCTTACTTCAGATAACTTTTTTATTTCATTATTACAGTTTAAAAGTTTCCCACGCCAAAACTCATATTGACTCTTTCTCTCTTCTAGCTCCGCTTCTAGCTCCGCTTCTAGCTCCGCTTCTAGCTCACCAAATTTATCAAGAATTCTTACTATTTCTTCTTGTACTTTTAAAGGTGGTAACGGAATTTGAAATTGACTGTACACTTGTATCCATTGCCTTGAATGTTCCTTTGGAACATAATCAATACTACTTATGCAATAATAAATATATTTAAATAGATTATCAGTTTTAGAAATAAGTATTTTCATTGCAGATGATTTAACTTTAAAATTAAAATCTACCAAATGATTACTCGTTGTAAAATCATCAAATATAATTACAGGATTATCAGCACTAGCATAATAAATACCATTTTTCTCATTGGTATAACCAAGAATAAATGTTTGTCCTGCTGTTAAAACTGGTACATCATACTTTATATCATAATTAGTGTTCTTAACAATATATTTAGCTGGCTGTATGTAATCTACTAATTCCTCGAGTTTTACATATTCAACTCCGTTAGGACACATTTCTTTTATTAAATCATTTATCTTACTCATGATAATCAACCTCAAGTTCTTTAATTATCTCTTCTAGTTCTTCTCTAATTTGTTGTTGTCTAGGTACAATTTCGGCAAGTTTTCTATTTACTTCTTCTATATCAATTTTTTTATCTTCTGTATTTGCTCTTAAGTAAGAATTAACTGATATATTATAATCATTATCTTTGATTTCTTCATATGTAGCTAAATAGGATTTGTTTTCAACTGGTTTTCTATCCTTTAATAAACTAATTATATTATTAATGTTTTCTTCTGATAATTTATTTTTATTAGTATTTCTAATAAATTCATTAGAGGCATCTACAAATAATATATTATTATCTAATTTATTTTTCTTTAATACTAAAATACAAGTTGCAATAGATGTACCAAAAAACAAATCTGAAGGTAATTGAATGACAGTATCAACAAAGTTGTTATCAATCATGTACTTTCTAATCTTTTGTTCTGCACCACCTCTGTAAAGTACACCAGGGAACTCAACTATAGCTGCAGTACCTTTTGGTGATAACCATGATAACATATGCATAGTAAATGCTAAATCGGCTTTTGATTCTGGTGCTAACACACCTGCTGGAGCAAATCTTTCATCATTTATTAAAAGTGGATTAGACTTGCCTGCCCATTTTATTGAATAAGGGGGATTAGATACTATTGCATCAAATGGTTCATCGTTCCAATGTACTGGATGTATTAGTGTATCTCCTCTTTCAATACTAAAGTTATTATAATTGATATTATGTAAGAACATATTTATTCTAGCTAAGTTGTATGTTGTAAGATTTATTTCTTGCCCGAAAAAGCCTTCTCTTACATTTTCTTTTCCAAGTATCTTAGCAAATTTAAGTAATAATCCGCCTGAACCACATGCAGGATCATATACTTTATTAACAGACGTTTTATCCATTATTACTATTTTCGCAAGTAATTCTCCAACTTCTTGTGGAGTAAAAAATTCTCCACCTGATTTACCTGCTGATGATGCATACATAGTCATTAAAAATTCATAAGCATCCCCAAATAAGTCTATCTTATTTTCTTCATAATCTCCGAAATTCAATTCTCCTATTGCATTTAATAATTTAACAAGTTTTTCATTTCTTTCATCAACTGTATTACCCAATTTATTATCTATTGTAAAATCATCAAATAAACCTTTTACGTCATTCTCTGATGCGGTTCCTCTTGCTGATGATTCAATATTATTAAATATATTAGAAATTACTACATTTAAGTTTTCATTTTTATCAGCATTTTTTCTAACGATACAAAATAATTCACTAGGTAAAATAAATAATCCTTTTTCTTCTAATATTTGAGTCTTTCCCAATAATGCTTCATCATCAGATATATTTCTATATTTAAAATCTTCAATACCTGCTTTACTTTGATTCTCATTAACATAATTTTCTATATTTTCTGAAATAAATCTATAAAATAATAGACCTAATACATATTGTTTAAAATCCCAGCCATCTACTGAGCCTCTTAATTCGTTCGCTATTTTCCAAATTGTCTTATGCAATTCTTCTCTTTCAATCTCTTTTCTATTATTCATTAACTTCCACACTCCTAGTACTTTCATTTACAATTATATCATGAAATTCTTTCTTTTTTAGTTTAATTATATAAAGATGAAGAAATTAATCTTCTAACATATAACTATTTTTTACTTATCTCATGGTGTTAGTATAGATATATAGGCGCAAAAGTGTGGACAGTGTTAAAACGATAAGAAACGCAATGAGTGTCTATAATGGCTAAAGGACAAACATATGATGAAGACTTTAAAAAGACTATTGCTCCTTTATATCTTAGAAAAAAAGTCTCTTAGATTACACGTTTATATGGCATAAGTAGTTCAGTACTTTATAAATGGGTAAAACTTTATTTGCCTATAAAAAATGAAGATGGAACAGTTACAACTAATAAGGAGCTTCAAAAGTTAAAGAAGGAGCTTTCTAAAATCAGAGAAGAGAACAAAATATAAAAAAAGAAGTCAGTGCAAATAATTATGAAACATTTAATCAAGCAAAGATGGCTATATTTGAATTTACCGAGTCATGGTATAACATTCATAGAATTCATTCAAAACTTAATTATCAAGCTCCAAATCAAAAATATAACAATTATATTACATTGTAATTTGTCCACAAAACATGTCTAAAAACTTGACATAGATCCATCTGTTGAAGATGATTTAAAATATAGATGTTTCTTTAAAGCTCTATATTTTTGTGGACTTCGTAAAGGCGAAATTAGAGTATTAAATTTGAATGATATAGATTTTAAAAATAATACTCTAATTATTAGTAAAGGTTTATCTGACAATGTAAAAGATAAAAGATATATAATATCAAGTCCTAAAACTAGATCTAGTAATAGGACTTTACCTTTACCTAAAGAAGTTATAAATGAATTAAAAGAACTAAAACAATATTGTATAAAGTTTACTAATTTTAAAGAAACTTGGTTTATATTCAATACAGATTTACCTTTAGATAGATGATGATGCTATTAGAAGAAGAAAAATTAGAAATTGTAAATTAGCAAATATAAAACAAATAAGAATACATGATTTTAGGCATAGTTGTACTTCGCTACTTATAAATAATGGTGCTGACATAACACTTGTTGCTAAATTTCTAGGTCATTCTAAAATAGATAAAGCCCTTAACACCTATGCTCATATGTTTCAAAATAAATTAAATAATATAATATAATATAATTGGTGTTATAGATAATTTAAATGATAATATTAAATCAGATAATAAACCTACTGAAATTGATAACAATCATACAGATTATGATAATTATGAAGAAGAATTTGAAGATTATGATACAGATAAAGATGATTTTGAAATGAGTTTATAATATCACATAAAAATACTGGATGCCTCCCATAGACTCCAGTTTTTTTTATTTGTTATTAAATTCTACCGATACAATAAAATCAGAATATTTGCCATTATCAGTTACATCAATTTTAAATATACAATCATTTTCTTCAAAAATTCTTTTAGCCATTTCAAGACCTAATCCAGTTCCTTTACTGATAGTATTTTTTCCACGATAACCTCTTGTACATAAAAACTTAATTTCTTCTTTTTCTATTTTTTGACCTGTATTTTTTATTATAACCTTTGTCGTTTTTTCATTTTCTACGAATGATATGTAAACTTTTCCTTTAGGAATAGAGTGCTTTACTGAATTTTCTAATAATATATATAATCCTAAATATGTATAATTTGTAATTAATGGTGCATTATTTTGTATTGATGATAAATCAAATACTACATCTTTTTTTCTCGCTTGATATTTTAAAAGTAATACCAACTTCATCAAAATAGGATGTAATTTTTTTTTATATTTCTCGCTTTCATAAGATTCTATCTCATTTAATATATCTAATCTATAATTAATTAACTCATACATTGATAATAATGATTTTGCTGGTTCACTATTTTCACTTAATTCTTTGTTTTCAGTTTTAAATTCCTCACTCATTGAATTAAATTGTGCTCCCATATTTCTTAAATCATGAATACAATCCCTTAAAGTAATGTTATACATTTCTACTTCTTCAATATCATTAATGTAATCTGTAATAAAATTTTCATTATACACTTGAAACTGACTAACTTTTTGATTATATTTTTCTATATTAGTTTTTACTCTATGATATTGATCACCATTTAATATTAAACAAGTATATATTTTGCTTCTTCCACAATAAGTACTAAATCCATAAGGACATTTATGTAATCCAGTAGTATTTTCACATTTTCTATAATGTTCTAAACACTTTTTTTCTGAAAAATATTTATTACATACTTTTGGTATTTTATTAGAATCATTGCATATTAATTCTTTTGTTGTTTTGTCATATATTACTAAACTATCCATAAATATTACTACCCATTCTTAATATTTAAATACGCACTTATTGCTTCAATTATTCCATTAATTATAGCTATACTATCACTTACACTAATAACATTACTTATTTTTTTTATATCATTTATGTATCCTTTTTTATCTTTAAAAGATTTAACATAATAATGTTCTAATTCACTAACTGTTTTTGTACTAACACCTTGTGATAATAATTTTCTCCTTGCTTCTTTCCAGTATTCAACTGGGTCTGATAATTTTTTAATATATTTATCAAGTAAAGCTGTTAAATCAGAAATTTGAATGTTTTTTGCTATAGTTTCATCAACATACTTACCATATTCATGCATATCTAAATATTGTTGTTTAGCACTAAAAATAATAACTATTTTATCAGGATACGTGTTCTTAATTATTTTAGCTAAGGCTGCGCCTTGATATTTTTCGTCTATTTCTTTACCAATCCCATTTATATCACAAAAAATAATATCATATTTTTCATAGTCATCTATTTTTGTATATTCAAATTCTTTATTTACATCTAAAAATCCAATTTTTCTAAGTGGTTCAATATCAAAGCCCTCATCATCAATAAATAATATTTTTATGTTTTTTCTATCCTTTAATGACACATTATCTATAGTAGTTTTATTATTTTCTAAATAATCAATTGTTAACATTTTACTAGTTCTTAAATATCCTAACATAATTACCTCCCGAAGCTTAATAACTAATAATATTATAACAAATAAAACTCGCTTTGTCTTAATCTTATAGTTAATAAAATTATTTTTTAGTAACTATTCAGACTATGGTACGCGAAAACGAAGAGTAATTATGTAAATTGCTCTTTTTAATTTGCAAATAATATTTTATTATTAAGTATATCCTTTATTGAATCAAACGGGTTTACTTTTCTTTTAATTGATGTTTTTATAATTGATAGAACATTTGCAAAGTCTTGTGCTACATTCATACTCTAAAATCTTCTATAAAATATAAATGATTTTGTTTATATTTTAATAGTCTATTATACAAAGGCTTTGCCTTATTTAATCTATAATATGAAGATTTTATTTTCTTGGTTTCTTCTTTAGCTAGCTCTAAAATTTCATCATATTCATTTCTGTATTCTTTAATTTTATCATCAGAAAATTTTGCTAAACCATATTCTATAGCTATCTTTCTGGTATTATTCATTCTAAATATTAAATCATACATTAGAAATGGCAATTTTGTATCTGGTATATTTTCCATAAGCTCCATTAAATATCTACCAAGATGAATGTTACACTCATAATTTCTGCTTTCATAACTATATAACGCAGTGTCATGATCACCTATTATACCACCACAAAATTTTGTTAATAAATCGTCATCTTTTATTGGTTTATGTCCTTTATTTTTATGAACTTTATAAACTATATTTTCTTCATTACTATAGTTTCTTACATATAATTTTTGCTTTTCAAACTTTGTTACTGTCTCATCTGTATATCCAGTAGTTCCGTTTAAAAAGTTATTTTCCAAATTAGCTATTGTAGCTTCGATTTTCTTACTGAACTCTTTCACGAAATTTACAAGTGTACCATTAGAAATATTTAATACATTATTTGATATCACACTAAAGAAATCGCTTAATCTATTTTAAGCAATTACATTATAACATAAATGTATTGATAATGCTTTTATACTACTACCATACGTTACGTCTGTATAAAATTCCTTTGGTAAATTTTCTTGAACATTTTCTGCATACTTAAATATATGTCTTTCAATATATGGGTTGATTTCTAATTCATATCTATATTTTACTAATGGTTCCTTTTTAGAATCTCCTTTTATTATATGAGTAATTTCTCTTACTTCTATTTTATTTTCTTCAATTAATTTTTCTGCATCTTTTTTGCTCAGATTATACCCTTGATAATTATATTGACCGCCTTTACTATTACCAGTTTTGAAACGATAGTTATATGAATTTGCGCTTGTCCTCTTTTTTGGAGTAACCATATTGGTTGAAGATATTTTACTGGAATTATTACTATTTTTATTTTTTTGATTTTTCAATCTTTCGTTTTCTTCAATTAATTTTTTTATAAGTTCTTTATCTTTTTTTGATTGTTCTTCATATTTTTTAATTTCTAATCTAAGTTCATGTATGATTAGTGACTGCTCGTTAATCTTATCTAATGATTTATCTAAATTAACAGATATTTCTTCTAACTGTTTAAACATATCATTTGTAATACCTTTTCGCATTTAAATCACTATCCTTTAACATTGTTAGTAACTCATAATTTAAATAAAAAAGCAGTATTTTTTGTACCACTTTTACATTTTTTAATTTTTATAAGTCGAATAGTTACCTTTTTTGTTAGTTTTTTTAGTTTTATTAGTTAATATATCAGATAACCTAGTCCATTAAAGGACTAGGTCTCTTTTTATTTTTCTAATTCATCT
>CAKOMI010000023.1 GCA_934096605.1 uncultured Bacilli bacterium
CAGGATTTTCTTTAGAAAGAACAATCTATTACTTTATTCTTATTTTATCTAGTACCTTGGGTAGTATGATAGGTATTTCTAAACAAAGTTAGATTCCTTCAAAGATGAATGAGTCTTCTTTTTTTATTATTTTAGAGTCATGACTATAATAAAGGTTGGTCTTTGGATTTACTGTGTCTTTAGCATAGCCAAGAGTTATTAGTTCACCTAGCGTTATTTCTTCCTTGCAAACATTGTCATAATAGCAAGATTCTGCTCCTTCTGTAATAGCTTTAGTAGCCACAAGAGTTTTTCGCTCTGTATTTTTTTGGATTACTTTTAAAATTGACCCCCCAATGATAAAGAAAAGAATTAAAAGAATCGTAAAAATAATCATTACTTTATTTAGTTTCTGTGCCATAATAATTCTTAATAAATTCCTCTCTAAATTCTAACATACGATCCTTTTTAATAGCTTCTCTTATTTCTTCCATTAAAGAAATGAGATAACGAATATTATGAATTGATAATAGACGAGCCCCAAAAGTTTCATCAGCATTAATTAAATGTTTTATATAAGCCTTCGTATAATGTTTACAAGCATAGCAATCACATTCATCACTAATTGGTGTAAAATCTCTTTTATATTTAGCATTTTTGATGTTTATCTTACCATATTTTGTTAAGGCATGACCATGTCTTGCTAGACGTGTCGGACTAACACAATCAAAGATATCAATGCCTCTTATAACGTTTTCAACTAAGTCGATGGGGTCTCCTACTCCCATTAAATAACGAATTTTATCTTCTGGTAAGTATTTCGTTGAATATTCAACCATTTGGTATTGCGTTTTCTTATCTTCCCCAACACTGGTACCGCCAACAGAATAACCATCAAAATTCATTTTAACTAATTCTTCAGCGCAATGGCGTCTTAGGTCTTCATAGTTTCCACCTTGAACAATACCAAATAAAATCTGATTATTATGATGAAAAACGTCTTTACCACGTTTAGCCCATCTAAGTGTTCTTTCAACACTTTGACTGACATATTCTCTTGTGGCAGGAAATCCTATACACTCATCAAAACTCATAAGGATATCACTACCTAAGTTTTCTTGAATAGCAACCGATTTTTCAGGTGTTAGTAATAGTTTATCGCCATTATATTGATTTTTAAAATGAACACCCTCTTCGGTTATATCTTTAGGTCGTGCAAGGGAGAATACTTGAAATCCACCAGAATCAGTAAGAATAGGTCCATCATAATTCATGAATTTGTGTAAACCACCGGCATCACGAACAACGTCATCGCCTGGTCTTAACCATAAATGATAAGTATTAGCAAGAATAATACCGGCATGCACCTCTTTTATTTCTTCAGGGCTAAGGGTTTTAACTGTTGCTTGGGTACCAACTGGCATAAACATGGGCGTTTCATAAGTTTTACCATTAAATGTAATTTCCCCTAGTCTTGCATGAGTATTTTTCTCTGTTTTTAATAATTTGTATTCTACCATAAAGTAATCCTTCTTTCTGTTTACAATTATAACAAAAAATAAAATAATAGCCAAGGAAAATAACTTGCATAAAATTCAGAAAAACTTTATAATAACAAGCAACTTGGAAAGAGAGGTTACTTAACTATGATGTTTAGTGTTTACACTGATAATTTATTTAAAGAATTAATGAGAAACAAAAAAACAAGTGAAGGATTCCAAAATTTTAGTAAAGATAATGTTAATAATATTTATAAAACGGCTTTATTTTTGCAAGATAATGGCTTTTTTGCAAAAGATAAACTATATAACATTTTAGAAGCTATGTGTAAAGATCAAGACATTAAGAAAAAATTTGATCATCAGTTTTTATTATGGATATTTTGTATGGATCCTAATCTTGAGTTAATAAAACTTGTCTATGGTAATAAGATGGCTAATATAGACATTGAGAAAAAAGCTTTGGAAGAATTTAAGATTGGCCCTAAATATTTAAAAGAATTCGTTAAACTCGAATTAGAATTCTGGAGAAATTTTGATTTTAAATTATTAGAAGATATTGAATTAATACAAAAAGAAAACTACACACCACATAAAAAATAGATGCGTAGTTTTTTTCATAATACTCTTTTATTAGTTCTCAAATTATTAATGCTGACTAATAAGTTTTCATAATAATCATAATTATTTTCTAGTTTAGCATGCAAGGATAAATCTTGTAGTAGTGGTGTATTTAATAAAGTAAAAACACTTTCACCAAGACTATTTTTAGTATATATTTTATAAGCATTTAATTAATGCCTACAGGAAATAGCAGATCAAAAGAAACTATATTAATACGTCGTAAGAAATTAAAGAAAAATGTTAAAGCAACTAGATTAGTTGTTGGCACATTAGTATCAGTAATGCCTTTGTTTAACTTATAAAATATTGCAAATTGCATATGAAAATGCCAATCATCTATCATAATGCATCCCTCTTGTAATTCCGGTTTTAATTCATCCCAAAAAACATGCAAAATCGTCTCAGACATTAATCTCTCTTAATAAACATAGCATCACCAAAAGAGAAAAAACGATAATTATTTTTTATAGCCACTTCATAAGCGTGTAAAATAAACTCCTTACTTGAGAAAGCACTAACAAGCATAACTAAAGTACTCTTTGGCAAATGAAAATTAGTAATTAAACAGTCTATTCCTAAAAATTCAAAACCAGGATAAATAAAGATATCGGTATTACCATGACACTCCTTAAATTCATGGTATTTATGCATAATAGTTTCTAATGTCCTAGTAGAAGTGGTGCCCACAGCAATAATACGTCTACCATCTTCTTTAGCTTTATTTAAAATATCCGCGGTTTCTTTACTCATTTCATAAAACTCACTATGCATATGATGTTTAGTAACGTCACTCACCTCCACTGGTCTAAATGTTCCAAGACCAACATGTAAAGTAACACTGGTAACAATAACACCCTTATCCTTTATTTTTTCTAACAATTCATTTGTAAAATGAAGTCCAGCAGTTGGCGCAGCCGCACTACCTAAGTTTTTAGCATACACCGTTTGATAACGATCTTTATCCATTAATTTCTCATGAATATAAGGTGGCAGTGGCATCTCTCCTAACTCATCTAAGATTTCTAAAAAAATGCCTTCATATAAAAATTCAACAACAACGATACCTTCTGATTTTTTCTCGGTAACTCTGGCTTTTAATAAGCCAGCCCCAAAACTTATAACCGTATCAATATGGAGTCTTTTAAAAGGTCTAGACAAACACTCCCATTTATTACTACCTAAATCTTTTAAGAGTAATAATTCAATATGGGCTTTAGTACTTTCTTTTTCACCAATTAACCTAGCAGGTATAACTTTAGTGTCATTTAAGACTAAGACGTCGCCTTTTTTTAAATAATCTATGATATTACTAAAATGACGATGCTCTAAAAGACCAGTATCTCGGTCCATCACTAGTAATTTGCTACTCGTTCTGTCACTAAGAGGTGTCTGGGCAATTAACTCTTCTGGTAATTCATAATCAAAATCTTCTGTACTCATTTTTATTCACTTCCTAGGTGTTATTTTAGCACACATTTGTCAAATATAGCAAATATTTACATATAATGTGTTGTCCGTATTGCAGAAAACACAACATTTTTGATAGAATGTTGTTAGGAATGATGACTATGAAAAATAAAAGCTCTTTAATTTGTATGATTATCTGTTTAATATTTATTTTGATTACGCTTTTAACATGGAATAAAGCAACAACATTTTTGGCAAACACAGTCATGAGTGATCCTAAAACATTAATTTTACCAACTAATAATTATCACAAAGATACTAAGTTTTTATTTGTTCAAGAAACTACCGATTTTACCCCACTTAGTAAAGGTGACTTAAAAAATATTTTTTATACAATTGTTAACCATGGTTGGCAAGAATTTACTTTTTATTGTCCAAAAGAATATACAAATTGTTTAGATGATATAAAAGAGTTTAGTAAAAATCAAAATTTACTTACACATTTAAATAATTTTGTGCATCCTTATAATAGTTTTAGTAATGTTAAGACCTCGATTAGTGAAAGTGGCGAGATAAATGTTTTTATTCAGTATATTTATAGCGAGGAACAAATTAAATTAATTAATGAAAAAGTTGATACTTTGTATAGTGAGTTAATTACAAGTGATATGAGTGATTATGATAAAATACTTACTATTCATGATTATATTATAAATAATACCAAATATGATGTAGAAAGAAATAATAATGGGAATAGTACATACCACTCCTATACAGCCTATGGGCCTTTATTTGAAGGATATGCGACTTGTAACGGTTACACTGATGCAATGGCTTTATTTTTAGAAAAGATGGGTATAACAAACTTTAAAGTGGCGATGACTCCAGATAATGACTTACAAGAAGGACATGTCTGGAATGCCCTTTATCTGGATAACGAATGGAAACATTTAGATTTAACTTGGGATGATCCAGTTAGTACTGATGGGTCAGATTATTTACAACATAAATATTTTTTAATAACAACTAAACAATTAAAAGAAGCCGATAGTGGTGAGGTGGTAGTCGTTGAGCATAACTTTAAAGATAGTATTTATAGAGAGCTAAAAGAAAAGACAGATTAAAATTACTGTCTTTTTAAGTATTCATCAATATACTCACTTACTTTATCTATTGTTTCGTTAAAGTTTTCGTAGTTTACGTTATACCAATGAACTGGTAATTGATGATTAAAGAAGGTGTATTGTCTTTTAGCGTAATGGCGAGAATTTTTTTTAATATTATTAATAGCTTCTTCTTTAGATATGTCCCCTTTAAAGTAAGCAATTAATTCTTTATAACCAATAGCAGTTTTTAATGCCTTTGTTTCACCCCATTTGGTATATAAAGATTCTGCCTCGCTTTCTAATCCTTCTTTTAACATACTATCTACCCTGGCATCTATTTTCTTATAAAGTGTATCTCTATCAGTAGTAAGACCAATTATTAAAGATTTATATAATTCTTTAGAATTAGTAACAGGCTTGGTTCCCCTATTTAGAAATCTTATTAAACGAACCCGATTATTAACATGAATAGAACATGATGCATCTATTTTTTTACACATATTAAGTAGTTCGGCATTTGAATAATTAGCATAGTCATTATTAAAGTTATCAGCTGAAAATTGGTAGTCATATAGACAAGCTTTTAAGTAAAGACCAGTGCCACCGACAAAGATAATATTTTTAGCAATATTTTCTTCTATAATCTTTCTAGCATCTTTTTGATAATCACAAACTGTATAAAAAGTATCAGGACTTACAATATCAAAAAGATAGTGTTTGATACCTTCTTTTTCACTTTCTTTTATTTTAGCCGTGCCAATATTTAAATCCTTATAAACTTGCATCGCGTCACAGTTAATAATAATGGCATTATATTTTTTGGCTAGTTCAATGCTTAATTTTGTTTTACCGACCCCTGTGGGACCAACAATGGCTAAAATCATCAGATACCTCCTTAATTCATACTTCTTTTAAACATTCTTTCTAAATCATAAATGCTAAATTTAATAATAGTAGGTCTTCCATGCGGACAGTTATATGGGTTATCACACGCACAAAGTTCATCTAAAAGTTCTTCTTGGGCTTCATGCGAAATACGCATATTGGCTTTAATACTCATTTTACATGCTAGAGTTATCGCGATACTTTCATTAAATTTAACGGGGTCAATACTTGTTACCCCACTAACTATTAAATCAATTATTTTTCTAATACTTTCTTCTTCATAGCCAGATCTAAGCCACGTTGGATGAGCTTTTACAATAATAGTATTCATCCCAAAAGGGGCTATATCAAAGCCTATTTCATTTAAGTGAGGAATTTCTTTTTGAACAGCTAAAAATTCACTTCCAGAAAGTTCAATAGTAATTGGAAAAAGCAAATTAGTTTGATGAAATGTATGGCTTTTTAAGGCAGCCATGTTCCGTTCATAATTGACTCTTTCTTGAGCTGCATGTTGATCGATTAAGAAAACACCTGTTTCATTTTCAGCAATAATGTAAGTGCCATGGGCTAGTCCTACAGGATAAAGTTTTAGTTTTTTCATCTCTGGGTTAACATTTATAACTTCTTCTTGTGTATCATTACTCACACTCGCTGCAAAGTCAAATGTAGCTTGGGCATTTTCTACTTTATACTCACTTTCTGTTTCTTTAATGATATCAGTCATAACCTCATTTTTAATCTGATTAGATTCTGGTAACCGTTCTACGGCATCCGGAATTAGTAAGGCTTTATATAAAGCACTCTTAATAGTCTTAACAATCAAATCATATAAAACGTCCATCTTTGATAATTTAATATCTTGTTTAGTCGGATGAATATTTACATCAACAAGAGTCGGGTCAGTATTAATTTTTAAAACAACAATAGGATATTTAATATCTGGTTTATAGGTATAGTAAGCATCATTAATCGCCCGGTTAATCTCGTTATTTCTAATTATTCGGTCATTAACAATAACAATCATGTGATTACGATTACTTTTTAGAATTTCTGGTTTACAAACATAACCAAACAAATCAAAGTCATCGTTACTTGCCCGAATTTCAAGCATTCTTTTTGAAACACTTAAGCCATATATTTCATGAATAGTCTTTAGCATATTATTACTACCACTAGTCATAACCAATGTAGTATTGTCATTCGTAAGAGAAAAAGCAATTTCTGGATGCGATAAGGCAAGTTTTTCAACAAAAGAAACACAGTTAGCTAGTTCATATTGTTCACTTTTTAAATATTTAAGACGAGCAGGCGTATTATAAAAGAGATTAGTAACAGTAATACTTGTTCCTACTCTAGCATCACTAGATTCTTCTAAGACCTTTTTGCCACCTTCAATTACAATATGTGTGCCTAACCCACCATCACTAGTAATTAGATTAGTTTTAGAAACACTGGCAATTGATGGTAAAGCTTCACCGCGAAATCCCAATGTATCAATAAAAAACAAATCATCATCTTTATATATTTTACTAGTCGCATGACGCATAAAAGCAAGAGAAGCATCCTCTTTACTCATACCTATTCCATCATCAATAACTTCAATTTTCTTTTTGCCACCTTCACTTAAATTAATTATTATTTTTTTAGCATGAGCATCAATACTATTTTCACATAGTTCTTTAACGATGGAGCTACATTTTTCAACTACTTCACCCGCGGCAATTTTATTGGCTAAATTTTCATCCATCACTCTAATCTTTGTCATTACATACTCCCATATAAGAAGGCATAACCTCAATATATTCTTTGTTAATATTATAAATATTTATTGTTGTCTTATCTTTTATATAGAAGAAACCTACCCCTTTAATTAGGATATTAGATGGAATATCTATATTAATAGTAACTTTTTTGTCTTTTAGGCGATCACTTTTACCATAAACACGAGTTATAGATAAGTTACTGCTAGCAAACCAAGTTAGGTTACATTTACTTACGGCTTCTACTCTAAAGATAGGCTCAATGATTAGGCCTTCTCCACTCATTAACTGATAAGTAAGTGGTTTTATTTCTTTTTTTAGATTAAGCATTTCTAAATCTTCAAAAGGCACTTCTAAATAGTTATAAGAAAGACCTGCTGTATCATAGATAGTACCGATACTTAAGTTTATTTCGATAAAGTCAACCGTAGTATTAGGCATTTCACTAACAGTTATGTGGCGATCACTTTCTTCTAAGGTGTCTAAAAGGTCATTAATAAATGTGCTTTTTCCAGCATTCGTAACACCTAGAAAATAAAAGATGCGATTATTGTTATGCTCCATAATATCCATAATTTTTTTGACACTACTACGACTATTCTTTCTAATAAACAAAATACTTTCATGAATATTAAAGTTAGTTTTTAACCATTCTCTAATTCTTTCAATGTAAATACTTTTAGGTATTGTATCACTTTTACTTATAACAAGACATTTTTCCCCTTTGATATCATTATAATACTCAAGTGTTTCCCTACTGATATTTAAAAAGTCAACAAAGTAAAAAGTAAGACCTTTTTTGGTATTTACAATACTTTTAATTTCTTTAATATCATTATGAACTAAAACACGTGTCTTTTCATTATAGTGAGTTAGTCTAAAGCAACGCATGCAATAATCTTTATTTATATCTAAGGTATAGCCAGGACTAAATTTATCTTCACTTTGTAAAATAGTGCCACAGCCAAGACAACGTTTAATCATAATATTCCCCCTTCCTAAATATACCTCTTTTTAAAAAGCGTTTATATATTATACTTTCAATTTTACGGTTTATTTTAGTTGCAAATTTTTCTTTCTTACTCATTTGGTTAACTAAAATACTTGTAAATCCCATTTTATTAGCCCCCAATATATCGGTAAGTAATTGATCGCCAATACAGGCAACCTCGGTATCTTTATAAGCATAAAGAGCAAGAATTTTATTATATTTTCTTTTAAAAGGTTTCATACTCTTATATGCACTATCAACATTACATTTTTCTTTAAATGGAGCTACTCTTTTTTTAGAGGCATTAGATAAAATTATTAATTTGAAGCCAAGTTCTTCTAAATATAGAAAAAAGTCCATTATTTTTTTACTAGGAATTTCCATATCCATCGTAGCTAAAGTATTATCTAAATCAAAAATTAAGCATTTAATTCCTCTAGTTTTTAATTCTTCATAATTAATATCATAAATACTTGGTTTGTAAATATCTGGTCTTAAATCATCCATGTAATCACACTCCCTATTTAAGTTTATCAGATTTATGTTAAAAAGTCATTAAACAAACATAAATTATTTAAGCTTTAGAGTTTTATCTTGATCCGAACTATTAAGAGATTGTTTTTTTAATTCGTTAATATTTAAATCGATATTTTTATTTGGTTTTCTTTGAAGGATATAACCTATCCCTATGCTACCTGTTAATAAAAGAGGTAAGTAATAATTTAGACATTGTAAATACATTTCTAAAGATAGATAATCTGTTACAAAGGCATTAGCTAAAAATAAAAGACTTGTCATGCAATAAAAACCATCTTTTAAAGATCTTTGCCATTGAACTTTTTTTATATTTTGTAATTCTTGGAGTTTTTGAACTAACTCTTCTTTCGTTAACTCTTCCATATAAACCACCCTTTGTGTAAATGTATTCTATCACTTTTATGTATTATTGAAAAGATTAATTCATAATATTTTATAAAGGATGTGGATTATGTTTTTATTATCATTATTGCAAAATATGCTATTTTTTACTGGGAGTTACTCTAATAATGTGTTTCCTGAACCATTAAGTAAAGAGGAAGAAGAAAAGTGTTTAGAAGGATTAAGGCAAGGTGATGAACAAGCTAGAAATACTTTAATTGAACATAATTTAAGATTAGTCGCGCATATTGTAAAAAAATTTGAAACAAAGGATTATGATACAGATGATTTAATTAGCATTGGGACGATTGGGTTAATAAAAGGGGTCGACACTTATAAGTTTGATAAGGATATTAAACTTACTACATATATTGCTAAGTGTATTCAAAATGAGATACTTATGTATTTTAGAAGCGTTAAGGGGGAGAATGTTAGGACTGTTAGTTTAAATGATGCGGTTGGTTATGATAAAGATGGTAATGAGATAAGGTTAATGGAAATAATAAAAGATAACAATAAAGATATATCTAATTATTTACAAACGAAAGATAATTTATTTTTAGTTAATAATTATATGCAAAAGTTAAATTATAGAGAAAAGGAAATATTAGCAAAAAGATATGGTTTAATGAATCAAAAGGAACAAACACAAAATGAGATTGCTAGTGAAATGCATATATCAAGATCATATGTTTCTAGAATTGAAAAAAGAGCTTTAACTAAGCTCTTAAAGGAATTTATTAAAGATAAAAAATTGAATTAAAGGGATAGAACAAAGGGGTCTTCTTGCAAACCTGTACCCGATACTATTTTAACTGATGATTTTAAGTAAGCAGATGGTATAACAGAGTTGTTTATAGATGCACGAAAATGAATTACCTCCCCACCAATACTCTCCCCTTGAGTATTAAAGCTTGCTGCTTGAATACTAAAAGCATAATAAGCAGTACTAATGTTTGGGCCTAAATCAACTTGAGGAGTTATAGTCCACGTATATACACTTAACCAGTCATTATTTTTGCAATCACTTACATTGCTATCTTCCCAATTTGATAAATTTGTATTTAAACATGTTACTCGGTCTGTTGTACTACCTCCACTTGTGGCATATCCATAATCACTCGCATATATTAACCCAATTAATCCTTTCCACGTTGTTTTTCTTTCTACTGTATCATTACACCAATACCCGCTTGAGCAGATTTTGCTGCTTTGATTACTACGTTCGCCTTCATAAAACTCTTTAACGTTTTTTTCTACGGTAGACACTGCACCTGTGTTCCAAACTATAGGAATTAATAATCTTTTGGTTTGTTTATTTATTGACTTCTTACTAAAATCACACGATGTTGTTGTTAACGCATCAGATGTATAACATGTACCAGCACCACCATTCCAGTATAATGACCCACCTACTGACTCACTTTCATAACCCGGATTTAATAATTTCATTAAGTCTGACTCACTCCATTCGTTAACCCCGTTGCCATTATTTACGCTACTAGCACTAGTATCCCATGAATATCCACCAATTGTATCAGCCCTTATTATTTTAACAAGGTCACTTTTGATACCATTGCCATCATCTATATCTTTCATGACACCTATGATACGCCACATATCACCATTGATACTGATATAGTTATGGGGATTTTGTCCAATATACCTAACATTACCATAATCATCCGTTGCTAAATTTGTTGTATCGGTTGTTGCCAATGTAGTTATATATTTAGTAACATCTGGAGCAATTTTCTCTACATAACTTGCATTAACCGTTATTTTTGAGGTAAAGGTATTGTTTTGGACACCTTCTGTTTCACCGGTAACATTTTCATCTAACCATAATCTTAAATTATATGTTTTACTTTCTTTAGCATCTAAATAACTTGTTTTTATTTTATAAGCTGTACTTGCATTACTAAGTGTTTTTGTTGTTACATCATAACTTGATACTAAAGATGGTGTTTCATCATCTAACATTAATTTTATGTAATCCATATTTGTTAATGTTGAATTATTTAATATTTCTAAGTTAATATCATATTTAACGTATGTATCACAGTTGTTAGTTATTGTAAATTCATAAGGTGTTAATTTCTTTCCTTCTTCATCTAATAAAGGATAGGCTTTTTCAATACTAATATTATTTTGATCTGTAAAAGATACATTAAAGCATGTTGCTGTAATTGTATTATTATTTGTACTACTAAATGTTACTAACCATAAAGCATAACTTAATCCTAATAACCCTATTACTACTCCAAGTACTAATAATATCTTTGACCAATTCTTTTTATTATTCATAATCAATACCTCTATTCTAATATATGTCATCATTATAACCCCCCCCCAGAAGAAAAAGTCAAGAAAAAAAATCCACTTTTAAGCAGATTTAAAGATTTTCTTTAGTGTTGGATTATTATATAAGGTGCTGGCAAGTTTTATTTTTAACCAGTTGTCATCACATTCTCTCGTTATTAGTTTTTTTTCTATGTCATTAGCATTTTCTAATATAACACTAGTAATTAAAAGAGCGTGAATATCATTGACTGATAGGCTTTCATTTTCCAAGGAATTTAACTCTTCTAAGTAATTTTTATAACCAAGCCATTTAACATATTCATTATTGGACTCGACTGTTCTTTTTTTAATATTTAAACTAAAGATAAGTAAGATAATACTTAAAATTAAATTAGCAAAGGCAAAAATTGGACTAGCATTAAAGTAGAATGTTGCCAGTAAGATGAATATTTCAATTAAAATAGAAAATATTGACCAAATAATTGGTAAACCATTGTTTTCAAAGTATTTTTTTCTTAAGGCCTTTTTGGTTACTTGTCTAAACCAACTATTTGTTATTTTAATGAAACGATTTTCGGTTTCTTTTTTACTAGCGTAATTATTTAAGTCATTAAGAGTTGTTTTGTTATTTTTAGCATTTATAAATAAAATATTGATTAATAATTCTTCGGTATCAGTAAGGCCTTTTTTGTTTAGTAAAGTAAATACTAACTCACCCTTTTCTTCTTTAACTAAAATATTCTTTTTATTTATTAAATTTAATATTGATGAAATAAAAGTATTGATTGTTATTTTGTGATATAGTAAAAATTCTATAGCTTCTAAAGAATTATTAATTTCTGGTTTTATTTTCTTAACACTAGATATTTTGTTTCTTTTTTGATAATCAATTGTAATGCAAAGCCAACTTATAATTATAATAGCAAGATGAATTTTACAAATTGTACTGACAACATAGTTTATTTTTTTTAAGTTTTCATTTTCTTTATTTTCAATTCTAGTTCTTTCTTCTTCTAGATCAATAATGCTAGTAAGGCTATTTTGATGACTTAATTTAGAGGTATTTATATTATTTATAAGTTTTTTATCCATGGTTATTCGGAGTTTGATTTGGTTATTACTAGCTAGTTTGTTTATTTTGGCAGTGATTTTATTATCAGTAATTGATATTTTACCAGTTATATCGCCATGTAACCAAGTATGTAATTTGTTTCCATCGCTTTTGGCTGGCAAATAGACATTTATAGTAGCTTCATTTATCTTGTCGTCAATTTTATCATTAATAAAAGGAAAATAGATTTCCGCGATATCTTCATGTAAGACAACAACGTCTTTTAAGGTATAGGTAAAAAAAAGAACTGTTTTTTCATTTTTGGCTTCGTAAAATAGTTTATAGTTTTTACCATTTTGAGTACTTGCTTCTAAATAGTTACCTGATATGGCATCTTGTTCATAGAAAACTTTGGTAAACATGGTGTATTTTAAATCTTTAACAGGTGTATCAAGGGTATTTTCTTCAATTTTACTAAAGCCTACAGACACGTCTTCTAAGCCAAGTGCATTATAAATAGCATCCTTAGTTAAATCTATTTTCTCATGACTTTCTAGTCGACTATCTTTATAGGTTATTTCTGTTTGATAATTATGAAATGTACCACCAATTGTTAGCCATTCTTCTATTTTTATATCACCATTATTCTCTATATAAGCATCAATAGCCAATGAATCAATATCATAATTACTTGGTAAGGCATGAGCTGTTATAGGAAACAAAAAAAAGATTAATAAAAAAGAAAGAAAACTAAAATACTTATTCATAAATACTAACCTCCACTGGATTCATTATATAAAGGCCTTAGGAAACTGTCAATAATTTTTAGATTTCTTGAAATAAAAAAGTATTTTTATTATTTTCTATAAGCTTGGTATGTAAGGGCTTTCTTTAGTACCACCACCCGTAAATTTTAAGGTGCTTTTTAAATTTATTACTGGTCTTAGGCCACTAGCAAGATTTGTATACGTCTCACCAATTTCACCAACTGCCCCGATTTCATATCCCATTGCTAAAGCTTGCTGAAAACCAAAAAGGTAGAAGAAACCTGACGGAGTCATTATCCAAAAGCCTGGTCCCCCCATCAAAAAGCTGTTATAGCTAGGTGTAGCCCATTGCTTTCTATCATAATATGTAGAAGCATTCCCTGCCAAAACAATTTCATCTAAAGTAACTAACCCAACAGGATATGTTAAAGCCTTGTTACCAGTTGATGCATTAGATACCGTATAATAATCTAAACTATCTGGACACTTGATGCTAGGAGTACCTCTTTGAAACCTTGTGTTACCTGCATAATATGTTATAGCACTATTTGTTCCTACACCTTCTTGAACATTTAAGGTACTTCTATCGCCACAAAAACCGGCGTTGTAATCTAAATAATTGGTATAGGTAGTAAGCTTAGTATTAAAAAAATTATCATTAGCCGTTTTAATGATTGAGCTTGTACTATTACCATGGGCGTTACCACTTGTATACATATAGCCGACATACATGTTATCGTTACTACTGGGATTAAATGGACTTCTTACAAAATATCTATCTTCACTTTGTTCACCATTATCATGGGCTACTGTGCCATCATATATCATTCTGATACTGCCATTACCATTAATGCGAATAATACGCCAGTAGTACCCTGCAAACTTAACATAGTTATTTTCTACACTACCTCGGTAATAATAACTTGTGCCATTGTCATCAGTAGTTTCATATATTCCTTTTTCATGTGATTCACAAGTAGAGTCATCACACGCACTTTTAGTGAAATCTGGAGTATATGTATTCACATCGATATTACCAAGGGCCGTACTAACTATTTTACTAGTCTTCTCAAAATACAAGTTGCATTTTGTTCTTGTATAATCAGTAGCATTATAATTACTATAATTAGCCTCGAACGTCCATGTTGCATTGTTCCAGTTAGGCGTAACACCATTCGTGCAATTACTTTTTTCTGTATCTAATGTGTAACCGGTATTTTGACTAGGCATACTCCTTGTTATTTCGCCATCTACATAATAAGCAAAGTAGATATCACCTGGATCACCTATTTCACCATTTATCACGTTAAAATGTTTTTCTTCTGTAAACACAGCAAATGAACTATATAAATATATACTTGATAACACTAAAACACTTAAAATTATCATAGTTACTATTATCTTTCTTTTATTGTTTGACACTTTAAATTTCTTTAATCTCATGTGACCACCCTATCTATAAATTTAGTTTAGCAAAAATATAAGGGTAATGCAAGTATCTTATTTTTGGGTAATATGTTTAATACAATTTTATTGGTGAAGAAAAGATGATTAAATTGAATATTAAAGAAATGTTAGAAAAAGAAGGAAAATCTAAATATTGGTTATGTTTAAAAATGAATATAACTTCTAGAAACTTAAATAGAATAATTAGAGGCGAAACTAGTTCTATTTCTTTTAAATACTTAGAAGAGTTTTGTACTTATTTAAACTGTACGCCAAATGAATTGATTACAATAAAAAAAGAAGATAATAAACAATAGTTATTCTTCTTTGTAATCACAATTCATACAATAAATAGTATGTTTTTTGCTTTCAAGTAAAGTGCCATTACAATTTGGGCACTTTTTTTCAATTGGCTTATCCCAACTAGCAAAGTCACATTTTGGATAATTGTTACAGCCATAGAAAATTTTGCCTTTACGAGTTTTCTTTTCAACGATAGTGCCAGCACATTTTGGACATGGCATAATAGCAGTTACTTTAGGTTCATCTTTTTTAATATACTTGCAATTTGGATAATTACTACATGCGACAAACTCACCAAATTTGCCACGCCTTTTAACAAGAGGGCTCCCACATTCTGGGCAATTTTCACCAACCTCTTCAGCTGCTTTTTTCTCCATGTTTTTAAAGGCATCTTCTACCATTGGTTCAAATTCATCATAGAAATTCTTTAAAACTTTGATATTGTCTTTTTTATCTTCAGCGATTAAGTCTAAGTCATTTTCCATATCAGCTGTATATTTAACATTAACAATATTACTAAAAAATTCTTGTAGTTTATCAGTTGTTTCAATTCCAATTTCGGTTGGTACTAGTTTTTTATCTTCAACAACTATATAACTTCTTTCTTTTAAAACCGCGATAGTAGGTGCATATGTACTAGGTCTACCAATACCAAGAGATTCCATTTCTTTAATTAAAGAACCTTCTGTAAATCTTGGCTCTGGTTTAGTAAAATGTTGTTCTTTCACAATATCATTTGCCACCACAACGTCACTTTTGTAGTTAGCAAAGTCTGGCAAGATTGTATCTTTTTGTTCTTCATAAGAAGCATATACTTTTAAATAACCATCAAACTTTAAAACAGAACCAGTAGATTTAAATTCATAGTCATTGTTTAATAGTTTAACTGTCGTATTAATAAGACCAGATGGAGCCATAAGGCTTGCTAGGGCTCGGTAGTAAATCATATGATACAGTTTGTATTCTTCTGGTGTTAAGTAAGCTTTAATGCTTTCTGGCGTTCTTTTGATACTAGTTGGTCTAATACCTTCATGAGCATCTTGAATATTTTCTTTTTTCTTAGGTGCTTTTACACTACCAACATATTCTTTACCATATTTTTTTTCAATATATTCTTTAGTTTCATGTACAAATTCTGGTGATACACGTTCAGAATCAGTACGCATGTAGGTAATTAAACCGATGCTTTCTTTATTTTCAAGTTCAACACCTTCGTATAATTTTTGAGCAATACGCATAGTTCTTGATGAAGCAAAACCAAGTTTATTAGAAGCCATTGTTTGCATAGTTGTCGTTTTGAATACTGGTTTACTAGCCCTTTTGGTTTCTTTTGATTCTACGTCCGCAATTTTGAAAGCCTTAGATAAAGAAGCAACTATATCACTTGCTTGTTTCTCACCTTTTATTTCAATTTTTTTATTTTGATATTTTTCCAAGGTAGCCTTAAAATCTGTAAACAAAGCATCAATAGTCCAATATTCTTCTGGTGTAAAGGCAGCAATTTTTCTTTCTCGATCAACAATTAGTTTTAGAGCAACACTTTGGACACGACCAGCACTTTTGCCACCAGTTTTACTTTGCATTAATTTACTTAATCTAAAACCAATAATGCGATCTAAAATTCTCCTTGTTTCTTGACTTTTTACTAGGTTATCATCGATTTTTCTTGGATTTTCAATAGCATTTAGGACAACACCTTTAGTTATTTCATTGAATGTTACACGTACATAGTCATCATCTTTAATGCCTAAGCTTTCTTTTAAATGCCATGATATTGCTTCTCCTTCACGGTCAGGGTCGGTAGCAAGATAAACAAGACTTGCATTTTTAACGTCTTTTTTAAGTTCAGTAATTAAACTTTTTTTCCCTTTAATAGGGACATAACTTGCTTTAAAGTCATTATCGACATCTACCCCTAAGCCAAATTTACCAGTGGTTGCTAAATCCATAATATGGCCTTTACTAGAAACCACTTTATAATCTTTACCTAAAAAGGCGGCTATTGTTTTACTCTTGTGAGGAGATTCCACGATCATTAGTTTTTTCATTTTTCTCTTCCCTTTCTTTAGTTTTTTCTTTTAATTTATTTTCTAAGTATTCAAAATAATTATTGGTAATAGCTAGTTTGCTCATTTCTTTCTTTTCATAAATTGTTTTATTAATACTTTGGAGTTCTTTAGTTGTGTATCTTTTATCGCTTAGATAAGTTACTACACCGCTTGAAGCATTATACCGAGCTACATTATCTTCCCAAGAGGAGTCGGCAAAGACAACACGATTAGAAAAATTTCCTGCAAATAAGTCTTCACCCATATAGAATCTACTGTCATAATCTAAGCCAAAAAGATTGGCTATTGTTGGCATTAGGTTTATGTAACTTGTTTTTTCATAATATACATGTGGTTCCAATTTACTATTATAGATTACAAATGGTGTATGTTCTATTTCATTAAAATCATCAACGTCGTAATCGACTGCCATACCAACCTCTTCATCAGCAAGGCCATATGGATAATGATCACCATACAAAACAATCACTGTATCATCTAATATACCTTTACTCTCTAAAATAGTTAGCAACTTACCTAAGGCATCATCTGTTACCTTTAATTTAGACATATATCTTTTTAGAGTGTCGGGATAATTAGTATCACTAAATAAATCAAAATATTTATCACTCTGAGTACTATCACCATCGTAAGGCTGATGAGGAGTTACAGTAGTAAGCCAAGCCATAAATGGTGATGTTTTACTAAATATCTCACTAGATTTTTCAATAAATTCTTCATCGCTAGGCCATTCAATTGTTGTTGTTGGATCTAAATAAATTGATAAATCATTGGCATCATAATATTTTTCACTACCCATATTAATATGATAAATGTCTCTTTTATAAAATGTTGAGTCATAATCGTGATAACTACTAGTCGTGTAACCAGCATCTCTAAAGCGATTGAAAATGGATGTGAAATATTTGTTTTCTGGGTAAGTGTTAGTCGTACATGATGTGTTTAGAGCATAAAGTGAGGTCATACCACTAAACTCATTATCGCCAGTAGCACAAGAGTTTCTTGGACTGTAGTGATTTTTATAATACCATGAGTGTTTCAAGATTTTACTAAAGTTAGGATAATATTCTTCATGTTCAATAATATTATTTACAGATTCTAGCATAATAACTATAATATTTTTACCAGCAAATAGGCCTGTATATTCGTTATCTTCATGAGTTTTTTGATTTAAAAAATACTCATTTAAAGAATTCATTATAGGGTCTGTTTCTTCACTTATGATTTCTTTTAATAACTCGCTGGTTATATCTTCAGTATCTTTTTCTTCATAATTACTTTTAGTATTTATTACCATACGAGGCAACATAACACTTTTTACATCAAGAATACCAAAAACACTTGTTCCAAATTGATTAATAGCGATAGAAGAATTAGTTGGTGAAAATAACAAAGTACTATTAGGAATCATTTGAATAGGATTTTGCATAAATTCTAAATAAATACTACTCATGTATATGATAGCTACGATGAAGGCCGCAACAAGAGAAGTTACTCTTGTCTTAGTATGAATTCTTTTTTTTCTTTTTTTATCCCATTTTTTAGGTGACCGTAAATAAATTAAAAATATTACAAGAGGCACCCAAATAAAGTAATAAACAGGTTTGTAACTAGCCAAAAATTCTTTAACGTAAGACATAACGGCATGGGCTTGACTAGAAGTACCAACAGAAACATAAACACCTAAGAAATTTCTAAATCCTGCTTGCAACCAAGAATATAATGATACGACAAGCAAAACAAGAAAGATAGCATTTTCTCTTTTTTGCTTTTTTTTAATGAAGGAAATAAGAAATTCAATAATTATAGCAAGAAATAAAGATGATAACATTATTCTTAAGGTTGCATAATCAAAAATATTAAATGATGACACAGCCCGAAAGATTAACTCAATTCCAAAAATAAAAGAAAAAAGAAAGAAGATTTCACACCAATAGTCTTTATTACCTAGTTTTTTCATCAACATCACCTTTTTCTATTAAATCACGAACAGGCTTATATGTAAACCGGTAATCACTAGTAGGACCGTAAAGTCTTAACAATTCAAGATGTCTTTTAGTTGGATAGCCTTTATGGCGGGCAAACTCATATTCTGGATATAATCTATCTAAATCATATAAAATATGGTCTCTTGTAACTTTGGCTATGACACTAGCTGCGGCAATAGTAATTGATAGTAAATCTCCTTTAATAATAGGTGTTACAGGCACCTCTAAATCATTAATAGGCATAGCGTCAGTTAGGACATAATCATAAGCATGATGCATATCTATAATAGCCCTTTTCATAGCTAAACGGCTGGCTTCATAGATATTTATTTCATCAATTTCTTTATTACTTACTATACCAACACCAACACATATTGCTTCACTCTTGATTATTTCAAAATATTCTTCTCTTTTTTTCTCACTAAGTTTTTTGGAATCTGTAAGGCCTTTTAAGGAGTAATTTTTAGGCAGAATGACAGCTCCTGCTACTACTGGACCAACTAAGGGACCACGGCCGGCTTCATCACAACCGACAATTAAGTTGTATCCTCGAGCGTAAAGGTCTTTTTCGTATTTTAAGTTATCAATATTTTCTAATTCACTTTTTTTCATCTTTGATCAAATGTTACTCCCTTTATTTTTTCAGTCTTGATATCATTAATTATTTTTATTGATACACGATCATAGTCAACCTCGCCACCTTTTATAGCTCCGATACTTTTACCAATTATCTCATAGGCTTCCATGATATTCTCATCGGTTACCTCATCTAAATTGTATACCTCTTTTAAAATTTTAGGATAGCAACTAGATAATTTTTTTAATATGTAGACAGCAACTTCATCATGGGGTAATATTTCTTGTTTAATAGCGGTAAAAGCTGCAAGGTTTAAAGCTACTTCACCTTCTAATTTAGGCCATAAGATACCTGGTGTATCTAGAAGAAGAATATCACTATGAGTTCTTAACCAAGTAAGATTTTTAGTAACACCAGGATTATTAGCTACACCCGCCACTTTTCGTTTACACATACGATTAATAAGCGTACTTTTACCAACATTTGGGATGCCTACTACTAAAGCTCTAATCTCTTTTTCTTTCATACCTTTATCTATTCTTTTAGCTTGTACTGGTGCCATTAATTCATGAGTAAGGGATATAATCTTTTCATAGTCATTAGTATTATTTAGATCAACTAATAAAACATGATTACCTAGGCTTTCATAATATTTAATCCAGTTTTCAGTAACTTTAATATCACATAAATCCTTCTTAGTCATGATGATAATCTTAGGTTTATTACCAATGATATTATAAATATCTTTAATCTTTGATGAAAAAGGAATTCTTGCATCTACTACCTCATAAACAATATCTATAAGAGGATATTTTTCACCAATTAATCTTCTAGTTTTAGCCATGTGGCCCGGAAACCATTCAATTTGTTTACCATAATTATTATTCATTTTTTTCACTTCTCTTTTCTTTTCTTGTCTCATTTCTCTTTTTTGATACATATTCATTATTTATCACTTCCATTTTCTATCATTCTTGTTTCATTTAAAAAATTATCAAAGTCTGATTTATATAATTTATCTTGTTTAACTTTAAATTTATC
>CAKOMI010000024.1 GCA_934096605.1 uncultured Bacilli bacterium
TCTCTAAAATGATAAAAAACTCCTATCACTAACACTACTAATACAATTATACCTAATACTGCAAATAATACATTTTTATTTTTCATACCCATTCCTCCAATCATTTCAACAAATTACTATTTTTCTAACTAATTACTAAATTGTAATTTATACTTTACTTTATTTTTTTAATAGGGTGTCTTATAACTGTCTTTAATTTACTTACATCACATTTTCTTGGGTCGCTTAAATATATTTCGTGATGTAATCTTGTATTCGTTATATCTAATTCATATCCATTTTCTTTTGCAAAATTATGCATTAACTCAACTGTTATTGGCTCGTCATCATAACTACCAATGTGCATACATTGAACACATAGACCTTCATCATAAGTTAAAAACTCAACTCTCGAAAAATCTTGTTTCTTCTTTTTTGTTGCTTCTTGGGTAGCCCACTCGAAATCATCTTTAGTTACAAAATCTGGTAATCTAATAATAGATATAAAGTGCATAGTATTTTTATTATTATAATCAATGCTGCCTTTTAATCCATCTTGCCACCAAAATCCTTCAAGTGGTGGAACAACATATTCAAAAAAACCTTCTATTTTATGAGTTCCTTTGTAACTCATTTTTATTGTATAGGCAACACCATATAATAATCCTATTGTATTTTGATAATCTCCATTTTCTTCGTTAGGATTCCCTGTTCCTTTTACTGCAATATAATTCATTTTAGGAATTTCTATAATACTAGGTTTATTCTTTGGCATATAAAATTCCTTATATTCTTTTTTGTAATCAAAAGCCATAATTACATCTCCAATCTATTTAACAAATTACTATTTATCTGTTACTTCTATATATAATAGTACCATGTCGTAAGAAATGTCACAAGAAATGTCGTAATAAATCATTATTGTTTTTTTGCTAATTTCCTAATAATTTCCCTAATATTTTACCTAATAATAAAGTCTTCATAAGTAATAGATGACATAATAATTAACGTGAAAGAAGTGAATTTATGAAAATAGAATAAATAATTAATGATATAGCAAAGCTTAGAAAAGAACTTCAAAGAAAGAAACAAACAAATTTATGTGACATTGGTGTTAGTATAGATATATAGACACAAAAGCGTGGACAATATTAAGCTTAGCAGTAATTAAAGTTATTTTAAATCAAGAGCATGTTTAGGACACTCTTTAATACAATTACAACAAAGTATACATTCAGTCCCATTCTTTCTTTTTCTTGAATCATCTAACATATCTACATTCATTGGACAACTTCTTATACATTTATGACAATTAATACACTTATTATGATCACACTTAACTCTTAAATAAGAAAAATAACTTGCAGGTTTTAAAAAAATAGTTATAGGACATATGTATTTACAAAAAGCCCTATTATCTTTAAATATAAAAGCAAGTAGTATTCCTAAAACATAATACACAATATTTCCTATAATAAACGACCAAAACATTATATTTTCTAAATTATCTACTTTAAATATAAATAGTAATGCCACAAATGTTAAGGATAACAAAAACGTAATATATCTAAGCCAAGCAATTTTCTTTCTATCATTCTTAGGAGTTTTATAAGGTAGTAAATCAAGGATCATCCCAGTCCAACAAGCATAGCCACACCAACCTCTACCAAAGAATAATGGTCCTGCTATTTTAGCTACAAAATAATGTATTGTTGCGGCTTCAAATACACCTAAAAACAAATAATACCAAAAACCTTCGATTTGCATATTTTCTCTACATATAATACCCAAATATATAAGCATATATAATCCAACTGCCAATTGTACAAAATTCCTTGCATACTTAGTTTTATGTGACATTAAATACATACCAGTTGATATACAAATCCCTATATAATTAAAATTTAACAAATAAAACAAATTTTTTGTTGCAACAAATAATGCTATAGCAATTATTTCAAATATTAAAATTGTTATTAACATAATACTATTTTTCTTAATCCACTTAATCATACATATTTACTCCTAACAATTTCTTTGAATATTTATTAATATTTCTCTTCTATTAGAACAATAAGAAACATATGAACACATTAAACCCTATTTATGTATCTAACCTATCAATTAAATAAAAAGTGTTATTTTTTTTCTTCTACTTTTTTTGACATAGTAGAAGCCTTTGGATAATATCCTATAACAATAGTTTTATATATAAAAACACACCTCCAAATTATATCATTTAATATATTATTCATTTTATTGTCAATAAAAAACACTGGTTTTATTTCATCAAAAAATTTCACTTTATCACTCATCGTACTAATATAAATATAACACAACTGTCACTGTATATCAACCACCCCACACTGAAAGTACGGGGTTTGGTTGGGTGACTGAAAGTCACTCTATGCTAAAGCATACCATCTGACTTAAATATATCATCATACCCTTCTTTTTGATTCATGATATATTCTTCTATTATATCCTTGGTTACCGTCCCTACACTTATATAGAAATATCCAGTCGCCCACATATGTTGACCCCAGTACATTCTTCTTAAATGACTGAATTCTTCTTGCAATTTCTTTGAACTTCTGCCTTTTAAATATTGCATCACTTGTGCTACTGACATTGTTGATGGTATGGCTAACA
This sequence comes from uncultured Bacilli bacterium, assembly GCA_934096605.1. Classification (GTDB taxonomy): domain Bacteria; phylum Bacillota_I; class Bacilli_A; order RF39; family UBA660; genus Ventrenecus. The sequence goes on from CAKOMI010000024.1 coordinate 2,632, forward strand.
ATAAATGTACATGTTCTGATTGTATATTTCCTTTTATTATTGTTATTCCTTTTGCACTACCCCTTTGCATCAATAATTCCTTTAATCTTTGATTAACTTTTCCGTTTAATATTTTTTTTCGATATTTTGTTAGTTATACTACATGTATTTGCAAATCATATTGTGTGTTGGCTCCTATTCTCATTTCCATCACCTTTGGATTTGCTATTCTATATCTTTTTTGCTTTGCTTGCAAGTAGTCCTAAAGGATTTATGTACGAAAACCAATGGACATAATTCTCCAGTGCTTAGCATATTATATGAGCATAGAGGATTAGATGAAGATGATTACAAAGAATTAATAAATTTTTCTAAACCTATTAATAGCTCAAGAGATTATATAACAAAAGAAAAAGATGATTATGAGCATTAATGCTTTTAAATCATCTTTTATTTTAAAATCTTTTTAATCTTTTTACTAGACTTTCTTCTTTATGAGGTGTAAAAGTATCAATTTTTTCATCAAAACCATTTATAACATCCATTAAAGATTTATTTCCTCTTTCATCTAAAACAGCCATAAGTTCTCTTGGAAGTTCAGTAGTTGAAATACTTCCAAATTGTCTTTCTGAACCCAAGCTTAAACTTTTTTTATAAAGTTCATATCTTTTATCATGGTCAGTTATATTTGGCATAAAATGACTAGGAATAAACTCTTCCATACCAAACAATTTACTATTATCCATTCCAAATCTACCTGTAAAGAAAGTTCTACGAATTTTCATTATATCTTCATATGTTAAATCTTTTTGATATCCAAAATATTCAAGAAGTGCTGCCAAATTACATGCATCATTTATTACTATACTATTTTCTCCTAAATTTAGACATGCATTATCATCTGTAACATTAAGGATAGGATAATTTGGAGATCTATATAATAAGTCGTTAGATAATTTATCTTCATTTGGCACAAATAACATACTTCTATAATTTCTCCAAGAACATGGACTCAATTGTCCTGGTTTAGTTCTAAAAAAGTCATCATCACCCTCATAACGATATATGCTATCTGTTCTTACAACTTCACCAACGTAAATTTCATCTCTACACACTACATATTTTTTGTTTTCCATACAAAAGCCTCCCTTTAATTGCTATATATAATAACATAAACCTTTTAAAATGGCAATTATTCATATTTTTCGACACCTTGTTATACTATCTCTATGTCTCTATATTTTCCATTTTTTAATTCCTCTTTATATGACTCTAATTCTATGTTGTCTTTATTAGTACTCAGTTCTTTTTCAATATTATATGGCACACTTACAAGTTCATAGGAAATTTTATTATCTAAATTTCGGGAATTATAAATGCCACTAATTACTAAATAGCTTGCAACTGTAGTATTTTTGATATGGCCATCTTTTCCTTGCTCTCTAATTATATCAATAGCATTACCAACTGACCCAGTATTTATTAGTATTCGATTGTATAGTTTTTGCATGTAAGGAACATGAATATGACCATATATAACGACATCAGCCTTTAGGGAAGAAATAGTATTGGCGCTAGGCAAGAATAATTCATATAGCTTATCAATTGAGTCAATATTACTAATAATTTTATCGTTTTTTTCAGGGTGAGCATGAAATAACCTTATTAATCGTCCACTCATATAAAATTCGTAACTAAAGGGTAGATTTTGTAAATAATTAATATTCTCACTTGATAATTTACTCTTGTTCCAATTAATTCTAGCTATTTCTTTTTTGGAAAGGTTTGATAATTCTATATCACTTGTAAAATATTCATCACAATTACCTCTTAATACTATGCTACAATTTTGTTTTATTAATTCTACACACTCTTGTTGATGAGTGCCTTTAGCTATTGTATCACCTAAACATATGATTTCATTTATTTTTCTTTCTTTGATATCAGCTAAAACAGCTTTTAAGGCTTCTAAATTACCATGCACGTCTGATATTACAGCAATTTTATCCATAAATACCTCTTTTCAAAATATTTTTTCATAATAAAAATCGATTGCTTTTATTACAATTAATTTAAATAAAATCTATAAATTAACGTTATGATAAATATCTGTTACGTCATCTATTTCATCTAGCATTTTATATAATTTTTGGAACGTTTCTAAGTCTTCGCCCTCTAAAGTAATCTTATCTTTAGCATACATACCTTCTTCATCTATTTCATAAGAAACATTTGGTATTACATTTTCAATGACGTCTTTAGCTTTGTTATGATCAGCTGGTTTTAGAGAAATGACAACCTCGCCATCTTCGACTTCAAAATCAACTGGTTCAATGTCGTTTTCTAGTAAAGCATTAAATAACTCCTCATCTTTAGTAGTTTTAATACTTAAAATTGCTAAGTAGTCATAATTGTAAGATACAGAGTTAGTAACTCCTAAACTTTTATGAACTTTGTTAAAGGCGGCTCTTACCATACCAACAGTACGATTGACATTATCTGTAAGAGTACGAATAATTAATGTTGATGCACCTGGACCAAAACCTTCGTAGTAAATGACTTCATAATCTTCACCACCAGTACCTTTAGCTTTTTCAATTGCCCGGTTAATAATATCACTAGGTACTTGTTCTTTTTTAGCTTTTTCAACTAATCTTTTTAAAGAAACGTTACTATCTAAATCTGGTGTGCCTTTTTTGGCAACAAGGTATATTTCTTTCGCGTAGTTTGTATATAATTTGGCTTTAGCAGCCCCTGTCTTTTGAATGCTTGCTTTTCTAACTTCATATGCTCTTCCCATAAAACACCTCTTTCTTTCTAAAGTATTATACTAAATTAATTAATAATTGTCATTATTATGATTAATAAAATACCAATAAGCATACCTTGATATACTTTTTTTTCTTTTTTATAATTAAAAATTTCTTTTAATAGTTCAAATAAAGTTATGTATAAAATCATACCACTAGCAAGAGATATTAAAATAAGCTCCATTAAAGGTAATAAATCACCTATTAGCAAAACTATTAAGGCCCCGATAAAAGAAGAAACAGTTAAAAATAAGAAAGTAATTATTTTCTGTTTCTTATTATCTTTAGTCATACTACTAGATATTTCTATACCAAGTGGTAAGTTATGAGCACCGATAGCTAGCGAGGTTAAAAAGCCTGTTGTAAGGCTAGTAAGGCCTAAGATATAAATAGACATACCTTCTAATATATTATGAAGAATTAAAGAAATAGTAGTCATAAAACCTATATGAGACATGTGTTTATCATGGATAGTTTCATCTTCATTTTCATGGTGATGATGAGTATGATGAGGCATAAAGATATCCATCACTTTTAACAAAACAATACCTAAGATAATAAAGGTAAAAATATAAATTAACTTAGTGGTTTTTTCTTTTGATATTGCATTACTTAGATTAATAATTTCTGGTATTAGATCAGTTAGTAACATACCTAACATAACAACAAAGCTCATACCAATACTTAATATGCTAATACTTTTTTTATCTTTAATATGTGAAACTATAAAGTTTCCAATTAAAAAGAATACACCCGCTAATAAAGAAAAACATAAAACAATTAATTTTGTAAACATACAAATCACTCCCTTAATAAAAGATTGTACAAGACTTATCTTGCCTTTGACTCTTTATATCTTTATCTGTTTTTTTAATATTAATAATCGCATTATTGTTAAATAAATCTTCAATATCATCATCTAAATATGATTGATAAGTTTGAAAAGTAAATTCATAGTATGATTTAGCAGTAACGTTCTTAGCTAGACTTTTTTTAATTTTAATCGTGGCAAGTTCACTTTCCATACCATTTGATAACACTAAATATTCTTCTTCACTATCTTTGATTTCTTTAATCATTTCAATATAATAAGTTTTTACAAATTCACAACTGGAATAGTTTTTTTCACCTTTATAGTAGCGATTACGATTATCTTTTATTTTTTTGATATTTTTTTCATTGGCAGTTATTTTGATAATTGGTTCAATATAGTAATTGTATACTTTTTTAGATTTTAAATCGTTAATAAAGTGATTAATAAATTCTTTTTTTAAGTAAAGGTTATACATATCCCAGTCTAAATAGACAAAGTTTTCTTTTCTAGTAATTTTAGTTTGCATAGTTGTACTTAATGGATAGTAAATATATTCAATTTTGACATTATCGATAGTATTATCTGTAACAAAATCTGAAACGTTACCGATAAAAACAACATTTTTTTCCATAGGTAGTTCTTCTACTAAGGAATCAGTTACTAGATCTTTAGGAGGTGTATCTACAAAGTCAGTATTGGCAACCTCAATTGTCGCGATACCACAGCCGACACCTAGTAAAATAAAGTTAATAAAGATAGTAGCAACCATTTTACTAGTTTTACTTTTTTTATCTAATACAAAATTAAAAAGGGCAAAAAAGAAAATAACACCTAAGGAAAATAAAGTTATCATGACTATGTAAAATCCAAAGTAAGTTACTTGGTGAATTAATAAATAGATGCAGATAACAAGGATTAAGGCCATGCCTACTAAATAAATACTTAAGCCAAAAAGTAAAGTAATAGCTAATAGTTTTAAAATAAATATTAATATTTTTAAAATAGTTTTACTTAAATTAGAAAAAACAGATTCATGTTTCTTTTTAGTTATTTCTTCTTTTAAATATCTTTTTTTAAAGATAGTTGCAAAGGCTAAAAGAGAGAATAAAAAATAGGCAAATTCTAAAACAAAACGCCAAATAAGAAAAAAGAAACGATTAATGGGACCTGCAAAAATATTAAAGACGTCTTTCCCTAAGTTAATTAAGTTAGATATTGGTATATGAACTACTGCGATTATCAAGGTTATTAAAAATATTTCAATAACAAATTTTATTAGTTCACGAGGCTTTTTTTTGCTTATCATATTGATGATTTCATCGATTTCTTTAACGAAATTATCGGTAAGTTCATCAAACATATCACTATTTTCTTTTTTTAGTTTTTTTTCAATTTTATTAATTATATCATCGATACTACCAAGGGACTTCACAGCTTCTTTTTCGCTCATTCCTTTAAGCTTTTTATCTTCAATAATAGCATCATACTTTTCTAATATTTCCTTTATATCATCTTGGTAAGAATTATTAAAATGATCTTTAATTTTTTTAAAAAGAACTCTCTTTGTCATTTTGCACTCCCTAACAATAAAAAGCATATCATTAGTGTTTTTGGTTGTCAAGATTTTAGATTGTTTTTTGATTTTCTAACAATGTGTATTTTTGCTTTCTTTTCTGGTTACCTAATAGGTAATTGGATTATTTATTAAAATCATTAAATTGCAAGGCTAAATAAAAAAGCTAGAAATAATTTTCTAACTTTCTAATAATACAACATTTATTTTGCCTTTAAATAATTTACCTTGATCATAATTTTGTTCTTCACCTGTACCATGAAGAGTAAAGGAAACTGTGTAATGCTGTATTGTATTAGCAGGTATAGCTACTCTTTCTTTTAAAGGACCATTACTAAATGGTGCAGTAGCAAAATTTTGATTATATCCACCATTATCACTTACAACACGAACCCAAAAATTATTACTTTCAAAAGTATTTACTATATCGCCCCAATATAAATCATAATATAAAGTATTATTAGTTTGATTTTGTACAGTAAATTTAACATCTGGCACAGTAGTTGTAACATTACCTTTTTGGTCATCAGGATAAAGGTTTTCAGTTACAACATTATTACCACTTTCATAGTTTACTACTAGTGCTGCTGTTGCTAAATCAACATCTCCTTCACCAATATTTGCTTGACCATCTTTATTAGCAACATAAGTACAATTTTTATCACATATACCATCATTATCTGTATCAATATTAATATCAGGTGTCATATCACCATTAGTATCAATATTTAATTCAGGAACGCCATCATGATCTTTATCAATATTAATATCAGGAGTACCATCACCATCAAGATCTATATTTGTATCAGGCCACCCATCACCATTAGTGTCACAGTTAAGATCGCAAATGCCATCATTATCAGTATCTTGATTAATTTTATTAACAATACTTCCATCACTCATAGCCTTATTAAATAAACTTTGTCTATTACCTCGGTAATCAATATTTAAATCAGGCTTTCCATCTTTATCAGTATCACAGTTAATATCACATATACCATTGTCATCTAAGTCAATATTTAAGTCGGCAATACCATCACCATTTAAGTCAATATTCATATTAATCTTACCTAAGTATTGAACACCTGTATAAGTAGCAAACCCAGCCATTAACAAAAAAGCTATAATAAAAATAATAAATAAAGCAGTAACATTATTCTTCTTAAAAGATAAAATTAATTTATTACCTTCTTTGGCAACACATAAACTATATGGTAAAAATATTTCCGTATCTGTATTAGAATATGCAACATCAAGAGCTTTTTCAATATATTTTTTATTAACCTCTACTTCACTTTCATACATATTAGAGATTATCCCTTTAATAAGTTCTTCTTGTTCCTTATTCTTTTTTAACATTAACTCTTTAATATTAAGTGTTTCTTTATTACCTTTAAATTTCTTTATATCAACTTTTTCTTTTTTTTCCTTCATATGCTTATTCACCTACTTTAATATTGTTAATGCTTTTTTCTTTCTTGTATCAATTTTATCTAAGAAATTATCAATAGTTGTTCTAATATCATTTTTAGTTTTTTCTTTTTCTTTATATGCAAGTTTAAATTCTTTAGCAAGTATCTTTTCAAAAGTAGCTTCATTAATCTCACCAGAATAAACAAAGTCTTTCATAAGTTTTCTTATAATAGCCGTATCAAGTGTCTTTTTAGTTAGAGTCTTTTTAGTACTAACAGCATCTTTCCCTATAAAGAATGATAAATCATATTTTTCTTTTATATCACTATCAGTTAAGACCTCACTTTTGTGTTCCATCTCTGTTACTGGTTTAATATTATTTTTTTCTAAATATTCCCATAGTTCTAGTGCTTTAATAAAGTTTGGTTCTTTTAAAATAACATTAGTTTTACGAATAGGACTACGAACAGGACTACTTTCTTTTAAACTTTTAATAAAAGTACTACCTCTAAAAGCAGAAATAATATCTCTAATATGTTCAATTCTCTCTTCTAGGGTATGCCCATCTTTAACATTATCTAAAATAGAATCTTGTTTACTATTTAGTTTTAAACTAATATTAACCTCTTCATCGCCCCGTTTCATAAGACCTTCATAAGTTACTTCATTACTTATTTTAGCATAACTTTTTTGATCAGACTCATTTAGTTTATTATTTACAAACATATATAAATTATCAACTAAAGATTTAATAAAACGGTTTTCATATAAATCAACAGTTTCTTCTCTATAAACATTAAGTAGTTTTATAGGAATAACTGTGCCATCGTCATGTACTTCTTGAATCATACTGGTGTGTTGTGCTAAGTGGCGAATACTTTCTTCAGTTACCACTTTAGCCTTTTCAATAGGTACGATATTTTCTTCTTGAACAATAAATCTTCTTGGATTTCTAATAATATTATCAAGATAAGGAATACATTCTTCAACCATATCAATCCATGATGTATCACTTATTTTTTGTTCAATATCACGTTTAACACTAATAGTTGATGAAGTAGCCTTCAAGAATGTATTTAAATTATCTTTATTAATATTTTCTAAGTATTCTAAAGTATCCATAAATCACCTAAATCGTTTTCTTAAGTCTTAAAAGATATGCTTTACATTCTGGTGTTTTATCTTTACCAAATAATTTTTCTAAGTAGTTAATTAAGCCATCAATTTCATCTTTAATATAAGCAAGATTTAATTGTTCAAATTTTCTTAATATTTTATGGGCAATAATATAGTCAATACCTAAAACCTCATCACCACCACAAGCAACAAATACAGGAACAAAGTCTTTTAATTGTTTTACAATACGATTACCAAAAGACAATCTAAAGTGATCAATTACATAACGGTCTAGTTGGGCTACTTTATCTAATGTTTCATTACTTACTGGGTGTTCATTACTAGCACGTTCAAATAAACTTTCTAAGTATTTATAACTAACTTGTAATTTATTTGTATCTGGTGCTTCAAATGGGTCACATTTATCATCAATAGCAATTGGCATAGCACGGTCATATACTTTATCAGTAATCATAAATGTTGAGTCATCGTTATTGATAGTACCAATATACCACATATTTTCTGGAATAACTAATTTACCATTTTGTAATTTTTTAGGGTCATTAGGCCAAACATTTGGAACTAACTCAACTACCCAGTCTTTTTTATTTGGTAATTCTAGAATAGATAACATCTCTGCAAAATAATATTCAACACGAGAAATATTCATTTCATCTAAAAGAGTTAAATAAACATCATCAGTATATTGAGCATCATACATTTTCTCAAGTATTTCTGTTTCATTAAACTTCTTTGTAAATTCGTTGAAATAACCAAATATTTCTGTTGAATCACGCCATGAAGGTTGAACACTCGCAACTGTAGTCTCATTATTAATAAATGAACCAAAAGCATAAGCAAGACTTGTTTTACCAGTACCAGAAATACCTTCTAGAATAATAAGTTTATTTGAAGCAAAAGATGAAATAAATAAACGAATTAAGTTAATATCATAATATAAATGTAATTTACTAGCTGAATAGTTTCTGAATGTTTCACAAAATCCTTGTAAGTCAAAATTATTAGTTATAACCTCAGGTGTAAATGTTTCATATTTACTATCAACATTACTTAGTTTAAAGAATCTACTTTCACCTTCTTTTAATTCATTTTTAACAGAACCATCTTCATTAAATTCTATTTCCCCTAATTTTTCATTTTGTCTTTTTAACTTAAAGATTTCATTATTTAATGAATCAATTTCATCAACTAACATATCTTCTTTTTTAACATTTCTTTTATATCTAATATAAGTACGTACTATTTTGTAAATTAAAAATATTAATAAAGCAAATATACCTACTACAAAAACAATAGATAAGATTAAAACAAATAATCCCATACCAGTTAAGTCGCTTTTATAACTACTAACTACTGTAACATAGTTAATAATATTAAACATTTGAAATAGTCCTTCCCCTATTCCTTTAATAATTTTCATTAGTCCTTCAAATAAAGGCGCTAAAAACTTTGTAAAAAATTCACCATATACACTCATTATAATTCCTCCTTATTTCTAATTATGAATGATACACCCATTCTTTTAAAATTATTTTCATTATCTTTATTATTTAAAATAAACTCTTTATCAACAAGTAATTCCATATCATTTTCTAAAATAGAACTATTAATATTTTCAGTATTATCATATTGATATACAATAGAAACTTCATTTTCTTTATATTTTTCTAGTACTTCTTGATAGTTTATTTCTTCATCATATGGTACTAATACACTTACATGTTCTTTAATATAAGGGTTATTAAAGTATCTTATAACACTTGCTCTTTTCATTTCTTTATTGATATTAACAAAATACCTTGGCATTTCTTTATTACTAATTAGTTGTTCTAAAATATGAAAAGCTAGTATTTCTAATGATACTTCGTTAAATTCATCATTATACTCTTTTAAAACATCTTCCACTAAATCCTCATCGTACTCATTAAGCCCTGGAATATTGTATTTAAATAGAACTTTAAAACATAACGGATCAATACTAAGCATTTTGTATTTGTTTTTGTAAAGTTCACTGTCAAGGATATGCACAACCTCTAAGTCTTCTTTACAATTTTTCTTAACACAATCATAAAGTTCTCTTTTTAGTTTTTTATCTTTATTAATTTGTAAAGATGGATTTTCTTCTAGATACGCTATTAAAGTATCAAAATTTTGAAAAGCCAGTCCAATATCGCCATCTACTACATTACTAGCAAAATCAACATAACAAGCAGTACAAATAATAACAAACATTAAGAAATTCTCACTTTTAAGGTCCATTAAAAGTCCTGCTTTATCTTCATCTTTACAGTATTCAGTAATAGATGTTAAAACAGAAGAAATATTATCATTAAAGTATTTAATTGGGTCATTGGGATGTTCATTATTATCAAAGTAATAATGAACAGCATAATACTCCGTAATACCTTTAGCAATACTAGAAAATTCTCTTTTGTTATACCACATACCATTATTTTCAATTTTTATCATATTTTCAATGATATTTGCATATTCGCATAAATCTTTAGCTTTCTTTTTAACATATCTATCTATAATATTTACGCTCACAATTTAGTCACCCTACCTTATATTTCTTATTAGATTATATCAAACAAAAATAGCCTTGGCAATAACTCAAGACCAAAAGGCAAAAAAAAATTGTTCATTGAACAATTTTTTATATTCTAACCAATATTTAACTCTAAATTAAATCGTTAAATTATTGATTTTGTTTTGCTGTATAAACTAAGTTAGCAAAAATAGATTTACCTTGAGCAGCTTGAGCAGCAGCTTCATTATTTTTGTATTTTAATACAACTTTGTAGAATCTAGTAACTCCACCTTTAATAGTTGTATTAGTAGCAATATTAAAAGATTGTTCTCCAGCAGCACCAGTAACAGCAGTTTCAGCAACTAATTCAGTCATTTTGTTTTTAGCAAAACTTGAACCAGTAATGAAGTAATGAGCTTCACCATTTGTTGCAGTGTCGATTTGTGGAGTACCTTTTGTAAATACACCACTAGCAGTTGCAGCATCTTCAGTATAAATAGCATAACTTACATCTGTACCAAATTCAGTTGGAACAGTCATTTTTAATTGTAAGTCATAAGTAGCTGTAGAAGCAGGATCACCTGCAGCAGCTAATTTATAAGTACTTACTGACATATAACCTGGATAAACTAATGTACCGTCATTTTCTTCATTTTCAAAAGTATAACCAGTACTAGCGATTTCTGCTGTAGTAACTGTAGTCTTATTAGTATTACCTGTAGACGTACTTGTAGCTGTGAAGTATGCGAATGTTGCCCCCACAACAGCTACTAATAAAGTAGACACGGCAATTACCGTTAATAAGATCATATTTTTCTTTTCCATCTTTTTTATTTCTCCCTTCTATAATAAAAGTGTATCAAAAAGCATTTACTTTTTCAAGTATAAATTTCACATTTTCATCATAATTTAAAAAAAGCATTTTTATTAGGTATATTTTAATTTTAATACTTATGTTTTATTTAAAGATCGTTATATTAAAAATAACCAAACTATACATTAATTAATATATATTTTAGTAATACTAAAAAAAAAAAAATATCTATACACTTTTTAACATTAAACTGTTATTTTTTTGTTTTTTAAACATATTTCTTTTTTTGTATTTTCAATTCACTATTTAATTTAGTACAATATATATAAAGAATTGGAGGTATTATGAAAAAGTTTGATTTTAAGTCTTTTGATGGCTTTATACTTAAGGCTAGTAAATTTCTAGTTAATGACCCACTTGGTAATATTTTAATTATCCATGGCGCTAAAGAACATAAAGAAAGATATTATACGTTTGCTAAGTATTTAAATAATGAAGGTTATAACGTGTTTTTGGTAGATAATCGTGGCCATGGGTCATCTTTAAGTGATGATTATCCATTGGGTTACCTAAATAATTATGAAAAAGTCATTCTAGATATTCATTCATTAGTTATAGATATTAAAAAGAATTATAGTGATATACCTATTTATTTATTTGGCCATTCACTTGGTTCTATGTTTGCGCGTATTTATTTAGAAAAGTTTGATAATGAGATTAATAAACTTGTTTTAAGTGGAACTGTTAATTATAATCCACTAGGAATAATTGGTATTTGGACAGGTAACATTTTAAAGTTATTTAAAGGAAGTTTTGGTTATAGTAAAATACTTGAAAAAATGGCTAGATTTACAAGTGATGAATGGGTTGTTAAAAATAAAGAGGTCTTAGAAATATACCGAGCAGATACTTTATGTAATTATAAATATCCAATTGATAGTATGTTAATGATTTTTAAAATTAATAGAGAACTTAATAAAAAAAGACATTTTAAATGTCAAAATAAAGATTTACCAATATTACTTGTATCTGGTGAAGAAGACCCAATTACTGGTGGTAATAAAGGCCTTAAACACACGATCAAAACGCTTAAGCAAATTGGTTATCATGATATTTTAAATTTAGTCTATAAAGATATGGCTCATGAGGTATTAAACGAAAAAAATAATGAATATGTCATGAATGATATAGTTACATTTTTAAAGTATCATAGTTAAGAGGAAACATTTAGTTTTCTTTTTTATTTTAGTAAATCTGCTAAATATAAACAATTTCAAAGTATTTTCATACTTCTATAACTATTATGTTAACTACATAATTATTTATTATTTACTAATTTTATTGTCTTTTTTATTATATTTAACATAAAATAGTAATATATATTTGACAACACATAGTTAATTATAGTAAAATCTAATTACTTGGAGCCGTAGCCAAGTGGCTAAGGCGTAGGTCTGCAACACCTTGATCACCAGTTCGAATCTGGTCGGCTCCTCCAGATTGATATTTAATCGAACTTTTTAGTTCGATTTTTTAATACAACAAATAGTGTTGGTCGAAAAGTGGTCGAAAAGTGGTCGAATTAATTGATAATATTTTTATTTTTGTATATAATATTATTAGGTGATAAAAATGTACATAGAAGATCAAAATACTGAATTAAAAGTTGAATTAACTAAAGATATAAAAAAAGAAATTGTTGCGTTTGCCAATACTAATAATGGAACTGTTTATATTGGCATTGATGACGGCGGAAATGTTATTGGCTTAAAAGACGCTAATAAAGATTTAGAAGCATTAAGCGGAATGATACGTGAAGGTATTAAATCAGATTTAACACTCTATACTAAAATATATATAGAAAGAATTGAAGGCAAAGATATAATTATAGTTAAAATTAGTGAGGCACCAAATAAACCATATTATTTATCTGATAAAGGTTTAAAATCGGCAGGTGTTTATTTAAGACACGGAAACGCATCAGTACAAGCAAGTGAAGAAGTTATAAAAAAGATGCTAATAGAAAGTAATAGCAATTCTTTTGAAAATAATGTTTCAAGTGTTCAAGATTTACACTTTGAATATTTGAAAAATATTTTTAAAAACCACAACATAGAAATTAATGATAATAAATTTAAAGCCTTAAATATTGTTAATTTAAATAATAAATATACTAATTTAGGGTTACTTTTATCAGATGAATGTCCTTATTCAATAAAATGTGCTATTTTTAACGGAAATAGTAAATTAGAATTTAAAGATAGAAAGGAATTTACTGGTTCAGTACTAAAGCAAGTAAATGATACATTTGAATATTTAGATTTATATAACAAAACTAAAGGAAAAATTATAGGTTTAGAGAGAATTGATACAAGAGATTATCCAGAATATGCAATTAGAGAATCTTTATTAAATGCTGTTATACATCGTGATTATCATTTTACGGGTAGTATATTAATATCATTATTTGATGACCATTTTGAAATTACATCTTTAGGTGGGTTAATCAGGGGACTTAATATAGAAGATTTATACAATGGTGTTTCCGAATCAAGAAATCCTAATTTAGCAAATATATTTTATAGATTAAAATACGTAGAAAGTTTCGGAACTGGTATTGGAAGAATCTTTGAATCATATAAAGGCTTTGATAAGCCACCTTTAATATTGGATACCGAAAATGTATTCAAAGTAACTTTATATAATGTCAATTATGTTAAAAATGATAACGTCAAAAATCTGCCAACTAATTTAACACAAGAAGAACAAATTATTGAATATTTAAAGAAAAATAATAAAATAAATAGAATAATAGTAGAATCATTGCTTGATATATCTAAAACTAGAGCTATTGATATTTTAAACAATATGATAAGCAATAATACTTTAATCCAATCAGGCTCTGGTAAAAATACTTATTATAAGTTAAAATAATATTAGATTGATATTTATATATCATTTCGTGTATTGTAAAAAAGTTGTAGATACCTACGACACTCGCCCCAATTAAAAATTATTCGAACTACTTAGTTTTACCTTGATATAGAATCAATCGAAAGATTGATTTTTTTGTATCTTACAAAGAAATGATAAATTAATATCTTAAAAAATGAAGTATCATTATTACTCCATTAATTTAAATAAAATCACACTACTAGTTGTAAGGGTCATATTCTTTAATTTCTAGTATATCGCTTATTAAAATTTTTTCTTTATCAAGACTTAATAAAGCATCATTTGTTCTACCCACTAAAGGTATAACTTTACTACCATTTTTAGTTGTTACTAAAACATCTTTTTTATATACAAAATTCCTACTATGAAAGATATCATTAATTTTTTGTAAGATACTTTTGGTGTTTGGACTTTCTTCAGCTAGTTTACTGTAAAATAATTGTTTATTGTTTTGTAAATTTTTGTCAATTGGACTTACATATACTTTAGGTAATTTTTTCATATATTCACCCTCCTTCTATATTTTATGATTAAAACGATAAAATTTGAAACATAATAAAAATATGAAGAAAATTAATCTAATAAGACATATTCTATTTTTTATATTTATGATAATACTTTGTGGTATAAGTCTTGCCCTTATGTATCACGCAAGTTTTATTAGCCCTGTTTATAATGGACACTTTAATCATCAATGTCTTTGGTTTATAATTGGTTTTTTGATAATTATTATAACCCATTTCATAGATACTGATTTATTTTTTAAATATAGTTTTTGGCTTTATATCATAAATTTACTACTTCTAGTTTTAGTTTTAATAATGGGTGTTAATGTAAATGGTTCTAAGGCTTGGCTTAATTTAAAATTTTTTAGTTTTCAACCTAGTGAAATGATGAAATTTAGTATGGCTTTATATGTTAGTCATTTAGTTGTTAAAATGAGAACTAGTAATTTAAAAGAAGAATTGTTGTTAATAGGCAAAGTGTTAGTTATATTTTTATTACCATCTATACTAGTCTTTTTAGAACCAGATACGGGTGCCTTAATATTTTATGCTTTAATTTGTTTGGTTTGTTTATATTCTTCTAGTATTCATAAATGGTGGTTTGTATTATTAGCGTTTATCTTTATAAGTGGCATTTCTTTATTTTTCTATGCTTATTTTTATCAAAAAGATTTGTTAATTTCTTTAATTGGGACGACTTTCTTTTACCGAGTGGAAAGATTATTTAATTTTAGAAGTGGTATGCAAATTGAAAATGCACTGATTGCGTTAGGCTCGGCGCCTCTTTATAGGCTTTCTTTAACGAGTGTGGGTATTTATATACCAGAAAGTCCAACTGACTTTGCTTTTGCTCTTACTAGTAATGTTTTTGGTATTATGGGTAACGTTGTTATTTTAATTTGTTTTCTTTTTATGGATTCATATTTAATTAGTTATAATAAGATGCTTAAAGATAGGGAAAAGAAAGTATTTGCAAGAGCTTTTCTAGGAATATTTTTAATGAGTCAAATTATTAACATAAGTATGAATTTAGGTCTTATGCCTATTATTGGTATACCACTACATTTTATTAGTTATGGTGGTTCATCTACTATTACTCTATTTTTATTTATGGGTATTATTTTTAGCAAGAAAAAGGCTCAATAAAGTTTTGCTTGTTGTAATTCGTCTTATAACATACGTAATTAGCAGTTTTTTGATAGAATTTTGTTAGTCATTTTTAGCCATTTTTTACTGATATTAAAATTTTTGTAATAAATTAAGAAGTTTATTTATCATTTTTACTATTGAAGTAACTATGCTTCTTGTTGAGCCACTATTTATTACAAGATAAAAAGAGATGAAATTTCATCTCTCTCTTCACCCTAAATTTTATTGAACTTATTATTTTAGCACTCTTTGTTAATCTCCTAATAATTATTTTGGAGTTGCCACTGAGAAATATTTGGATTGTTTGATAAGACAACTTTGTAAATTCTTGCCCAGGCGTTTTTAGGAGAAGAATCTGCATAGGCATAAAGTTCAATAGAAGCATTGCTAACGTTTTGTGGAATACCAACTCGAACCATAATTGTGTCTGAACCATTGCTACCTCTTGAGATAATTGGGTCACTGTAAGCTAGGTTATTATCATGTTGTTCTTTACCTCTTACAAGTCTTACAGAAGAGGAAGCACCTCGTACATTGACAATTAAATATAAGTATTGGTAGTTTCCGGTGTTAAATTCCCTTGAAAAGGCATAGACGTGGGCACCATATCCTTTATATTTTTTACCACCACATCTATTTTCATATTGAGCTTTAACGCCTAAATATTCACTTGTAAGATCCATACAGCCTTGGTTTTTACCATTACTCCAACTTCTATAAACATGTCTTTTTTTCCATTGGTCCCAATTATCACCAGCTGAACTACCTAGTTCATTAATACCTTTGCTAGGACTATAAAGAATCTTTTCGCATCCTTGGGTATTACATGAGGAACCACCAGAACTTTGGTCTTTATTAGAACACCTTTGACCATTGTAATTTGAGTAAGCTAATCTATTTTTGGTGCCACCGCCACATGAAGCTGAACAACTAGAACCATCAACATATCTAACACTGCTACAGCAATCCATTGTATTACATTTTGAACCGCCAGAGCTTTGATCTTTACTTGAGCATCTTTGGTTATTATAACTAGAATATGCTAGTCTGTTTTTGGTGCCACCGCCACATTTGGCTGTACAATTTGCACCATCTTTATAGTAAATGCTACTACAGCAATCCATTGTATTACATTTTTGAGTGTCATTGCCAGTTGAACAAGTTTTATCCGTGTAATTATCTTTATAAGCATAAGCTCTTGTTTGAGTTCCACCACCGCATTTTACTGAACAGCCACTCCAACCAGCTGTGTAACCTTTAGTTGTTTTAGAACATTCTCTATAAACGGTGTAAGTTACAGTTTTAT
>CAKOMI010000025.1 GCA_934096605.1 uncultured Bacilli bacterium
TAAGAAAGAATTGATGATTTTTCTAAGTCATAGTAATAAATTTGAATAGCTGGATATTTATAATATAAACTTTCTAACTTAAGATAATCTTCTTTACTAAAATTACTAGTAATAATATGAAAGTTTATTTTGGTTATTCCACTATTGGTGAGCAATGATAACATAGAAGCCATCGTAATATCTAAAAATTTATTATCGGTGTTATAAAGTACATTTAAGCTAGACATAATATCACTCCTTCGAGAGAATATCTTAGCATTTTTTTAAGTGAATTAAAAGAAAAAATAGAATAAACCAGTACCAATATAGTCTACGATCAGCCGAAATATATGGTGACCGTTTTACTAAGTATCTCGACATATAAAAAACTAGTACTTTTATTGAACCTTTATTTTAAAAATACTAGTTATGATCTTTGATAATTTTAAAAAATTATAAAAATTTACACACCACTCTTGACAAGGTCTCTTTGACAAGGTAACAGTTTTTCAAAATCGTTGGGCGGCACATCCTCCCAAACTCTCCTTACACCCTATCCAAGGATGAATGGATTACCTTTGCTGCCATCTCCGCTTTGTACTCCCACATTCGATGTCAGATAAACGACTGGCCGGACGTCATTGCCATTGTTGTTGGACGCATCGTCGGTGCTGACGATCCCGGAGATGTCCACATAGAACGCACCGTGCGCAAAGGAAGAGTACGCATTCGGCGATAATGTCCATTGATAAGAACTGTCAAATAGCCAGTCATTATTTTTGCAATCACTTACACTACTGATATACCAATTGAATAGTTCTTTATTTAAACATGCTGCTCGGTCTGTCATACTTCCTCCACTTGTTGCATATCCATAATCACTTGGATACATTAAGCCTACTAATCCTTTCCATGTCGTTGTTCTTTCTACTGTATCATTACACCAATAACCACTTGAACATATTTTACCAGTATTACTGCTTCTTTCATATGCATAGAAATGTTTTGTTAATCCTCCACTTGCACTTGACCAATCATTTGTTCCTTGACTACCTGTGTTCCATACGGCATCACTTATTAATGTTTTTAATTTGTCTTTTATACCCGTACTTGTGAAATCACAACTTGTTGTTCCATTATTTTCATCACCATAACATGTTCCTGACTCACTATTCCAGTATAATGATCCACCCACTGTTTCACTTTCATAGCCTGGATTTAATAATTTCATTAAATCAGCTTGGCTCCATTCATTCACACCCCTTCCACGATTAACGCTCGATTCACTTGTATCCCATGAGTAACTACCTATAGAGCTAGCTCTTATTAATTTTACTCTGTCTTCTTTATTTCCTGTTCCATCATCCACATCTTTCATTGTACCGATGATTCGCCATATATCGC
This sequence comes from uncultured Bacilli bacterium, assembly GCA_934096605.1. Lineage (GTDB taxonomy): Bacteria > Bacillota_I > Bacilli_A > RF39 > UBA660 > Ventrenecus. The sequence continues at coordinate 1,384 of CAKOMI010000025.1, forward strand.
CATCGATACTTACATAATTATTTGGATCTGCTCCTATATACCTTGTGTTACCATAATCATCTATTGCTGTATCACTTACTGTATCTGCCACATAATCACTTAGAGGTACTTTCCCTTTTTCAAGTATTAACTTAACACTTATTTCGCCACTGAAACTTTTTCCTTGTTGAGCATCTTGAGCTGTGTCAGCATTTTTATAATGGTATACTAAATAATACGTTGTCTTTTGTAATGTACTATTATCAAAATCTGCTTGTTCTAAGATAATCGGATTTTTATTTTTTAATGCTTTTGGTCCATAGACTTTCTTTGGACTACCATTTATTTTTAATGTATCTTCTTTGTAGTAATGTACTTTATTATCAGCACCTGCATCTGTTGCACTATTACCCTCTGTGATTGCAACATTATCAGTAGTTGGATTAGTTGATTTATAAAGACTTATTTCTACGTCATCGTTAAATACTGAATCTATGATTCCTTTTAAATCTATTTCATAAATACCTTTTCCGGTTGTACTATTTTTTTCGACTGTAAATGTTTGTATTCCCATTTCACCTGGTAGCAGACCAGAACTTTCAAATACTTTTGTCCCTTGCCACTTAATATCACCTAAGTTTTCCGTTACAATATTTAAGTTTTTCTCATTACCTGTTGTTTTATTTGCTGTCGCAAAATATGCATAACTAGCACCAACAGTTGTTACAATAGCTAATAATAAAATTACTACAGCTATTATTATTGTTCTCTTTTCATTTTTCATATCTCTACCTCTCTACTCCTAGTATGGATAATTTAATACTCATTATGTATTTACTATCTCTACCATAAATCAATGGTATCACAAAGATATCAATTATTCAATATCATTTTGATATCAGTTGGATGTTAACACATGAAAAAAAGTAGACTTTTTCATCTACCTTTCTATTATTTATCTTTATTTTCATAAGCTAGTAGTGAACGGATATCACTTTCATTAAGTTGTTTTAAGTAAGAAGAATCATCTAGTTCACCTTCAAGGATTGAATCACTTAAAACTTTTTTCTTTTGTTGTAAATCAAGGATCTTTTCTTCAATTGTTCCTTTACAAATAAGTTTTATAACCTCAACATTCTTAGTTTGGCCTATACGGTGAGTTCTATCTGTTGCTTGGTTCTCGGCCTGTGGATTCCACCATAAATCTAAATGGATAACGGTATCAGCGCTAGTAAGATTAAGACCTGTTCCACCACTTTTTAACATAATTAAGAAAACATTAGTCGCATCTTTATTAAAGGCATCAACAAGCATTTGCCTTTTTTTACTTGGGACGTCACCAGCTATGGTATAACTCGTGATACTTTCTTCATCAAGTTTTTCTCTTACTAGTTCTAAGGCTGTTTTGAAACTTGTAAATAATAATATCTTATGACCATTTGTAACAACCTCTTTAATAATTTTAATTAAGTTATCTATTTTACTACTACCACCAGTATAACTATCAATTGCTAGTTTTGGTTCAATACATATTTGTCTTAGTCTTGTTAAAAGTCTTAAAATAAGCATTTTATTTTTTTCAAAACCACCTGACTTTATCATCTTGTCCATTTCATCATTAACATATTTAACCTCGGCAGCATAAATTTTCTTTTGTTCTTCATTTAAATCGATATATATATTATTTTCGATTTTTTCTGGTAAGTCTTTTACAACATCGCTTTTCTTTCTGCGTAAAATAAATGGGCGCACTTGCAACTTTAGATTACTTAAAAGTTTATTTGTATCTTCATCAAAATCTTTAATTTTATATTTCTTTTGAAATTTCATTAAGCTAGATAAGAAACCTGGCATAATAAAATCAAAGATACTCCATAGTTCCACAATTGAATTTTCAATTGGTGTTCCTGTTAAGGCCATCTTGGTCTCAGCATTCATTGATTTAACAGCTTTTGTAAGACCAGTGGTTGGATTTTTAATATTTTGGGCTTCGTCAATAATAAATACCCGGAAATTCATTTGTTCATAAAATTCAATATCTTCTCTTAAAAGGCCATAACTAGTAATATAGATATTGCCAGTATATTTTTTTAATAACTCTTGTCTATCATGTCTAACACCCGCAAAAACTTGATATTTTAAATCAGGAGCAAATTTGTTGAACTCATTTTCCCAGTTATAAACTAAACTTGTTGGCGCAACAATCAAAAACTTGTTATCTTTGTTTTCTTCTAATAGTTTTTTGAAAAAGATAATTGTTTGTAATGATTTACCAAGACCCATTTCATCTGCTAAAATACCGCCAAAGCCACATTTGCACACGGTGTAAAGCCATCTTACTCCTTCTTCTTGATAATCTCTTAAAAGTTTATGTTCTTCTTTAGTAAACTCAAGTTCTACATTTTGAAATTCTTTAAATTGGTTAATAAATTGTTGAAATAAGGAATCAGTTTTAATAATACCCATCTTTTTTTCTTTTAAGGAATCTAAGTATAACGCTCTATACTTTGGTAAAACACCATGGCTTTCTTCTAAATCATTTAAAGTCATATCTAGTTGTTCTGTTAAATCTTTTAATTCTTCTAATGATTCTTGGTTTAAGTCAAGAATATCACCACTTTTTAAGCGATAATACTTTTTCTTAGCACTCATGCTACTTAAAACTTTATCTATTTCATCACTACTAATAGCTCCTAAATCAAAATCATAATGTAAAATATTATCTTTACCAATACTAAATGTAGCACCAATACTATTTTTCTTTAATATGCTAGTACTTTGTAATTTTTCACTCGTAAATACAAGATATAACTTACTTACTTCATCTAAGCCATTATCCATAAATTCACATACTAGATCAAAATCATCTAGTAAAAACAAATTGTTCATTTTATGAAAACCATATTTATATAATATATCCATGGCTTCTTCTTCATATTCTGTATCTCTAATTAAGCCATCTACTGTATCAAAATAAGATAGTTCAATATCACGATACTTTAATTTTGGAACACAGGTTATATCATCCTCATTTAAATCAAAGTAAAATTCAATATCTGGTCTCGTATCTAAAACAATATCTTTAGTTGTTTCATCTAAAACAATTTTATTTTGTACAGGCCTTAATATTGTTTGCTGTAAAGTATTAAATTCACTTTCTGGAAATACTAACTCATCCATATGATTTTCTAGACATTCTTTTACTAACCCTTGTTGAGTTTCATCTAACTTATAAATCGTATCATTATTTAGGACATATTCACAATCTTCTGTTAAAGGATTAATGAAATCTAAATCAGTTTGAAAAGACATTGTATATTTGCCATTTTCTTTATGAAAATCAATATTAATAGGAAAACCATGTTCGATATTGATGAAACCTTTTTTTTCTTCAGTATAAAAGCCATTAGGACATATACTTAATAGTTGTCTCATAAGTCTATCATTTAAATAAAGGCTATTGCCATCAATACGATAGTAATTTCTAACTAAATTGATAAAATCTAAAAGTTTAAGAGATTCTTCACTAAAGTAATGCGTGTTTGGATCATATGTAAAATTAGTTCCAAAAGTATATTTGTCTTTATATTTATAGGCATTCATAAAGGCACTAGATTTTCCTAAAAATGAATACATTTTATTAACCCCAATTTTAACTTTTAAAGCCCATGTTTTATGATAATAACCATCTTCTAAATAAAGATAAGGTAATAATTTAACCTCTTCTTTTCTAGTTTTGGTATCACTATTTTTATTTAGCTTACTAAGAATAGCTAGAGATTTCTGTTCAATACTTTTTTCATTTTTAAAATTAAATAATTTATCAGAATAAGAAACAAGTGACGCTGCGATATGTTTACAAGATTTGGTACTAGCATACTGAGGACACGTACAAAAAGTTTTAACAATATGATTATCTTGCATATCAATCTGAACACCATACTTTGAATAATATCTTTCTGATTCTACTAAAAACTGGTATCTTTTTCTTTTTTCAACTTGCATTACACTAATGTAATTAACATAATCTTCATCATAATCAATGCCTTTTTCATAATCAGACTCAGATATAACTTTTAAAATTTCATTTTCAACTGAATTTATCATAAAAACCTCCTTAAACACTTTTTTTATTATAACACAATTTTAGCTAATAACAACATAAAGCGAACAAACAAACGCATTTAATTTTTGTATATTAATCACTAGGTGGACATTACATGTTTAGTTAAATAGACTAAATAAAAAGAAATGTTGAGGTGTAGTATGCAAGACATTAAAAAAATTATAGGAATTAATTTGAAATATATTAGACACAAAAGTGGTCTAAGCCAAGAAAAGTTTTATGAAAAATATAGATTAAGTGCTAAATATTTTTCTAGTATTGAACGTGGTGAAATAAATATCGGTGTTGAACTATTACAAGAATTAGCTAGAGTGATTGGCACAACACCAGCTGAATTAGTAACATTTGATCCTGATAAAATTATAACTAAAAAGAGAATCGACTCTAAAGTAAAGTAATCATGAAATTTAATAATTCATGATTTTTTTATTATATAACAAATCGATTCCCAAACACATTTTTTTATTATCCATAGACTATATTAGGTGGTTTTATGCTTTTAATCTACTTGTCTTTAGCTAGTATTGATTCAATATTTGTGGGTATTAGTTATAAAATAGCCCATTATAAATTAAAATGGTGGGACTTTTTACTACTATTTATTTTTTCTTTTTGTATTTTAATATTAATGCATTTATTATTTTATATTACTAATTTTAAAGATAGTCTTACTAATTTAAAAAGTGTTATTTTTCTTATTCTTGGTATATTATCATTAAAAAATAAAGATGATGAAAAAGTAAAAAATTCTTTTACACTGAAAGAGAAAATATTATTTTCAATTGGTAACAGTATTGATGGTTTTTTGATATCACTTACCCTTTTAAATTTATATGCTCCAATATTTTTAAGTTTTCTTTTTGCTTTATTTGGGGTATTATTCTTTATCTTTGGTTATTATTTTACTCCAAGAAAAAAGAGCCTTACTAAGTTTAGCTCTATTATATATTTTATATTAGCTTTTATAGCTCTTTTTTAAGAAATCTAAATAATTATCCAAAACATTCATTATTTCTTCTTCAGTTTGACAATTACATATTTTATTTTTAATTATTTTACCTTCAGGCATACCTTTTAAGTAAAAAAGAATATTAGAACGTATTTCTAAAAGAGCAACAGTCGCATTTTTATCTTCTTTTAATAATTTAAAATGTTTTTTCATCATGGCTATTTTTTCTTCATATGTAACAGGACTAGGAATCACACCATTTTCTATGTAATCCACACATTCTTTAATAAGCCAGGGATTACCTAAGACACCACGGCCAATCATCACGGCATCACAACCAGTTTCATCTAGCATTTTTTTGGCCTCATAACAACTTGTGATATCGCCATTACCTATAACAGGAATATCTACACTTTCTTTAACTTTTTTTATGTACTCCCACCTAGCATGCCCTGAGTAGCCATCTTTTCTAGTTCTTGCGTGCAAAGTAATGGCACTAGCTCCAGCGGACTCACAAATACGAGCAACTTCCACACAATTGATGGAGTTATCATCCCACCCAAGTCTAATTTTAACTGTAACAGGTACATTTACAGATTCTACGACACTTTGAACGATTTCTTTTATTTTAGCTGGGTCTTTTAAAAGAGCACTGCCAGCTTGGGAAGAGATAGCCACTTTTGGAACAGGGCAACCCATATTTATATCAATAATATCTGGAGCCATCACCTGTTCAACGATTTGAGCTGCTTTAACAAAACTTTCTTTGTCACTACCAAATATCTGCTGAGCAATTGGGCGTTCTTCTTCACTCATCTTTAAAAGGTTTAAAGTTTTTGCGCTACCATAAACTAAAGCCTTATCACTAACCATTTCTGCATAGATAAGGCCAGCACCCATACTTTTTATGATTTTACGAAAACTTGTATTTGAATACCCTGCCATCGGCGCTAATACAACATTATTTTTAATAACGACATTACCAATTTTAAACATAATGGCCTCCTTCAATAACAACTTGTCTAATTATAACACATTTTTATGTAAAGCGAAAAATAGACCTATTAATTAATAATTTTCCATGATATAATTAGACTTGCTGGAAAGGAATGGTTATATGAAGCTAATTAAATTTGATTATTTAAAAAAATCAGATAAACAACGTGGTTTAATTATACGTAATGGTGAAGTTGTTAAAGTAGTAGTAAATAAACATCCCAGGACCGAACTCACTATAAAATGTGAAGACAATAGACTTAATGTTGTCTTAGATGATGATAATAAAAATTTTTTTGCTGTAAAAAAAGAGGAACAAGTTCAAATTGACTAATTGTCCTCTTTTTAAGATTCAATCATTTTTGGTTGAATTATTTTTTCTAATGGATTCTTTAAATTAACACGTCCTTTTCTTCAAGTCTTTTTCTGTTAATCCTAATTTCTTTAACATTTCGTTTTTTTGTTTTTTATGATTTTCTTTAAAATTCTTATTTTCTTTTATATGACATATACTATCATAATATTCATTAAGTGAAAGACCTAACAATTTTGCACTTTCTTTTTGGGAAGTAATATATTCTCTTTTATTCATCTCTACCTCTTTTCTATTTTAATTAAGGTATATTATATTGAAGCGGACATCAGAAGAACAAATTTTTTTCAAGTATGATGACACCTTAATTTTTTTGATTGTGTAAAAAGAGGAACAAGTTCAAATTGACTAATTGTCCTCTTTTTCTATTTTTTTAACTAAAAGTTTGTCGCCATTATTTAGCAAGAATGCACTACCTTCATCACGATCAACATGAAATTCTAAAACACCATTTTTACTAGCTTTTATATGAGCATAAAAGACGCCTTTTCTTTCTTTATCTACTAAGACTTTTACTATTTCATTATCTAAAACGTTATAATGTTTTAAATCTTCTTCATTCATGTGGATATGATTTTCAGCCAAGATACAAGCGTGAGGCAAATAAACACTACCTTTACTTGTTTTAAGAGTAATACCTACGGCATCTGATAAGACACCACTTTTTCTAACTGGAGGATTTAAGCCTAATTTGTAAGCATCTGTACTAGATATTTCAACTTGATTATAAGTTCTTGTTGGTCCTAGGACACGGACACCCTCAATAACACATTTTGGTGTTTCTAGAGTTACGAATAAATTACTGGCAAATTCACCTGTTTGTTTTAAAGGCTTTACACTAACCATTTCTTCGTCAAATAATTCTTTATAAACCTCCATAGTTAAATGAACATGACGATTACTAATACCTACGGGAACAAAAAACTCCATAAACATTCCTTCTTTCTTTTTATGTATAAATATATTAAACTAATCCATAATAGTTATGGGTGATTAAATGAAAAATAATAATTGTAGTGACTGTAGCACTAAAACTACAGAAGGAAGAGCTGTCATTGATAAGGATACAGGACTTTTATGTATCGACTTATCAAGACAAGACTATCCAACAGACAAAGATATATTAGTCCCTTATGTTTGTACGTCTTGTGGTGAAACAACTTGGAAAACCAAGAGCAAAACGGAAAAGGAAAGTTAAGTTTCCTTTTTTTAATTTATTAAATTTCCTAAGACACCATAAGATAAGATAAGCATAATAATACCAGCCATGATAACTCCCATGATGGCTGCAAGCATACTTTTCTTTTTATCAAGACCTAGTAAAGCGGCGATTAAACAGCCAGTCCAAGCACCAGTACCAGGTAATGGGATACCAACAAATAAGAATAGGCCTAAGTATTTTAAGTTTTCTATTTGGTCTTTTTTCTTATTAGCCTTAGCCTCTAATTTGACAACTAACTTGTGAAAATGTTTTGTTTTCTTTAATTTATCAAATAAAGGGGTTATAAACCATAAGATAAATGGGATAGGAACAATGTTACCAATAAAGCAAACGATGAAACTTTCAAGCATTGGTAGACCTAAAATACTTGAAGCAATAAGCCCACCTCTTAGTTCTAAAATGGGTAATAATGAGATAACAAATACGATAAAATACTTACCTATAGTTGTACCAGCCCAGGCCCCAAAAATGGAAACCATAAATTTTGCTACTTTTTCTGTCATATATTTATCCTCCTTAAAGATAATTTTAGCAAAAATGGATATAAAAAAAAAGAATAAATATTTATATAGACATATAATTGTAAAATTTATTCTTCTAATAACTGGCGATTCTCACTTGGATCTCTAAAAAAGAAATCAGCATCTTGACCATATACTATAATTGCTTTATGAAGCATATTAATTGACATATTGTTACGATCGTTTATTGCCTCTACTCTTTTTAAATGTTCAGGAGTTACACCAAAAATTTCAGCCGCATCTTCAAGTCTTATACCTGCTAGGCGTCTAGCTATTTTCATATTCTGACAAATTTTAGCTTTAATATCAGGATCAAATACATAACTTTTTAACATTTTACATCACTCATATAGATATTCTCATAATTATTTTGGAATTTTAGTAACCTTTTATACCAAATATAACTAATCTTTGTTATAATGTGAGTGGTGATAGAATTGAAATTAATAAAATTTGATTATAAAAGTGATATAGATAAAGAGAAGAATCAAAGTATATTTTTAGAAGAAGGAGAAATAATTCATATACTTACTAATAAAAGACCGCAGACTGAGAAAATATTTATTTGTAATAATAAGGAAATAAAAGAAATATCTAAACAAGAGTATAAAAAAATAATTAAGAAAAATAGTTTAGACTAATGAGATAATTAGTTTTTTTTATGCAAAAATAAAGGAAAAGAACTATAAAAAGGTCGTTCTTTTCCATAAAGTGTGAGTTTGAGTTTATATGTTATTTATATTGTATAGAGTTTTGTATATATTTTTAGAGCAAAATATATGGTATAGATTATTACTTATCACTCTCCTTTCATGTTTATAATGATACTACGCATTTATGAAAATTAAGTGAAGAGTTAGTGAATAAATAGTAAATTATTTTTTCTTAATGTAAAAGTAGAAAGTTGTGCCCTTATTAATCTTAGACTCAACACCATATTTAAAGTTATGACTAACTAAAATGGATTTAACGATGGATAAACCTATACCAGAAGAAACAACATTACGTTTATGATTTTTATCATTTTTATAGTATTTATCCCAGATGAAAGGTAGTTCACTTTCTTCGATGCCTTTACCAGTATCCTTAATGAAAACGCCATAAGAGTCTCTAGTCTTTTTAATTGTTATGGTGACTGTTTTATCATCGCCCGTATAGTTGATGGCATTGTTAATTAGATTATAAATTACTTGATTAATTTTTTTTCTATCGGCAATAACTAGGGCTTTTTTTGGGGCCTCTAAAACAAAATGATAATTTTCGGTTTCTTTTATTATTTCATATCTTTTTAAAATGGAATTAATTTCCGCTACTAAGTCAAAAGTTTCTAAGTTTATTACTTCAGCATTAGCCTGTAATTTAGAAAGTTCTAATATATCATTTACTAAAATATTTAGTCTATCTGTTTCATCGATGATAATGTTTAAGTGTTCTTCTCTTTTTTTATCATCTTTATAAGAAATATCACGAACCATTTCAGCATAAGCCCTAATCATAGTAAGGGGTGTTTTTAAATCATGAGATACATTAGCAAGTAAATCTCTTCTTAATTCATCTGTTTTTAGCATTTCACTTTGAGCACTAGTTAAAACGTTGGAAAGTTCGTTCACTTCTAGAATGTCATAAGTTGGAAAATCTACTGGTACACCAGACCCAAGTTTCCTAGCTTTTTTAGTAATGTCTTGCAGAGATGACGTTAATTTTTTAGAAAGAAAATAGGCAATCATACACGCAAAAATAATGGCTATAATAGTTAAATAAATAAGTTGGTTTTTCAGTAAAACATTAGCCTTACTAACATCTTCTAAAGTACGATATAAGAATACTGCCCCATCACCAACTTTTATTTCATAAAGGTATGCCTCAGCATCATAGTCTTCATTAACTAAGCGATGGGCAATTTTTTTTTGGTCTGATTGTAAAAAGGCGTTTTCTATATTTAGGATTGTTTCATTATTTTTACCAAGAGCACAGCCATTCATTAAGGTATTATAGTAATAGATTTTGCCACCAATATGATACTCCATACAGACCTCTTCTTCATAGGCAATGCTTTCTAGTTTTTTACTAACATTAGAAAAATTAGAGTTTTCAATGGACTTGGCTAAAGAATCCATTTTCTTTAATTGATAGTCTCGGTAAGAATATTTAATATAGACAATTTGGAAGAACCATAAAGATAGTAAAATACAGACACTAAAAACAATAAAATAAATTAAAGTTTTACTACTCATAGAGGCAATTTTTTTCTTAGTATTCAAATTTATAACCTACCTTACGAATTGTTTTAATATATTTACCATATTCTCCTAGTCTATGTCTTAAGGTTTTCACATGGGTATCAACTGTTCTATCATCGCCATAAAAATCATAACCCCAGATATTTGTTAGTAATTGTTCTCTTGTAAGCGCAATATGATTATTAGAAACAAAGTACTTTAATAAGTCATATTCTTTAGGTGTTAGAGGAATGTCATCCCCCTTAATTTTTACCTCATGAGCAATATCATCAATCATTAAGTCACCAAATTCTAGACAATTATTTTGTTTTTCATGTCTTTTAGTAACGGCTTTTACGCGAGCCACTAATTCTTTAGGACTAAATGGTTTGGTAACATAATCATCAACACCAATATCAAAACCAATTAATTTATCATATTCCTCAGTTCTTGCAGAAAGCATTATGACTGGCGTATCTTTTATTTTTTTTAATTCTTTAACTGTTTGAAAGCCATCTTTTTTTGGCATCATCACATCCATAATTACTAGGTCATAATCATTATTTTTGAAAAGAGTTATAGCTTCATCACCATCACTTGCTTCTTCGACCTCGTAATTTTCAAGAGCCAAATATTCTCTCAAAACATTACGAATAAGCATTTCATCATCAACAACTAATATTTTCACAAAATCACCTACTTGCCTTATATTATAACAAATATGTGAATTTTTAGTGAAAAAACCTTAAATAAAAAAAGCGATTTTACTCGCTAGGTAATATCTATTTGGTAAGGATTACTAGAGGTACCAATTCCCCCACTTATTTTTGAATCACCTTTTATATTTATCACTGCACGTACGCCATAGTTATCTGTAACCCAATTACTGCCAAGATATCCCAATGGACTCATAAAAAAATTGTTAGCAACTTTAATAGAGCCATTGTAGGATCTTGGTGACATTGTCCAGTAAGCATAGGAAGAATATACATAATTTAAACGATTAATGTAACCATCGGCAATTCCTGAGGCCATAAGTTCATCAACTGTTATTAGGCCTATTGGATACGTTAAGGCTTTATTACCTAGTATATTTGTTGATAATGTAAATAAATCATTTTCTTCCTGACATTTAAAAGTTGGTTCCTTGGTTTTAATATATCTATCTTGTGAACTATAAGAAACATTTTCTGAATCACTATACCCAAGACCTGTTGTAATACTTCTGTCACCACAAAAGCCTGCATCGACTATTATTGATTCATTATTAGTACCTTTTATATTATCTTTATACCAGTTATCTAAAACAGATTTAATATTACTATCGACCTCATTAGCAGTAGTTTTTTCATAACTTTCATTTAAAGTACTCCCAAACATATAACCATTGTAAGCTGGATTATTTCTTTCAGCATTAAACTTATTTTTAGAATTGTTAAATAACTCTGCACCAGTTGCATCAGCACTTGTACCTGAATATAAAAGACGCACACTATTATCGCCATTAATACGGATGATGCGCCAGTAAAAGCCCGCAAACTTAACATAATTATTATTTACAGAACCACGATAGTAATAACTTATCCCATTATCATCTTCCATTTGGTAAAGTCCTTTATCTGATTTATCACTTTCAGTTTCTATTTGATTCATTGTGTAACCATTTAAATTATACTTTCTAACTTGAAAGGTTGAGCCACCAGTACCAGTAGCAATGTCATCATTAAATGTCGCACTTGTTATTTGAAATATATTCATACAATTAGAGGTCGTTTTCCATATCGATATAACATCATTTGCATCTGTTGAATAACCGGCTGTACAATAATAATATGTTGTACCATTATTATAAATTAATTTAGTTGGGTCAAGTTGACTTACATTTTCAATTGAGTAACGACCAGTTGCCGAATCGATAGAATACGATGTGCCTATGGGTAATAACACTTTTTCTTTATCTAGATTTTTGAACCTTTCATCGGTACTGCTTAAGGAAACTAGATCTGGGTGGGGCATAACTACTACTTTAGTGCTTTCACTGGTATCTATGTTAGGTTTCCAGACGGATATTGGAGCCGTCTTATTAAAGTCAGGACTTTGTTTTGAAGCTATTTTTTCTTTTGATATTGCAGGGCTTGTTTGGTATTCATTAGCTAGTATGGCATCACTTATGGTGTCATATCCTTGTTTTAATGGGTCATAGATACCGGCACTTGCCGTTACTGTTACTTTGGAGGTAAATATCTTATTCATAGCATCAGTGTCTTCTGGTCCTACATCTTCACTTAACCATAATCTTAATTTATAGTCATTGACCTCCCCAGCCCCAATGCCTCCTTTATATAATTCTTTTGCTATACTTATATTTTTTAAAGTAGATTCTACTGTATCAAATGATGATAATCTTTGGACGCCTTCTTCATTTAATAAAACACTTACATATTTAATTGGTAATGTTGTTTCATCTAATACTTCTAGATTAACACTATAACTTACAAATAAATTACATGTATTTTCAATTGTAAACTCATATGGCGTTAATTTTTTTCCTTCTTCGTTTAATAATGGATATGCTTTTTCAATAAAAATATCATTTTTCTCATTAGTAAGTGATAATTTTAAACAACTTGATTTTACTAAGTTGGGATTTGTTTGTTTTAAGCTTAAAAGCCATATAGCATATGAAAGACCAAACAAAGAAAGTATACCTATTAGTATACCTAGAAATAGCAATAATTTATTTGTTTTGTTCTTTCTTTTTTTCATATCTATTATCCATTCTTATGTTAATAGTATAACCTACGTGCATATATTTTTTCAAGAAAAAAACGAGTGTTACCTCGCTTTTAATTAGATATGATAAATTTTATTTTTCTTTGTCATGAAATATAGTAAGCCAGCAACAGCAACACCACCAACGATTACTGCATATGGTAAGAATGAACCTGTTTGAGGATTTTCAGTAGTTTCACAAGCAGCTTTGTATTCAGTTTCAGTTACTTCATTACCATTGTTGTCATAGTATTTACCATTTTCAATTTTACATTTTGGTGTTTCAGTAGTAGTTTCTTGATTTAAACCAATTTCACAAGTATCAGTTGATGCAGCACCTGAAGCATCTAGTGTAATAGTTGCAACTAAGTTATTACCATTAGCGTCACCAGTTGATTTTGTAACACCAGTAGTGTTTGTTAAGTTAACACTGATAGTTCCATCTTTATTATCTTTAACAGAACCACTCCAACCAGAAGCACGAGCATATTTTTTAAACTTAAATGTTGATTTTGATAAAGTTAATGTTGCATTAAAATTATTAACTGTACCATCAGTAACCTTAACACCTAAGTAAATAACTGTACTATCGCCTTGATTTTGAATGCTTACAGAATTACCATTTAAAGTAGTTTTTGATTCATCAAATGTTTTAGTTGAACTAACATAACCATCAGAACTAGCACCAAAAATAGCTCCACTAGCAGCATAAGTACTCATTGGAAAACCTAGTACACTAACTAGCATTAAAACAAACCATACAAAATTTCTTTTTTTCATCATATACCTCTTCTTTCTTTTTTTATTATAGACCAATTATACCATAAAAATACATTTTTTCTACATTTTTCATCTTTATTTTACTTTTTTACAAATTCTAGTGTAAATACACACAAAGTGTGTAAAATATGATATTATAATAAAGAGAATAGAAATTGGTGGTATACATGAAGAAAATTGTTATTCAAATACAAGGTAATACTTTATATTTTGCTTATAAAAGAAACTCTTTAGTAAGAGAAGACTTAATGAATACAAATATTATAAGTGATAGTGAAATTGTTTTTAGTGATGATTATATTTTAGAAAACAAAAAAATAGTTATACCTTTTTTTAAAGAATTATGTAGTATGAATCATATTAATACCCTTACTTTCCAAAATGCAAGTATTGCTTTATTTATGTTATCTTTATTTAAAAATATTGCTATTCAAAAAGTGAGTATTAAAAACAAAGAATGTATACCATATAGTCTTTGTGAGGTAATTGTTAAAAACTCTATTAAAGAACTTGATTGTTATGAAGTAGCTAATTTCATGTTAGATTATCTAGATAAACACCATGTTTTAGTTACTACCCATAGTGAGGTTTTCTATATTTCTAATTTTATGCAAAATAACTCTCTTACTGACTATGCTAAAATGTTTTATAAAAAAGAAATTAAATTACAAACTAATTTAACTGATGAAGATAAAGAAGACTTTGAATCATTCTTAAAAATCAATAAATATTTAAAAAGAGTTTTAATTTACAAATATAATAGAATGGATTTAGAGTTTTTATTAGAAACTTTAGCTTCTTACCGCGTAAGAAATGTTAGTATTGGTATATGTGAAAATATTAATAATGAAGAAGAATTTCATTATTTAAAAAATCTAAATAAAAAGTATAAGAGTAAAAAACTGTATATTAATCTTGTTTATTCAGATGAATATATTAAAAGTAATTTAATGAAACAAATAAGTTTAAATACTTTAAAAGTATGTGGAGTTATTTTAGTTGTTTTACTTTTAGGAACAGTAGGTTATGTTATGACTAGTAATTATTTAGCTATGAGGGAAGTCAGTAGTATTAGTGAGGCTGTACAAAAGAAAATGGATGAACAAAAGAATAGTGATAACTCTAATATAGAAGAAAAAACAGAAGAAGGACTTATTATAAAGAATAAGTATATTGCCTCTCTTTTGGAAATAAATAAAGATGTAGTTGGTTATTTAAAAGTTAATAATACTAATATTGATTATCCTGTAGTTCAATATACTGACAATGACTATTATTTAAAGAAAAACTTTTATGGTGAAGATGATAAAAACGGTTGGGTTTATATGGACTTTAGAAATTCTGATAAGTTTTTAAATGATAATACAATAATATATGGCCATAATATGTATTATAGTGGGGTTATGTTTGGTACTTTGCATAGAGCTCTTAACTCTAGTTGGTATACAAACAAAGACAATTTAATAATTAGTTTTAATACTATGTATGAAACAATGAACTGGCAAATATTTTCTATTTATACAATAAGAAAAACAAGTGATTATTTAAGAGTTTCTTTTGATACTTTGGAAGATAAACAAGATTATATAAATAAAGTCAAAGAAAGAAGCATAACTAATTTTGATGTATCTGTTACAAGTGAAGATTACTTACTTACTTTATCCACTTGTACAGGTGATAATGAAAGACTAGTTATCCATGCCAAGAGATTATAAGTTTTGTTTAATAATATCTAAATTCTCTTGATACCTAGTATTCTTAGGATTTAATTTAATAGCTTTCTTAACATAAGTAAGAGATTCTTTTTTATGATTAGTATAATATGCTGCAAGACTAAGTAAATCATAAAAAGCATCATTCCAAGCAAATTCTTCATTTATATAGGATTTGCTTTTTTCTTTGATTTTGAAGGCTTTTTTAAGTAACGAATAAGCAGACTCATAATTGTCTTTTAAGATATAGAAACTAGCAAGTTCGACATACCCTTCTCTTAAGTATGGGGCTTCTTTAATACTTTGTAAGAACCAGTATTCAGCTTCTTCAGATAGTCCTAAAGCATCATAAGAACGTCCCATAAAACGCATGGAAGCACACCTTTCATCTTTCCAGGTAGCAAAAGGACAATGGATATGCTTGTGAAGTGTTTTAATTGCATCAAACCACCTACTATGAAACATATATTCTCGGCCTAAGTAATGCAAGTTACGGTCATCATTTGGACTTTCTTTAACACTTAACTCTAGTAAAGGTAAATATGAAGACCGAGATTTATTTTTATCTGGATAATGATTTAAAGTAATAGGAACGTACTTTTCCCTTTCTTCTTTAGAACACTTTAAAACCTCATGGACAGGATGAGTCCAAGTATAATTATCACGAGTATGAATTTTATTAATCCAAAAACTTACTAATGGGTTATTTTCTTCATCTAGTTTCCAGTTGTAATTATAACGAACTCTTGTGGTAACACCAGATTCCCAATTTTCTTCTAGTATTTTACGCCAACCACTTTCAAGTACCTCATCTAAATCGGTACATACACATATATCAGTATCATTTGGAACGTAACTTAAAGATTTATTTCTCGCTGTATCAAAACGCCAAGGTTCGATCTTACTTTCATAAACTTTAACATTTTGTTTTTTTAATAACCTTACTGTATCGTCAGTTGAACCTGTATCTAAAACAATTATTTCATCAGCTTCACGCATTGAACTTACCCATCTATTAACAAATTTGCTCTCATTTTTAGCAATAGCATAAACAACTACTTTTAATTTATTCATAAGCCACCTCAAAATATTATATGAATAAAAAAAGAAAGCAATACTTATCACTTTCAATTTTTAAGTAAAACTTAAGGCACTATTTGGTATGGAAATTCACTACTACCATCACCATCACCAATTTTCAAAGTATTATCTAAATATAAAACTGGAAAAACATTATATGAATATATGACTCTGTCATTACCTATTTCACCTTTTTGACTAATTATTACAGCCGTCGGATCATCAGACTCAGTCATTGTCCACTGAGGCCAACTAGAATCATAAATCCAACTTTTTTCTGCACATTGTTCGTGTGGCCCAAAAACTCCCCAGTTATATTTAGGTCGATCAACATTTAAGCACCAATATATATCACTACGATTATTACCAGCTGAATATGCATATTCATAAGCGTTTACAAGCCCTATTTGAAACCTGTCATTGATTGTATTTTTAGAAACATATGTATAAGTATCATTCATATGAATACTATCTATTTGTGACATTGGAATACTTCCACCATACCACTTTGCTGTAGAGCTAATCATATTTTGGGTTACACTATTCTTTAAATCATCAAAAAATGTGTTATTTAAATAAGTAAATAGACTAGAATCTTCAAAAGACATGCCATAATTACGATAATCATTTACAGTAGACCATTGTCTTTTACCAATTGATTCAGCTCTTCTTATCTTAACTAATCTTGCAGTATTTCCATTTTGTAATGTAGTTGGGCCAAAACTTAATACTCGCCACTTTTCACAAGTTGCATCTGATTGATTATTATAATCATCGCAATTAAAATATATGTAATTATTTGGATTTGTTCCAGCAATAACATTTCCATAATTTGCATTGGTTCCATTATATGTAGCAAAACCTGCATTATCTAAAGCAGTAATTATATTTATTGGAGCTTTTTTAAAATATAGCTCACATCTAGTTCTTGTGTAATCAGTAGCATTATAACCTTCAAAATTAAGAATTGCTGAGTATGTGTCATCATCCCAGGTTGGTACTACACCATTAGTACAGGT
>CAKOMI010000026.1 GCA_934096605.1 uncultured Bacilli bacterium
AAGAATGATATAAATATCGAAAATGCTTATCCATTATTAAATGAAGAAGGAAAAAGTCTTACACCATATGAGTTTACAATTGAAAATACATGTGACTTATTTGTAAGTTATAGTGTTAATCTAGAAGTATTAGATGAAACAACATTACCAATTAAATATGTAAGTGTTTTATTAAATGAAGAGGGGGTACAAAGATTATCAAACTTTGATACAGTAGAATCTACTTTAAAAAATATAAGTATTTCCAAAGAACTATATAAAGGTGGCATAGGAGCAGGGGAAACCAATAACTATAAATTAAGATTATGGTTAAGTGAAGATGTGGGACCAGAAGATGTAGATGCAATGAATAAATTGTTTAATGCTAAAGTAACAATAACTGCAAGTGCAGGAATATATGACCCGTTAAAACAAGGATATGACAAGATAAGTGATGCCATACTAGCTAATGAATATCAAACAAGTCCTGAAATATCAAAACAAAAAATAGCGGCTAAGCAAAGTCCAGACTTTACTAAAACCGCACCCATTTTAATTTGGAATGAAAATAAAAGTGGTTCTTTAGTGAATGTAACACCTACAATGCCGCATCCTGATTTAGTAGCCTTAAAAGACACCGATGAAAGATTTAAAAATTTAACTAGTGAAAATGTTTTACTACCTATAGGTACTAGTTATATTTTTAACAAAGATACAGGAAAGTATGATTTAACTAATGTTCAACAAGTTGATCCAACTACTTTAACATATAGCGGGGCCACGAAGTATTATTTCTGTGGTGCAGGATATAGCATAAGTGCTGCTGATGTTATATCTATATGGAAAAGTACCTCAGGTTGTTCAAGTATTTACGAAATCACCAGTGTAAGTATTACAGATGATATAGCAACTGGTTCAGGCGGAACTTCTTTCAAAACCAGAGGATATAATTTAAAAGGATATTTGATGAAACAAACAGAAAGAGAAAGCGATAAATCCGATAAAGGACTTTATCAAATGGAAGACGACGATGGCATAAGTTATTACTATCGTGGTTCAGTAAATAACAACTATGTAAAATATGCTGGTGCTTACTGGCGAATTATTCGTATCAATGGTGATGGCAGTGTCAGACTTTTATATGCGGGAACAACAGCCAATGCTAGTGGTTCAGGATTAAATATAAAATCGGCTGCCTTTAATAGTAAAAGAGATAACCCAGCCTATGTAGGCTATATGTATGGCAGCACTTTAAATACAAGTTATGAAAAAACAAATGCCAATGAAAACGACAGCAATATCAAAAAAGAATTAGACAATTGGTATAAAGTTCATATTTTAGGAACAAGTAACGAATCAGTTATCGCTGATGCTGGTTTCTGTAATGATAGAAGTTTAGATTTGGGAAATGGATATTCTACAACAGGTTCTACTACAACTTATGGACCTTATCATAGATATTATTATACAAAACAACCAACTTTAAAATGTGCTCAAACAAGCGATTTATTTACCTTAAGTACAAATACTAAAGGGAATAAAGCTTTAACTTATCCGATTGGCTTAATTACAGTCGATGAATTAATGCTTTCAGGCTATGCCGATGGTTATATTAATAAATCTGCTTATACATACAGTACAATTAATTATTGGACTTTGTCTCCGAGGATTTTCGATGTCTCGTCTTTGGCAGCTGGTAAGTTCATCTTGAACGGCGCAGGTTATCCTACCACCAACCACGTGACCGGCGGTAATGGTGTTCGTGCAGTTGTCAATCTCTCATCAGATGCTAAAATAAGCGGTGGAATTGGTACAGCTGATGAACCATTCTTAATTAATGTATCCTAATAAACTAAAAGACTTAATTAGTCTTTTTTATTTAATGAGAGTATTTTCTTTTCCTGTATTTAATGCTATAATACGCTCGTGGAAGTGATTCTTATGGAAAATACAATCGCGGCAATTTCAACAAATAACATTGGATCATCTGCTATTAACATAGTAAGAATAACTGGTCCAGAAGCAATCCAAATTGTTGCTAAAATATTTACAAACAAAAAATTTGCAACAGCAAGTTCCCATACCATTCATTATGGTTTTATAAAAGATGGTGACAACACAATTGATGAGGTCTTAGTAAGCCTTATGCGTGCTCCTAAAACCTATACTAAAGAAGATATGGTTGAAATAAATTGTCATGGTGGCTATGTAACTACTAATAAAATATTAGAATTATTACTTAACAATGGTGCATCGTTAGCACAACCGGGTGAATTTACCAAAAAAGCCTTTATGAATGGACGTATATCATTGCTTGAGGCAGAAAGTATCAGTGACTTATTAGAATCAAAAACCGAAGAACAAGCCAAAATGGCCTTACAAGGTCTAACAGGAAAAACAACCAAATTAATAAAATCTCTTCGGGAGGAAATGGTATCTCTTTTAGCCAATATCGAGGTCAATATCGATTACCCTGAGTATACTGATGAATTAGTTATTACCAAAGAAAATATCACACCAACATTAACCAAAATAAAAACATCTTTACAAAGTATACTTAGCGAATCGAAAAATGGTGAATTAATAAAAAATGGCATAAACATTGCTATAATAGGTCGCCCAAATGTAGGAAAGTCATCTCTTTTAAACACATTTTTAGAAAAAGATAAAGCCATTGTTACCGATATATCTGGAACTACAAGAGATATAGTAGAAGGTAGCATAGTCTATAAAGGTATCGTTTATAACTTTATCGATACAGCTGGTATTAGAGAAACTACTGATTTCGTTGAACAAATAGGTGTTAAAAAAAGTAAAGAATTATTAGCAAGTTCTGATTACAATATTTTAGTTATCAACAATAATGATTCCTTAACAAGCGAAGAAAAAAGTTTAATCACCGAACTAGAAAGCAAAAAAGGTTTAATTTTTATCAATAAAAATGACTTGCCATCTTTACTAGAACCATTTAAAACAACTAAAAAAATAATTAAAGGTAGCACTGTAACAAAAGAAGGAATAGAAGAAATAAAAGAAACCATTTTAAATGATTTTTCTCTAAGTGATTTAGGTAATAAAGATTTAACATACTTATCAAATACAAGACAAATTAGCTTAGTAAAATCTAGTCTTAATAAAATAGAAAATGTAATTAAACAAAATACTTTAGATATTCCTGTAGATATGCTAGCCATTGATATAAAAAGTGCTTGGGAAGACTTAGGCAAAGTAATAGGCGAGTACTATGAAGATGAACTAGTAGATAATATTTTTCAAAGATTTTGTTTAGGAAAGTGAGGTTAAATATGAAATATGAAATAATTGTTGTCGGTGGAGGTCATGCTGGTATTGAAGCCAGTCATATTGCCGCGTTTAAAGGACACAAAACTGCCTTAGTAACAATGAATAAAAAAAATATTGGCGATATGCCTTGTAATCCTTCTATAGGTGGTACCGCCAAAGGAATAATTGTAAGAGAAATAGATGCATTAGGTGGATTAATGGGAGTAGTTGCCGACCGATCACATTTCCAAATCAAAATGCTAAACAACTCAAAAGGTCCAGCTGTAAGAAGTCTTCGTGCTCAAGCTGATAAAGTAACATATCCTAAAAATATGCTTGCATCTTTAGAAAATACTCCTAATTTAAGTATCATTGAAGGCATGGTTGAAGACTTAATTATTGAAAATAACACTGTTAAAGGTATTGTCTTAGAAAATGGTGATAAATTATATGCTGATGCTGTCATATTAACAACTGGTACATATTTAAAAGCTAATATTTTAATTGGTAGTGAAAACACTGAAGGTGGTCCTCATGGTGAAAGAAGAAGTAATCATTTAAGTGATAATCTAAAAAAATATGGTTTAGAGATACAAAGACTAAAAACCGGTACACCTCAAAGGATAAAAGCATCATCAATAGACTTTTCTAAGATGCACGAAGAAAAAGGTGATGACACAATCTGGACATTTTCTCATGATGAACCTGCCTCATATACACCAAATATGCAACAAAAATGTTATTTAATTTATACAAATCAAAATACGCATAAAATCATTTTAGATAACTTAGACAAGTCAGCTATGTATGGTGGTTATGTTACAGGTATTGGTCCAAGATATTGTCCAAGTATTGAAGACAAACTAGTAAGATTTAAAGACAAAGAAAGACACCAACTTTTCTTAGAACCAGAAAGTCTTTACTATGATGAATGGTATTTACAAGGTTTTTCTACCTCAATGCCAAGAGACATCCAAGAAAAAATGGTTCATTCTCTAAGTGGTCTTGAAAATGCTGTTATATCCAAATATGCTTATGCTATCGAATATGACGCTATAAACCCATTACAAATAAAGCCATCTCTAGAAAATAAAGTAATTAAAGGACTTTTCACCGCAGGCCAAATAAATGGTACAAGTGGTTATGAAGAAGCTGCAGGTCAGGGCTTAATCGCTGGTATCAATGCCGCATTAAAACTAGAAAATAAAGAGCCATTCATCTTAAAAAGAAATGATGCCTATATTGGTGTTTTAATTGATGATCTAGTAACTAAAGGTACAACCGAACCATATCGTATGTTGACTTCACGTGCTGAATTTAGACTAATTCTTCGTCATGATAATGCTGACTTACGACTACGTGAGTATGCCCACGAATTAAATACTATTACCGAAACTCAGTACCAAAACTATCTTACAAGACTTAAAAATATTAAAGATTGTGAAGATTTCTTAAAAGAAACAAAATTAAAAATAACTCCTGAAATAAAAGAAACATTCAAGGCAAATAACATAGTCGTACCAATAGCAACAGAATCCTTCTATGACTTATTAAAAAGACCAGAAATAACAATTAAATTTCTAAAAAACTTTACAGAAATTCCATTTGCTGATGATACTCTAGAAGAAATAGAAATAATGCTAAAATATGAAGGCTACATTAAAAAAACTTATAAAGAAGTTGAAAAAATGAAAAAACTAGAAGAAAAACAAATACCTGAAGACATTGATTACGATAAAGTTTCTAACCTTGCCAGTGAAGCCCGGCAAAAACTAACCAAAGTAAGACCAATATCTTTAGGCCAAGCAGCTCGTATAAGTGGGGTAAATCCTAGTGACCTAAGCATACTAAGTATTTATTTAAAAAAGGAATATGGTAAAAATGACTAAAGAAGAATTTATAGTTGCTCTAAATAATTTAAATATTCATCTAACTAAAGAGGCTTTAGATGCTTTAGAAATATATGCTTCCTTTTTATTAGAATATAATGAACATACCAATTTAACAGCTATTAAAACAATGAGTGACGTCTATCTAAAACATTTCTATGATTCTTTAACTATCTCAAAACTAGCCAATTTTACTAGTGGCAAATTACTAGATGTTGGTACAGGTGCCGGTTTTCCAGGTATGGTTCTTGCCATATGTTTCCCTAACTTACAAGTTGATTTATTAGATTCTAATAACAAAAAAATCAAATTTTTAGAAGAACTAATTAAAAAATTAAACTTAACCAATGTCCAAACTATTTATAGTAGGGCTGAAGACTACACTAAGGTTAATAGAGAAAAATATGACTATGTAACATCCCGTGCAGTTGCTGATTTAAGAGTATTACTAGAACTAAACATACCTAGTCTAAAAATAAATGGTGAATTTCTCGTTATGAAAGGTAACATAGATGAAGAACTAAAATTAAGCCAAAATGCTCTAGAAAAATTATTTTGTACTATTACTAAAAAAGAAGAATTTACTTTACCTTTTAATTCAGGGACAAGAAATATTATGGTAATCAAAAAAAATAAAGAAACACCATCTATTTATCCCAGAAACTACGATAAAATAAAAAAAAGACCATTATAAAATCTCAAATATACATGAGATTTTTTCTTTTTCTATCTTGCTTAAATAGCAATTTACTGATAAAATTAATTATAGATAAAAATAAGGGTAAGGGGCTGATTTAAGTGAATACAGAAGAAAAGATTATACAAGTGCCAATCGAGGACATTATACCAAACCGTTTTCAACCACGTTTAGCGTTTGATGAAGAAGGCCTAAAAGAACTTTCTGAATCTATTAAACAACATGGGGTTATTCAACCATTAGTATTAAGAAGACTTGGTAATAAATTTGAAATAATTGCCGGAGAAAGAAGATATAAAGCCTCTACTATGGCAGGTCTAAGAACAGTTCCAGCAATAATATCTAATATTGATGATAACCAAAGTGCTGAAATTGCCTTAGTTGAAAATATTCAAAGAAGAAATTTAACGGCAATCGAAGAAGCAAAATCTTATAAAAATCTTTTAGACCGAGGCTATATGACCCAAGAACAACTAGCTAAAAAAATGGGTGTAAGTCAAAGCACTATAGCTAATAAACTTCGTTTACTTAACCTTGCTCCAGAAGTTCAAGATGCTCTTCTTCAAAATAAAATTGGCGAACGCCATGCAAGAAGTCTGCTTGCTCTACCTAAAGAAGAACAAGCCAAATGGTTACAAAAAATTATTTCTAAAAGATGGAACGTTCGTGAACTTGATTTAGCCATAAAAAAAGAAAAGGGAGGGTTAGTTGAAGAACCACTTAAAGAATCTCCAACTACAAATAGTGATACTATGATAAATAACAATAATTTAGGTTCTGTTCCTACAAATGATAATACTACCATTGAGAATATAACGACTGAAGAACCAAAAATGCCAAATAAATTCTTTAATTTCTTAGAAGATGAAGCAGCTAATATGAATATGGGTATAAATAATTCAGCTCCAAAAGAAGAAATATCACCTATAGAACCAGTTATAACTAGTGGAGTCAATAACCAAATTGAAGTATTAGGTGATTTTGATGATTTAGATGAGACTAAAGAAAGTCCATTACCAAAAGAAGAAGAAACATTCATGCCATTTAATTTTGGTGCTTCAAAAACTACTGAAAGTAACAATACAATAGAGGAAATAAAACCAGTCAGCAAAGATACCATAATAGATCCTATGGACTCAGTAATCAAACTAGACCCTAATTATAATCAAATGCTTGAAGAAGAAAAAGGTCTTGATTTAAAAACCGCTATTAATGAAATACGAAACCTAGTAAGTAAGATGGAACAAACTGGTTTTAACTTAAACTTAGAAGAAATAGATTTACAAGATAGCTATCAAATGACTATTAATATTAAAAAAAATGACAATTAAAAACTCTAGTCCTAACTAGAATTTTTTTTGTTATCGTCACTTTCTTGAGCCATCGATACCCCAAGTTCTGTTCCCTTTACATAATATAATATTGTATTGTTTTTTCCATCACTTTTGTCTTCTCCAGTTATACCATCTTTAACTACACCTATAACATTTACGGGTGTTTCATACCAAATAGGCTCTTTATCTTTAAAAAAACCTTCTAAAGTATCTAGCCATATATTTTTAGAATAATAACTTGCCGTGTTATCTATATCTTTTGCATCATCCTTACCAACCCATACCATCATAAGGGCCTCCGGATTATATCCACAAACCCAAGAATCAGTATTAGTAGTTCCAGTTTTAAGCGCATACTTACGGCTCATCTTAGAAGCAAGTGATAAAGCAGTAGGTGTTGTATAATCAGAGAAAACTGAATTGGTAGTCCCTGTTAAAAGTTCATTTAAAATATAGACATCATTACTATTAAAGACGTAGTTGTGTTTTTCTTTAAACTCATAAAGTAGATTTCCAGCATTATCATATACCTTTTTAATAAAATGTAGTTTTTTCTCATCACCACCACTAGCCAAAGTTGTATAACCAGTTGCAAAGTCTAGCATATTTAACTCACTTGTTCCTAAAGCAAGTGATGGTACACTAGTTAACTCTTCTTTAATACCGGCTTTATGTGCTATATTAACTAACATATCAGTACCTAAAAACAAATGTGTTTTAACTGCATAAATATTATCTGAAAAAGCCAAAGCCGCGGCCATAGTAATATCTTTATTCGCATATATATCATTATAATTTCTTGGCGAATAAAACTGATTATTAGAAAAAGAAAATGTTGTTTTCTCACTCTTAAAAGTTGAAGATGATACCATGCCTTGTTCTAAAGCTGCATAATATAAAAATGGTTTCATTGTACTTCCTACCTGTCTTTTTGACTTCGTAGCTCTGTTATATTGACTTTTGGCATAATTAAGTCCCCCTGTTAAAGCCATAACCCCACCGTCTTTTGGGTTTATAATCACACTTGCTATTTGTAAATCATCTTGATTACCCATCATCTTTAAAATAGAATTTTCCATATTCTCTTGAGCATCTCGGTCAAATGTCGTATATATTTTAAGGCCCCCTGAATCAATTAATGACTTAGGAACCTCTTTTATACTTTCTAATTCCTCTAAAACAGCATCTTGATAATACATAATCATTTGCAAATTTTCTTCTCCACGGCTACCATAAACCGTTACTTTATCATTAAAAAGACTTTTATATTGTGCTTCGCTTAAATACCCATTTTTATACATAGACTCGGCGACAACCATAGCTCTTTTAATACAAGCATCATAATCACTTACTGGGTTATAATTACTAGGGTTCTTTGGAATACCTGCAAGCATAATTGCTTCTTCCAAGGTTAAATCTTTACTGCTTTTTTGAAAATAATATCTACTAGCATCTTCAATTCCATAATTACCTTCGCCATAATTTATAGTATTTAAATAACCTTCTAAAATAGAGTTCTTACTATAATGCACCTCTAGTTCAATTGTTAAAAATGCTTCTTCAAT
The DNA here is from genome assembly GCA_934096605.1 of uncultured Bacilli bacterium. Taxonomy (GTDB): domain Bacteria; phylum Bacillota_I; class Bacilli_A; order RF39; family UBA660; genus Ventrenecus. The sequence continues at coordinate 8,747 of CAKOMI010000026.1, forward strand.
CTTTCTTTTCCAAGTCTGATCAAAAGTTAAAAACAAGTTCTTTATATATTGCTGTGATATAGTAGAAGCCCCAACTCTAGTGTTATAACGAATATTACTAATTAAAGCTTTTAAAATTCTTAAATAATCAAACCCTTGATGTTTATAAAAATTCTTATCTTCTACACTAACAACTGCATTTACGAGATCTGGTGATATATCATTTAAACTAATCCAATCATTAGAGCCACTTCCTTGATACATTAAATTCTCATCTTTATCATATATAAACACTTTACCAGCATTTTTAAGTTCCAATTTTGGCGAAAAAAATGCATACACATAAATCCCTAAAACCGCTACTATACTAGCTAAAAAAAGAAACAAACTAACTTTAAAAACTTTCTTCATGTCTTCCACCTAACATTTAATATGAGTAATTATAAAAAAAATAATACCATCTATAAATAAAACTAGTAAAGAACCACTAAAAAACTAATAGACATTATGATAATATTTTGGTACAATGTACGCGTTAAAAAAAGAGGTGACTTTATGCACAAACTAACTTTATATAAAGGAGAAGAAGAAGTATTAAATCAAAAAATAAAAGTAGACAAAAACAATAATTTACTTAAATTTAATTTAGAAGATTGTATAACTACTATTGATTTAGAAAGCAAGTTATTTACAAGAGAAAATGAAGAATACATATTTTCATTAGATATCCAAAAAGAGAAATGTGAAATCAAATTAAAAAAAGAAGATTACCTATTGCAAGTAAATGTAGAATATGCTATTCTTTTGAAGAATCAAAATGAATTAAAACTGAACTATCTAATTGAAACCGATGACAATCCTATGTCTTTGGTTATTAGAAAGGACGAATAATATGGTAACAGATAATATAAAAGAAAGATTAACAAGTGTTTTAGAAAAGTTAAATTATAATACTAACTACAATGAAATAATTTTATCTAATCGTAAGGATTTATGTGATTATCAATATGATGGCTCTTTTAAGCAAGCTAAAGAATTGCACCTAAGTCCTATGGTAATTGGTGAAAATATTGTTAATAAATGGCAAGAACTATATCCAAGTGATGAACTAGTAAGTATCCTATTTGCCCCACCTGGTTTTATTAATTTCAAATTAAAAGATGAATATATAAATAATTTACTAAATAACATGAATAATACACCAAAATTTGGTATCAAACTACCAAAGAAAGAAACTTACTTTATTGATTATGGTGGCCCTAATATTGCTAAACCATTACACGTTGGTCATTTAAGAAGTGCGATAGTAGGTGAATCTATTAAAAGAATAATTGAATATATGGGTTCTACTTGTATAAGCGACGTTCATCTTGGTGATTATGGGTTACAAATAGGTCAAGTAATATATGGTTTAACAGAAGAAAATATCAAAGTAGAAGATATAACTTTATCCAAATTAGAAGAAATTTATCCTAAAATAAGTGGTTTATGTAAAGAAGATGAAAAAATAAAAACTATCTGTGCCGATATTACAAAACAAATGCAAGATGGTAATAAACTATATCAAGAATATTTTAAAAAAATAAGAGATGTTTCTGGTGAAGATATCAAAAGAATATATAAATACCTAGACGTTTCCTTCTCTCTTTGGTATGGTGAATCTGATTCATATAAATACATTGATGAATTAACAGATATATTAAATAGTAAAAACTTATTAACTACTAGTGATGGAGCAAAGATAATCAATATCAAAAAAGATACCGATACTAAAGAAATGCCACCCTTTATTTACCAAAAAAGTAATGGGGCCTATCTATATAGTACAACCGACCTAGCTACTATTTTAGAAAGAATAAAAGATTATAATCCTAATCACTTCTTATATGTAACAGATAATAGACAAGCCCTTCACTTTGAATCCCTTTTTAGAGTGTGTGAATTACTTGGGTTTACTAATAATAGTACTTTTGAGCATCTTCCCTTTGGAACAGTAAATGGCCCTGATAATAAACCGTTTAAAACGAGAGCCGGTAATGCTCCTAAGTTAGATGATTTATTTAAAGAAACCAAAGAAACATTTATTAGTACCAATGCTAAAAATGAAAATATGTCTAATAAAGACTTAGATATTCTTGTAAATGCTATTATAAAATTTGCTGATTTACAAAACAATCGTGAAAAAGACTACATTTTTGATATTCAAAAATTTTCAGAAGTAGTTGGTAAAACAGGACCATATCTATTATATACTTATACTAGAATTAATCGGGTTATAAATGGTGAACAACCACCAAGTAACACATTAAATAATGTTATCTATAATATGGAAGATAGAAATCTTAGAATGAAAATATTAGAACTAGAAAGTATTTTAAATAATGCCTTTTATACAAGACTACCTTCAGTCTTAGCAAATTATGTTTATGAACTTTGCGTAAACTTAAACGCATTTTATGAAATAAATCATATTAATAATTTAGAAGATAAAATAAAAAAAGATAATTGGTTAACTCTTTTAAAGTTAGGTAATACTATATTAAAAGAGATGTTAAATTTACTAATTATTGCAATACCAGAGAAAATGTAAGGAGAAAAAAATATGAAATTAAAAGATATTGGAAAAGAAGAGTTAGAACTAATGAGTTATAGTGATATTGCCTATAAAATATTAGAAGAAACAAAAAAGAAAATGAAAGTAACTGACTTATTTAAAACTATTTGTGATTTACTAGGTCTTACTGAGGCTGATTATGAAAGCCAAATAGCGGATTTCTTTGAACTATTAACAACTGATAAAAAATTTATTATGTTAGAAAATGGTTACTGGGATTTAAGAACACGTCATAGTGAAAAAATGGTTGTTGAAGAAGATGATGATGAATACGAAGAAGAATTAGAAGAACCAGAATCTATTGAAGAACCAGAAGAAGATTTAGACAATTACTATGATGAAAATAATGATGATGATACTGGGGAAGATGATTTAAAAGATTTTGTAGTTATTGATGATATGGAAGAAAACTAATCCTAGAACGGAAGGTAAAAATGAAAGAAAGACTAGATAATATTAAAGCTCGTTATGAGGAAATATCTAATTTACTTATGCAAGGTGATATTATGTCCGACTTTAAAAAAGTAAGTAAATTATCCAAAGAACAAAGTGATTTAAAAGCTATTGTCTTAAAATATGAAGAATATGAACAAGCAGAAAACGCCTTAAATGAAGCCAAAACTCTTGTTAGTGATCCAGAATTAAAAGAAATGGCTGAATTAGAAATAGTTGAAAATACTGATAAACTAGAAAAAATTAAAAATGAACTAGAAATAATGCTAATTCCTAAGGATGAAAATGATGGCAAAAACGTTATCATGGAAATAAGAGGCGCTGCAGGTGGAGATGAAGCCAATATCTTTGCCGGCGATTTATTAAGAATGTATACTTACTATGCTGAAAAAAATGGTTGGAAAATTGAAATAAATCATCAAATAGAAGGTACCAGTGGAGGATTTTCACAAGTTGAATGTACTATTAAAGGTGATAGTGTCTATGCCAAATTAAAATATGAAAGTGGTGCTCATCGTGTTCAAAGAGTACCAGTTACAGAAACACAAGGCCGTGTTCACACATCTACAGCAACAGTCTTAGTAATGCCAGAGGTTGATGATGTTGACATTGAAATCAAAGAAAGTGATTTAAAAATTGACGTTTATCACTCAAGTGGTGCCGGTGGCCAATCAGTAAATACAGCTAACTCAGCAGTTCGTATCACACATTTACCAACTAACACAGTTGTAACTTGCCAAAATGAACGTAGCCAACTACGTAATAAAGATAAGGCTATGCAACTACTAAAAATAAAATTATATGATGCTCTAGAGCAAGAAAAAGAAGCTTCTGTAGGCAATGTAAGGAAAAGTAAAATTGGTACAGGTGATCGTTCTGAAAAAATAAGAACTTACAATTACCCTCAAAACCGTGTAACAGATCATCGCATTGGTTTTTCAACTATGACTCTTGATCGCGTTATGAATGGAGAACTTGATCCAATAATAGATGCTTTAATTACGGAAGACTTAAAAAGAAAACTAAAAGGAGAGTAAACTCTCTCTTTTATTAATTAGAAAAGAGGAATACTATGGCCTATAAAAAAGACATTTACATGCGTTTTATTATGTCTGACTTACAAGCAGAACAAAAGGATACAATAATAGAAAACTATGCCAGTGATATAGCAAAAGAACCACTTGTTACGTTTCATGATGAAAAAGAAATATTTGACTATTTTAGTGACATAAACAAAAGATTTAAAGAAGAAAACAATGCGGAAGATAAAAACAATTTCCGTTATTACACAGGGTCTTCTTATACTAAGGTAAATGAATTGTTAAGAGGTACTTGGGACTATGAAATAAATGGCAAACTAACCAAGGAAACTAAAGATTCTTATCAACAAATGGCTATCCAAATGGAAAAAAGCCTAAATAAAGTTTCAGAATTACCCTCTAATATAGTCACTTATCGTGGTACTAATTTAAAAACCTTTGCTACTTATAATATTAAATCACTAGAGGATTTAAAATCCCTTGAAGGTAATTATATTTATGACAACGGCTTTGTTAGTACTTCTCTTTTAGAAAGCGGCTGTATGTTCCAAAAAGAAACAACTTACTTTGGAACATATAATATTTTAGTTAAGTACATTATCCCTCGTGAAAGTAAAGAAGGGGTGCCAATCTTTACCAGTTACTACACTGATGAGTCTGAATACTTAATAAATCGTGGGTCTTTAGTTAAAGTGATGGATACATTTGTCACTAATGGATGCGCTTACATAACATGCGTTTTAATACCAAGAAAACTTTGGTCAAAAGATTACAACTATCAAATGGAGTTAGAAAATGAAGTTACAAGACATTAATCCAAAAGACATTACTTTACTAAAAGAAAAGTATCAAAGTGAGTATCCTAAAATACTAGATAAAATAACAAAAGAAGACTACCCTATTCAGTATCTAATTGGTAATGTTGATTTTTATAATATAAATGTTTTAGTTAATGAATCAGTTTTAATACCGCGTTATGAAACTGAATTTCTAGTTGAAAAAACTATTAAAAGAATTAAAGATCTCAAACTATCTAACCCTAAAATCTTAGAATTAGGTATTGGCAGTGGTTGTATATCCATTGCCTTAAAGAAAAATATTTCTTGTTTAATAAAGGGGGTTGATATTAGTAATGAAGCCGTTCTAACAGCTAAAAAGAACGCTTCTAGAAATAATGTAGATGTAGACTTTACAACTAAAGATATGTTAGAAGAAGATTATGAAAACTATGACATAATAATATCTAATCCCCCTTATGTAAGCTTATCTTGTCCAGTTGGTAAAAGTACCGCTTTTGAACCCCAAAACGCCATCTTTGCTCCTGATGAAGGCATGTACTTTTATCAAGAAATATTAAAGAAAATTAGTAAGCTAAACATTAAACCAAAACTTATTGCTTTTGAAATAGGTTATGACGAGACTTTAAAAATTGAACTATTAAACGAAAAATACTTAAAATATGATTGTGATATTGAAAAAGACCTTGCTGGTAAAGATAGATATGCTTTTTTAACAAAAATTGAATAAAACAATCAAAATAATAACATAAATGATTTAGGTGATAAAATGAAAAAAATAATTCCTATCTTATTTGTGTTCTTTTTAATTTATGGACTTACTAATAAAAGTGATATTCTAATACCTTCCTATGCTATTAGATTTAGAATTATCGCAAGTAGTAATAGTGATGTAGACCAAGAAACAAAAATAACCATTAAAAATGACTTAGAGCCCAAACTAAACCAACTAATGTCAAAAGCCAAAAATAGTAACGAAGCTAAGTCTTTATTAAAAGAAAATGAAAGTCTTATTAAAAATACTTTAGATAAATATAATGTTGCTTATCAAATATCTTTAGGTAAAAACTACTTTCCTGAAAAAGAATATCAAGGTGTTAAAATACCAAGTGGTAACTACGAATCACTAGTAATAACTTTAGGTGAAGGGGCTGGTAAGAACTGGTGGTGTGTAATGTTTCCTCCCTTATGTTTATTAGAAGCCAAAGATAATGGTACAGAAAATGTTAACTATAAATTCTTTGTTAAAGAAATACTTTCTAAATATACGTCATAAAACTAATCTAGTTTAATAAAATGTAATAGGTGTAGCCCATGATTTTTGATATTTTCCTTATAGCCATTGCCCTTAGTATGGATACATTTTCTCTTTCTTTAGGTCTTGGCACTTACAATGTTACTAGAAAAAATAAAATTACTCTTAGTTTAATGGTTGGCCTTATGCACTTTTTTATGCCTTTACTAGGTACAATTATTGGCAGTAACATTATGGCTTTCTTTTCTTTAAATAGTAATTTATTTCTTGGTTGTATTCTAATATTTATTGCTATTAATTTAATTATTGACAGTTTTAAAAACGAATCTTTAAATTACAATATGAGTTTTATTGGTATGTTTCTTTTTTCTTTTGCGGTTTCCATTGATGCTTTTTCCACCGGTCTTGCTCTATCGGCTATTACAGAGTCGAAAGTTATTGCCATGACTATTTTTTCCGTAGTAAGTTTTGCCTTTACTTTTATAGGTCTTTCTCTAGGTTCTTTAATATATAATAAAGTTGGTAGTAAGGCAAACTTTCTTGGCTTTATATTACTTATCATTCTAGGAATCTTTCATATCTGTAAACATTAAGTCTAATATCTTTAAAATTAGTCTTTTTTCTGTTATATTATAAATTGAAAGTTTGGTGAACTTTATGCAAAAAATAAAAATACAGGGTGGTAAAGAACTAACAGGTGTTATTAATATTGGTGGAGCTAAAAATGCTGCCGTGGCCCTTTTGCCAGCTGCGATTCTCTGTGATGAAGAAACAAACATTTTAAATGTTCCTGATATAACCGATAAATTAGCTTTAATAGATATTATAAAAGTATTAAACGGCAAAGTAAGTGAACAAAGGGGATTATTAACAATTGATGCCAGTAAAATTATTTCCCGGGAAATAAAAAGTGAGTTATCAACCCGTCTTAGGGCTTCATATTATTTTATGGGAGCCTTACTTGGTCGTACTAAACATGTTGAAATTCATTTTCCTGGTGGTTGCCAAATTGGTGAAAGAAAAATAGATTTTCATTTAAAAGGATTTGAAGCCTTAGGCGCTACCATAACCGAAAAAGATGATTTATATATTCTTGATGCCAAAGAACTGCATGGTGCTAAAATATACTTAGATTTTGCCAGTGTTGGTGCTACTATTAATATCATGCTTGCTGCCGTAAAAGCCAAAGGTACAACTGTTATCAACAATGCTGCCAAAGAACCAGAAATAGTTAATGTAGCAACATTTCTAAATAATATGGGTGCCAAAATAACTGGATCTGGAACTAGTAAAATAACTATTGAAGGTGTAGACTATCTTCATAAAGCCATGATTGAGGTTATACCTGATCGAATAGAAGCTGGAACTTATATAATTGCCGGTGCCATGCTAGGTAAAAACTTAATTATCAACAATATTATTAGAGAACACTTACAAGCCTTATTTTCTAAATTAGAAGAAATAGGCATTGATATGGATATCAAAGAAAACAGTGTAGTTATTAACAAAGTAGCCAAAATGAAACCAATTAATGTAACAACCTTAACTTATCCAGGATTTCCAACTGACATAGCCCAACCCATGAGTGTTTTATTAACTCAGTGTGATGGAACAAGCATTTTAGAAGAGACAATTTATTCTAATCGTATGGGCCAAGTACCGTTTCTAAATAACATGGGTGCCGACATAACTATTCAAAAAAGCACGGCTTATATAAAAGGTCCAACTCCTCTAACAGGTGAAGAAGTAATTTCTAGTGATTTAAGAGCCGGTGCCGCTTTAGTTTTAGCCGGTTTAATTGCTAATAAAACAACCATTATAAATGAAATAGACCATATCTTAAGAGGTTATGAACACATAATAGAAAAACTATCTAGAGTCGGTGCCGACATTGCTATAATAGATGAATAAGATAAAGATAATTCCATAAAATGTACTAGAGGTAACTATGAAAAAGAAAATACTAGCTACAATTTTAATTGGAATTTTTTTAACGTTTATTATATATAAAGTTTTTTATCATGAAAAAGTAAGCATCGTAACCCTCGGTGATAACTTATCTTTAGGTTATACGGCTTATCACATAAGAGGTTATAGTTTTAATGACTATTTAAAAGATTACTACGAGAATAAAAAGATTACTTTAAAGTATACAACCTCTTTTAGTCATGAATATGAAACTACCGAAACTTTACTTTTAAAATTAGAAAATAACTATACTTTAGATAATAAAGAGTCCATAACCGAGGCTATTTATTCATCAAGTGTTTTAACCCTTGCTCTAGGTATGGAAGAATTAAATAGTAAAACTAAAATAACTACCAAAGAAATAAATAACTATTTAGAAAACATGACTAAAATCTTAAAAATACTAGATATTTATAATAAAAAACAAATATTTTTAATAAGCCTTTATCCTACACATAAACTAAGTTTAAAACAAGTAAAAGAACTAAACAATAATTTAAAAGAAATAGCTAATTTATATCACACCACATTTATAGATATAACAGATATCACCACAAATAAAGATTACTTCTTTGATAATGATAACTACGAATTAAACTATAAAGG
>CAKOMI010000027.1 GCA_934096605.1 uncultured Bacilli bacterium
AGTTTTTTTGATCATTTATTTAATCTTTAAAAAAGTATAAAATTAATGTATAATATTTATACAATAAATGAAAGTGGTGAATAAATTGAAAAAATTAAAAGAGCTATGGAACAAAAATCGTGTCTTATTCGTTCTAGCAACAATTGTAATCGTATGTTTTATTATTATTCTAATTGTAACAATGAAATTATTTTTTGGCGTAAGTACAAGTGCCTACGGTGATAGACTAGAAAGTATATCTTCATCGCCAGTAACTGATGAACAAAAAAATGCTATTACTAGCAAATTAAAAGAAAATGATTCAGTAAGTGATGTTGAGGTTCATACCCAAGGTAAAATTATCTATATCAGAATAACTTATAAAGGTGTTTCTTTAAGTAGAGCCAAAGAAATAGCCGTGACAGCCATAGATACAATAAAAGAAGAATACCAAAAACTATATGACGTTCATTTTACATTAAAACAAACTGGTGATGAAAATTCTGAAGCATTTACAGTTATGGGTGCTAAAAATATTAATGGTAAAGAAGTTATCTGGAATAACAACACTCCATTTACAAGTGAGGCTGATGAATAATAATGAAAAAGAAATCAAAAAGAATAATTATAACAACCATTATAGTTATATTCTTAATAATATTAGGTGTTTTACTATTTCAAAAAAAAGAAACTGCTTTAACTAGTAAAGAAAGAGCCTGGATAAGCGAAAACCAAAAAAATATTCAAAATGTATCAGTTACTAATTCAAGTAATATCTTTGGTAAAGATGGCGTTGGTATATACTACGAATTCTTAAATTCTTTAAGTGAAAAATATAATATTAAATTCAATAAAATTACTACTGAGGAAGATAACGCTATAAATAATATATCCTTAATGGTTGGTAACAACATGCCCCAAACGAGTTTTCTCTTTTATGAAGACCATTATGTTTTAGTTAGTAAAAATGAAGACAATATAACTGACACTAAAAGTATTAATAACAAAACAATTGGTGTTTTAAGTAAAAATGAAACCTATATCAAAAATTACTTGACTGACTTAAATGTTACCTATAAATCATATCAAGATGATAAAGCCCTTCTTAGTGCTATGGATAAAAATGAAGTATCATATCTTCTAGTGCCACGTACCGAGTATATGGATACTATACTTCAAAAAAAATATTGGATTAATTATCATTTTAGTGACATCTTAAGATATTTCTATGTTGCTGATAAAGAAGATGAAGAGCTATATACAATATTCAAAAAATATTTTAATACATGGCAAACTAAAAACTTAGATAACGTTCTTTATGAAGAAGAAAGAAATCTTTTTGCAAATAACTTAGGTATATCTGAAACCAACTTAGATAAAATTCAAAAAGAAACAATTAACTATGCCTATAAAGTTAATGCCCCTTATGAGATTTATGGTGATAACAAATATGGAGGAGTCATAAGTGAATACTTAACAAGGTTTTCTAAATTCGCAGGTATTGAAATAAAATATACTAAATACACTAGTGATAAGAAAATAATTAGAGATTTAAATAATGATAAGATTGACTTATTAACATCTTTCTATAACAACATAAATGATAACAATGTTATTAAAACAAACATGCCAATTAAAATAGGTGTCTTTGTTAATGAAAAAAATAATACTATTATAAACTCTATCGAAGCTTTAAAGAAAGTTCCTATTTATGTTGAAGAAAATTCCATTATACTAAATAAATTAAGTAATTTAGGCTTAGAAATCAATACTTTCAAACTAAATAAAATTGCCACTATTCTAAAAAATAAAGATAATATCATTTTAATGGATGAGGCTATGGGTCGTAACTTACAAAAAAGTACTTTAATTAATTATGAACTACAATATACATATAATACGAGTTCAACTTATACAATGAATAGTTATTCTGATGAAACAATTAATACCTTACTTAAAAGATATATCAATTTCCTAGATAATAACGTTATGCTTAAAACTGGTACATATAATGGGACTAAGTTAAGTAAAAAAGGAGCATTCATTAATTCTTTTGCAAGTTATCTAATATTTGCATTTATAGTTATTGTCGTAATACTATTACTAATTTATCGTTCTAGTAAAAAAGTTAAAATTCAAAAGAAAATTAAAAAAGAAGATAAACTAAAATATGTTGATCATTTGACTAGTTTAAAAAATAGAAATTATCTAAATGAAAATATGACCTCTTGGAGTAAAAATACTATCTATCCTCAAAGTGTAATTATTATTGACTTAAATAAAGTTCAAGAAATTAATGATACCGAAGGATATGAAGAAGGAGACAAACAAATTAAATCAGCAGCTAATATCTTAATAAAAACTCAACTAGACAATTCTGATTTAATAAGAACTGATGGTAATGAATTTATGATTTACTTAGTTGGTTATAGTCAAAAACAAGTAACAAGTTATCTTCATAAACTAACTAAAGAATTTAATGATTTACCTTATAAAAATGGTGTATGCTTAAGTTATAGTATGATTTTAGATGACTTAAAATCAATTGAAGATGCTATTAATGAATGTGTTGAAGAAATAAAAAAACAAAAAACAATAAAAGAGGAAAATGTATGAAAATAAAAAAGAAAGTAAAAGACTTTAATAAAAGAATCATTCACATATTAAGTAGAAGCGATATGCTAATTCTTCCTGGTCAACTTGCTTTCTTTTTGCTTTTAGCCATTGTTCCCACTATTACAATAATAGCTTATGCTGCTTCATTATTTAATGTATCTATTGATTTTATATCCAATTTTATGATTAAAGCATTTGGGAGTAATGTAAAAGAACTTATTATACCAATTATAACGGAAATCAAACTAACACCCGGCTTTTTAATTCCCTTTTGCATCGCCCTATATACTTCAAGTGGTGGCTCAAGTAGTATTATTGTTACCTCTAATCAGTTATATGGCTTTGAAAATACTAGCTTCATAAAAAGAAAAATTAAAGGTTTAATTATGATTTTAATATTAGTAATATTAATTGTCTTTTTATTACTAATCCCAGGTTTTGGTGATAAATTTATTGACCTTATTAAATATGTGAACATGAATAATACTGTAACAAATTCAATTATATTTATGATAAATCTATCTAAAGGACCAATATCATGGCTTATTATATTTATGCTAATAAAAATTATTTATACCATGGCTCCTGATGGCACTATCAAAAGCAGTTATACCACCAAAGGATCATTATTTACCACTTTTGGTTTTACAATCATAACATCTATTTACTCTTTTTATGTAACACATTTTTCTCATTATGATATTTTATATGGTGGTTTATCACATTTTGTTATTTTAATGATTTGGCTTTATCTAATTTCATACATAATTATAATTGGCATAGCCATTAATGCTGAAGAATATCAAAAAAGGCAGAAATTGGCACAATAAAAAAGAAGAAAAATAAAATACTATATATATGCACACCGATATTACTCGTGCATTTAATTATCAATTTTAACTTTGATGAAAGCAAAATTGAAAGTAATACCGATTAGGAAATGGATTAATTTATTTCCTTTTTTAGTGTAAGAAAATAGTGATTTATGTTAAAATATCTTAGAAAACTTAACATATAAGCAAAACATGTTAAAAAAATGTAAAAAATTTAACATATTAATTGAACGTGTTAAAAAAATAGTGTAATATATACATATGGAGATGATTTAATGAAACTACTACCATTTAATGACTATAATTTAAAAACACCTAAAATACTAGAGTCCCTAAATGAAGCCTCTAGATCACTTGCAGAATTAAAGGGGTTTGCTAATTCTATACCTAATCAGTACATATTAATTAATGCAATTACCATTAATGAAGCCAAAGATAGTAGTGAAATAGAAAACATAGTAACAACTCATGATAGTATTTATAAAGTCCTAACTAAAAGTGGTTTTAAAGATGAAGCAGCCAAAGAAGTGGTTGATTATAGAAGAGCAATATGGCGCGGCTATGAGATTATTAAAGAAAAAGGTTTTATTAACACCAATGCTTTAGTAGAAATTCAATCTATAATTGAACATAATAATGGTGGAATTAGAAAAACACCTGGCACAAATCTTCAAAATAGTAAAACTGGTGAGATTATATATACACCACCTCAAACAGAAACAGAAATTAGAGATTTATTAAAGAATCTAGAAGATTATATTAACAATAGTGAAGATGATACAGACCCATTAATTAAGATGGCCTTAGTTCATTATCAATTTGAATCAATTCACCCCTTTTATGATGGCAATGGTAGAACTGGTAGAGTATTAAACGTAATATACTTAGTATTAAATAAACTACTTGATAGCCCTATTTTATATCTAAGTAATTATATCAATAATACTAAATCGGATTACTATCGATTATTTACTGAATTTAGAGAAAAAAACAATTATGAAGACTGGATTTTATACATATTAAATGGTGTTAATGAAACGGCTAAAAATACTATTAATTTAATTAAACAAATTCAAAGTGAGATGGAATCATACAAAAAAGAATTTATGACTAAACTGCCTAAAGTTTATTCTGATGATTTACTAAACTCTTTATTTTATGAGGTATATACCCGTATTAATTATATTGAAGAAAAGTTAGGGGTAACAAGACAAACTGCTGCCATTTACCTAAACCAATTAGTTGAAGTGGGACTATTAGAATATGAAAAGATAGGTAAAGAAAATATCTATAAAAATGTTAGACTTATAAACTTATTAAAAAAATTTTAAATAAAAGGTAATCTTAATATATAGTATTTGAAGAGGTTTAAATAAATAAGTGATGTTTTAAGTACGTTGATTTAAGGATAAAAATGAATTAATATCTTGCACCTGATATTAATTGAAGCTTAAATAAAGTAAATTAAATAATATAAATTGTAATTTTTAAATACGTTATTAGATAAAGTCTGAGAAAGTATATAAAAGGCATACATTTGTTTTTTGAAAGGTTAAATCTAGTATATTCAATGTTTTCATAAAATATAAATTACTTTAGTATCCTCAATTCGTACTAAAATGATATTTTGGCAAAATAATTGTTATTATAAAGAGTTTTGAGTAATTATTATAATACTTTTATAAATAGATTTATCACAAAATATATATTTTTTTCATTTAAGTAGCAATTTATAACAACTATTTTGTACTATATTGACACAATGTTATTAATTAAAAATTTTTTTACATTATTTTTAGCAATTTTAAAGAATATATTTAAAAATAAAGCTTAAAATACCAATTAAAAATTATTAGTGTGAATTGAAGGTTTAGTACCGGTAAGTATATACAGATTAAAATAATAATGATACAATATGTATTAATTTAAGGAGGCAAAATATGAGCTCTGTAACCACTAGAATAAAAGAAATAAAACAACCACGAGGCGGATATTTAAAAATTTCTGCTTTTGACATTAAGGTTTTAGAAGATGACAAAATTTTAAATGAAAATGAAAATATAAGCGCTTCTGTTATTGGGATGGCAGTAGACTATATGACAAGATTTATGATGGGTGCTAAATTAACAGAAGCTTTTAAAATATCAATTATGGGCGCAACTCTTGCAGAAAGACACAGGTTTAAAAATTCGTTGAAAGAAATTGATACATACTTAGAAAAGATAAAAGGACTAGATGCTGAATCAATCATATATGCATGTAAAGCTGTTACATTTGACGTGTGGTATAGAAATATGTTTGCAGCAATGATGTCAAAAACTGCAAAAGATACTAATCCAGATGCTGAAACTATAGAAAATATTAAAGTGCTAATTGAAAGAAGTTTAAAGTTTTGGAAAATTTATGGCCCAATAAAAGTTGATGGATTCACTTTTGAAAATAATGGTTATACTGATATAGTTAACACAGGTGATGGGGATTTTTTAACAGACGATACTTTATGGGATTTTAAAGTATTAAAATCAGAGCCAAAAAAGGAGCATACTTTGCAATTGTTAATGTATTATATAATGGGTACTCATTCAGGCAAAGAAGAATTCAAAAATATAAAGAAAATTGGAATATATAATCCAAGACTTAATAAAGTATATCAGTATGAAATAAATAATCTATCTAATGATATAATTAAAGATATAGAAGAAAATGTGATTTGTTATAGATAATTTTAGATACTTTTTTAAATATGTTCTGCTAATTTTGCCTGGTGAATTTGAGTATTATCAAGAACAAAACCATGAAAAATAATAGATAAAATGCTTGTTAATCAGTATGAACATTGTTATGGAAAACAGTTATTAAACTGCGATAAAATAAAGAGAAAAGCGAGTTCCAGTTATTGTAAAAAAATAGTCCAAAATCGTGTCTAAAGTCAATAGCAACTCCACATTTTATGGCATTACTACTCTTATAATGATATGGCCAGTAGTGGCTATAATTATAACTATAATTGCTATAAAAAACAAAGAGAAAAATCTAAGCAATAAAAATTTTAATAATAAATTATTCAAAAATATACTTTATTATTAAACCCTGCAATTTCCACAAATGAATCAGCTTATCAACAAAAAAGTTTTCAAAAACTCTTTATTGGTGTATAATACACTTGAATTGGAGGGGTATTATGTTAGCCTGTGGAAAAAATGTTCTTCTAATGACAGAACCTAAAAAAATAAAAAAAGTATATTTAAGTAAAACTAGAAAAGATGAAACAGTTTTAAACTATTTAAAACAAAATAAAATTCATTATATCTTAACAGAGCCTACCATCTTGAACAAAATGACAAGTGAGAACCATCAAGGGATAGTTATTGAAATAGAGGACTATGTCTATGCCTCTTTAGAAAGTGCTTTTAATGAAGACTTTGTTCTTATCTTAGATCATTTAGAAGATCCACATAACTTAGGAGCTATTATTCGTTCAGCTGAAGCAGCGGGCATAAAGTCTATTATAATCCCTAAAGATAGAAGCGTGTCTGTTAACGATACAGTAATAAAAATTAGTGCGGGTACAATAAACAACGTTAAAATAATTCGTGTTACCAATTTAGTAGATGCAATAAAAAAACTTCAGAAAAACAACTTTTTTATCTATGGAGCTGATATGGTTGGTGAAGATTTAAGAACTTATAATTTTGATGGTAAAAAAGCCCTTATAATTGGTAATGAAGGAAAAGGTATAAGTAACGTCGTTGCAAAAAACTGTGATGTTATGATTAAAATTCCTATGCTTGGTGAAGTAAATAGCCTAAATGCTTCAGTTGCTGCTGGTATTCTTGTTTTTAAAATGGGAGGCCTTTCATGAAGTATAACGAAGAAGAAAACATGCTAATAGACATGGTAAGTGATGCTAACGAAGAAATAAAAGATTCCTTATATAATAGATATGAAGAATTAATATATTTTTATATCAAAAAATACTCTAGTGTCGCTACCAAACTTGGAATAGAATACAGTGAATTATGTCAAGAAGTAAATCTTGCCTTTGCTGGCGCAATTAGTAGCTATGATAGTGAAAAAGATGCTAATTTTAAAACGTTTGTTAATATCTGTCTTAAAAGAAGAATAATTAATCTTCTTAGAAGTGCTAAAACAGACAAAAAAATTCAAGACAAAAAAAACTTATCCTTAGACTATATCTATAATGAAGAAGGTACATCACTAAAAGACGTTTTACCAGATAATTTAGCAGATCCATCTAGAAAATCCCTAGAAAAAGAAAACCTACATGAATTAATAGCCAAGATAACTAGGCAACTTTCACCTACTGAACAAGAAATATTTAATTATATGGTCGATGGTTTAAATAAAGAACAAATAAGTGCTATAACTGATAAATCACTTAAACAAGTAGAAAATACTATAACTCGTATTAGAAAAAAAGTGAGAATATTAATGGAGAGTGAGAGTAATGCATAAAAAAGAATTAAAAAAAATAATTTTAAGTATCATCGTTATTATTTTATTTAGCCTGGTTTTAGTAACTATCTTTAGTTTTAATAAAAATAGTGAAAACATTGAATTTAATGGTGCGAATAATACTGAAGAAGATAGTTTAAAAGAAGAACAAGACACATTTACAAATAATAGTGATATTGAAGAAAAAGATATTAGATTACTAGTTGAAGAAAAAAGACTAGCTTTAAAAGAATACCTATCCCATGTAAAATACTACAAACTAAGTGATATTAGTACTAACTATCAAAGTAGTGATGATTCATATATAGGTATACCACAGTCTTTCTTTAGTGGCTTAAAAGAGCTTGTGACTGATGAGTTATATAATAGTTATTTTAGTCAATGTACACTTGTGGAAACTAATAATAATCCTTCTATAAAAGAAAATATATATGCATCGCCAATCAATTTATTTGATGAAACCTATACCAATAGTGCGGTTGCCGTAAATGACGTTAACACTGAGATTCTTATCTTGAAAAATGCAACTAATGAAAGAATAGAAGCTAAAGAAGAAATAAAAATATGTTCTGCTGACACAAATTCATGTACTAGAGATAGTTTTTATAGCCTTGTTTTAGAAAAAGAAAATGAAATATGGAAAATAGCAAAAATTAGCTAAAATCTATTGCAAAACACTTAAGTTTATGGTAATTTATAGTTATCAACACGGAAGTGTTTTTATTTTGGAAAAATTGGAGGGTAATATGGCAAAAGAAAGTAAAATTAAATCAGCCAAAAAAACAAAAAAAGTTAAAAAACCAAGTTACTTAAAAGAAGTAAAAGATGAAATGAAGAAGGTAAGTTTTCCTAGTGCTAAAGAAGTTATAAAGTACACATTTGCTACTATCTTAATCGTTTTATTCTTAGTAGGTTTCTTCCTATTATTATCTGCATTTATGTCTTGGTTAAAGGAGGCTATTTAATATGGATAAAAAATGGTATGTTGTAACAACTTATTCAGGTCATGAAGAATCAGTTAAAGAAAAATTATTAATGCGTACTGAATCAATGGGAATGCAAGATAATATTTTCCGTGTAATTGTTCCTGAAACAACTGAAATTGAAATTAAAGATGGTGTAAAAAAAGAAAAAAAGAAAAAAATGTTTCCAAGTTATGTCTTAGTAGAAATGGTTATGAGTGATGAAGCTTGGTATATCGTTCGTAATACACCAGGCGTAACTGGCTTTATTGGTTCAAGTGGTAAAGGGGCTAAACCAACACCTCTACTACCAGAAGAAATAGATCATATCTTAGTTCAGATGGGTATGAGTCGTGTTGACATTGAAGATGAACTTGCAAGTGGCGACAAAGTAGGTATAGTCGATGGACCATTTAAAGGAATGGAAGGTAATATTAAAGATATCGACCTAGAAAATAATCGTATCACTGTGATGATTGATTTATTTGGTCAAGAAACAAGTGTTGAAGTTGAGCCATTCCAAGTACAAAAGAAATAACTGCTTAGCAGTTTTTTTGCTATTAAGAAAGGATTTTATATGCAAAAAATAGGAATTATAGGTGGTGGACCATCGGGTTTAACCGCGGCTATATTTAGTAAAACAAAATTTAACGAGGTAACTATTCTCGAAAAAAATAAAAATTGTGGCAAGAAACTCTTATTAACAGGCTCTGGTAAATGTAACTATTGGAATGATGATATGAGTATTACCCATTTTCATAGTAGTAATACAAAAATACTAAAAAATATTATAACTGAAGAGTTAAAAACAATGGCTTTAGAATTCACGAGAAATATCGGTATCATCCCAACTGTTAAAAATGGCTATTATTATCCCATTACTAAGGAATCATTTACTATGCAAATGGCTCTTCTAAGAGAATGCCAAAATAAAGGTATTGTTATTAAAAATGAATGTAATGTTATTGATATAAAGAAAGTAAATGATAGTTTTATTGTTAAAACACCGACCGAAACTCTAAAATTTGATAAGATAATTATTGCAACTGGTGGTTTAAGTTATCCCAAAACTGGTTCAGATGGGGCAGGGTATACCTTAGTAAAAGAAACAACCATCGTGCCTCCTAAGCCATCCTTAGTTCAGTTAACCATTGAAGCAGATTTCTTAAAAAAATGGGCTGGTATTAGAACAATGGCAACTGTAACTCTTCTTAAAAATAATCAAGTAATAAAAACTGAAACGGGAGAAATTCAACTTACTGATTATGGTGCCAGTGGCATATGTATTTTTAATATTAGTAGAGAGGCTGAAGATGGTGATATATTAGAAATTAATTTTTGTCCTTTTTTAGAAACATCTTTAGAAGAATTTTTAACCATAGAAAATAAAAGACTTGAAAATAGAAAACTAAGAGAACTACTTGAAAACATCCTTCACTTTAAATTAGTTGATATTGTGCTTAATAAATCCGGTATAAATGGTAATTTAAACTATGCGGCATTACCCAAAAAAGAACGCCAAAAACTAACTGAATTATGCACATCATTAAAACTTAAAATAACTGGTAACAAAGGATTTTTAACGGCTCAAGTAACAAATGGTGGTATTTCCTTAAGTGAATTAAACCCTGAAACACTAATGTCTAAAAAAATAAAAAATCTTTTTTATGCTGGTGAGGTTATTGATATTGATGGGGACTGTGGTGGTTATAACTTAATGACTGCCTTCATGACAGGTATAAAAGCAGGGCGGGGTGCTAGAAATGATTAGAATAAAAAATTTAAAAATAAGTGTCAAAGAAAATCAAGAAGTTGCCCTTTTAAAAAAAATAACAAAGGAACTAAGAACAACACCAACCAATTACGAAATTAAAAAGCGCTCAATTGATGCTAGAGATAAATCAGATATTTTCTATGTCTATGATATATTTGCTGATGTGCCACATGAAGAAAAAATACTAAAACATAATAAAAAACTAGAGCAAGTAATACCAAAGAAATATGTGTTTCCGTATCAAACTAAAGAGCAAATTAGTCCTAAAATAGTAGTAGTAGGTTCTGGACCAGCTGGCTTATTTTGTGCTTATCATTTAGCCAAACAAAACTTAAACCCAATTATTATTGAACGTGGTGAATGTATCGAAAAAAGAGTTGCAACTGTCGAAAAATTTTGGACAACTAACGAATTAAATGAAAAATCAAATGTTCAGTTTGGTGAAGGTGGTGCTGGTACATTTTCTGATGGTAAATTAAATACTCTAGTTAAAGATAAAAACTTAAGAGGCACAAGAGTACTAGAACTATTTGTTAAGTTTGGAGCTCCCAAAGAAATTCTTTATGATTCTCATCCTCATATAGGGACAGATATTTTAAGAAATGTCGTTAAAAATATGCGTGAAGAAATAATTTCACTAGGTGGTAAGTTTTATTTTAATACAACCTTAACAGATATCAAAATAAAAAATAACAAAGTAAGCGATATTGAATTAAATCATAATACTTGGCTAAAAACAGATTACTTAGTTCTAGCAATTGGTCATTCTGCCCGTGATACCTTTGAAATGCTTTATGAGAGAAATATCCCTATGCATTCTAAACCATTTGCTGTAGGTGTAAGAATTGAACACGAAAAAGAATTAATAGATAATTCTCAGTATGGCGATTTAAAAAGATATTTACCACCAGCTAGTTATAAATTAACATATCAAACCAAAGAAAAAAGAGGCGTTTATACTTTTTGTATGTGTCCAGGAGGATTTGTAGTAAACTCTTCTAGCGAAAAAAATCGTCTTGTTATCAATGGTATGAGTAACTATAAAAGAGAATCTTCTTCTTCCAATAGTGCAGTTATTGTAACTATTTCCTCTAAAGATTTTGGCGATAAGCCACTAGATGGTATGTACTATCAAAGGGCTTTAGAAGAACAAGCCTATAAAATAAAAAATGGTAAAATTCCTTCGCAAAGATTAATTGATTTTTATAAAAATGTTGAAACAAAAGAATTCCCTAAATTTAAAGGTAGTCATAAAGGACTTACTAGTGGTGCTAATTTAAACTTGATTTTACCATCCATAATTACTGATGCCATAAAAGAAGCATTACCTGAGTTTGGTAAAAAAATAAAAGGTTTTGATAATGATGATGCTATACTTTTAGGTATTGAGACGCGTTCCTCTTCCCCAGTTCGTATAGAAAGAAATGAAGACTGTGTCTCACTTACCTCCAATTTATATCCTTGTGGCGAAGGAGCAGGCTACGCAGGTGGCATAACCTCTAGTGCTATGGATGGAATTAAAGTTTCTGAATGTTTAGTAAAAAATATTATAGATTCTAATCGTGGCTAATAAGCCACTTTTTTATGTAAAACAAGCAAAAACGTACAAATTGTCCGAAAAATTATGTGAAAACAGTACAATGTTCTTAAAAACGTCAATATTTACTAGCATAACAGTATTACATACATGTTAATTTTTATAACATAAACTGTATCAATCATGTCTAAGTAAACTATTACTCTCTTTTCATAAATAAAAAACTATGATAAAATTAATTAGAATAAAAGAGGGATTAAAAATGGAATACGTAAAAATAACATTAAATGATGGCACTATAAAAGAATGTCCAAAAGATACAACTTATTATGAATTAAGTAAATCACTAGGTAAAGAAAAAGACACAATAGCTGTAAGAGTAAATAATGAGGTTTTTCCATTAGATGCTAAAATAAGAAAAGACGAAAATGTCGAGTTACTAGATGTTAAAACCTTATCTGGCTATAAAATATATCAATCAGGCTTAAAATTTCTTTTTATAGTTGCTGTTTCCAAACTATTTCCTGAAAGCATTGTTCATTTTCTTCACAGTGTACCAAAAGGTATTCTATGTGAAATAGATATGCCTCACAACATTACGGGTATAGACGTTTCCAATATTAAAAGAGAAATGGCCAAAATAGTTGAAAAAAAAGAACGAATTATTCGTTATAACATGGATGTTAAAGAAACAAGTAAATATTTTACAAGTAAAGAAGAATATGAAAAGGCCAGTAACATTGCAAGTCTTCCTAATGATGTAGTAACTCTTTATAGACTAGAAAATAAATTAAATTATTTTTATACTTTTATGCCATATGATACCTCAGTTATCAACCGTTTTGAACTAGTATTCTTAGGTCGCAACCGGATAGTCTTAGTTTGTCCAAGTCCACAAAGCAATGGCCTTATTCCGGAGTATGTTCACTATGAAAATATTGTATCTAATTTTATGGCTAGCAAAACATGGCTAAGAAGAATGAAATCCCCATATTTATCAGATATGAATTCTTTAGTAAGTGCATCTAAAATAAATGAATTTATTAAATCAAATGAAATTCTATATATGGAAGATTTAATTAAAGCCAGTGATAAAATTATTTCTATGCGTGATGTTAAGATGGTTTTAATTGCGGGACCTTCTTCTAGTGGTAAAACAACAACTATGAAAAGATTAAAATCAATACTAAAAGCCCGTGGCTATGAACCTATCGGTATATCAACAGATGATTTCTTTGTTGATAGAGAAGATACACCTAAAAATGATTTAGGAGAAAAAGATTTTGAATGTTTACAAGCCATCGACTTAGAACTATTTAATAAAACATTAGAAAAACTACTAAACGAAGAAGAAGTTGAACTACCAGAATATGACTTTATAAATGGTAAAAAAGTGTTTAAAGGAAGTAAAGTCAAACTAAAAGATAATAGCCTTCTTTTAATCGAAGGATTACATTGTTTAAATGATGACTTAATTCCATACATAGATTCTAAATATAAGTTTAAAATATACTTAAGCCCATTTATACCTCTTAATATTGATCGCCATAACTACATATCAACATTAGATTTACGTCTTATTAGAAGAATAGTCCGTGATAATCGTACTAGAGGTAAAAAAGTTGATGAAACAATTAAAGAATGGCAAGTAGTAAGAAAAGGTGAAGAAAATTATATATTCCCATATGTTTATCAAGCAGACATGATTATTAACACTGCACTTGCCTATGAGATAGGAGTTTTAAAAGTTTATGCTATTCCCTTGTTATACTCAGTAGGTCTTGATAGCCCATATTACAATGAAGCAAGAAGATTAATTCATTATTTAGAGGTCTTCTTCCCGATACCAGCTGAGTTTGTACCAAGTGGTTCAGTTTTAAGAGAATTTATAGGATAGAAAGAAGGAATTTTATTATGATAAGAGTTGCAATTAATGGCTTTGGCCGCATAGGCCGTTTAGCCTTTAGAGAAATGATTACAGGTGTCAATTTTGATGTTGTTGCCATTAATGATCTAAGTAGTGCTGAAGAACTTGCCTATTTATTAAAATATGATACTAATCATCGTCGTTTTTATGAAGATTTAATAGGCAATGTGGATAACAACATAGTTATCAACAATCAAAAATACATTCCAGTATTTAATGAAACCGACCCAGAAAACTTACCATGGGAAAGTCTTGATGTTGACTTAGTACTTGAGTGTACAGGACATTTTACCAGTCTTGAAGGTGCCCAAAAACATATTAAGGCTGGTGCTAAAAAAGTTCTTATTTCTGCACCTGGTAAAGGAGATATGAAAACCATTGTTTATGGTGTAAATGACAATATCTTAGATGGCAGTGAGACTATTATTTCCGCAGCCTCTTGTACAACCAATTGTCTAGCGCCAGTATTAAAAGTAATCGATGACAACTTTGGTATTAAAATGGGCTTTATGTCAACAATTCATGCTTATACAAATGATCAAGTAACATTAGACGTCGCTCATAAAAAGGGTATTAAAGAAAGAAGAGGACGTGCTTGTGCCCAAAATATCGTTCCTACCTCAACGGGTGCGGCTAAGGCAATTGATAAAGTCTTACCAAACTTGAAAGATAAACTAAGTGGTGTAGCTTACCGTGTTCCAGTAAGTGATGGCTCTATGATTGATCTAACCCTATACCTTGAAAAAAGTGTAACAAAAGAATTAATTAATGATACTTTAAGAAATAATGAAAGTGTTTGCTTAAAAACAACTAAAGACCCTATAGTATCTAGTGATGTAATTGGTATGAAAGTTGCCTCTTTAGTAGATGAATCACTAACACAGGTAATCAAAACAGAAGACCAAGAACTAGTGAAAATAGTATCATGGTATGACAACGAAATGGGCTATACCCATCAAATGATGAATACAGCCTACGCTTTATTTGAAAACGCCAAATAAGCGTTTTTTTTACATTACTAAAGTTACTAACGACTCTCCATGAATAAGTGAAATAAAATTTAAATGGTATTTTTATAAATCTCCATGTTTTAGTGGGAAAATAAATTATTAAAACATAAAAAAAAGACGAGGATTCACTCGCCTTTTAAAGTGTATTTTGTTATCTTTAAATTGCTATATAAAAAGTAATCAAAATACATTTAAGTAATATCACATTTGAAACTATTATGATACTTTTTTTGTAGTGAAAAGTATCAAAAAAAAGAGACTTTGCAATAAGCCTCGAACCTTTAGTTGTTGGACGTCCTTTAAAAGAAGGATAGTTATGAGTAAAAAAGATCTATTAATAACTTTTTTTATCTTTCTGATTTTTTTGTTAGTGGGATTACTTTATAAAACCATATAGCATAGAGTAAATCCTCTTTTTCTGCTTACTACAAAAATACTTCTAAACAATGTGTTTAAATGTCCAAAAAATATAACCGAAGACGTCTAACTCATGAAGACTAGAGGTTCTCTTTCTTTATTATATGAAATTGCTTTCACTACATACATACTAGCATAAAAATGCTTGAAATAAAAGAGTAAATTTTGTAAAATTAAAGAAGAATAGGAGAGATAAATCATG
>CAKOMI010000028.1 GCA_934096605.1 uncultured Bacilli bacterium
AATACCTATCATACTACCCAAGGTACTAGATAAAATAAGAATAAAGTAATAGATTGTTCTTTCTAAAGAAAATCCTGTTTGATAAAACAAAACATTAATAACTATCAAAATAAATATTAAAGATAAACCAATTTTAATACCTTCTAAGTAACCTTTATGGGTTGCTTTTTTGCCGACTAAAAAACCAATTATAAAAAACAAAATAGCCATATAAATAAACATAAATATTTCACTTACCTTACCATAAAAAAGATTGAAATTTTGTAAGACCCCCAGTAAGAAAGCAAATACCATCATAAATAATATGCCTCCTAGTATAACTTTAAAATAGCCTTTCCACTTTTTCAATATTATCACCACTAAAGTATATGTAAGTGATTAAAAAAATAGAAGGCAACCCATAATAAGAGTAGGTGATAACATGAGTGAACTATATATTGTTCTAGCAAGAACTGTCTTCTTTTACTTTTTTATTGTTTTATTATATCGCATTATGGGCAAAAGAGAAATTGGCCAACTAGGGGTAATTGATTTAATCGTGTCCATTTTAATGGCTGAGTTAGTGGCCATTTCAATTGAAAATACTGGCGACTCCATAATGCAAACTATTATTCCCTTAACTTTGTTAGGTTTTTTAGAAATTCTTTTAGCCTTTATCAGTATAAAATCTAGAAAATTTAGAAGTTTCTTTGATGGCAAACCATCATTAATTATTTGTAATGGCAAAGTAAATTATAAAGAAATGGTCCGTCAACGTTATAGCATGGATGATTTACTTTTTAGTCTAAGACAAAAAGAAATTGGGAGTATCTTTGAAATAGAGTATGCTTTTCTAGAGGCTAATGGTAAACTTTCTCTTTTCAAATACAAGCCTTTTGGTTTAAAAAGAGAATATCCTATGCCTTTAATATTAGATGGGGAAATTAATAAAGGTACACTAAAAGAAATAAAAAAAGATGAACTATGGCTAAAAGAAGAATTAGAAAAAAAGAACCTCCAAATAAACGATATTTTCTATGCTTTTTATAAAAATAAAAAAATATATTTAATTAAAGATTGTAGTCTTACATAATTCGACATTTTTCTAAGTACTATCATGATACTATAATTATGGTGGTAACATGAAAAAGAAAATTTTTATTATTATATTAGCAGTTTTAGTTGGAGCTATTTTGTCTTTCGTAACTCTCTATCACTATCAAAAAAAAGATAGAGTAACCGTAGATGAAACATTAACTATTTTGCAAACTGGTATTTATAAAGACTATCAAAATGCCTTAAAAGAACAAAGCAAAGTAGATGGTTCTATTATCTTAAAGGAAAGTGATTACTATGTTGTTATCGCGGGTGCTTCTACTAGTAGTGCGGGTCTTACTAAATTAGAAAGTATGTTAAACAATCAAGGTATTCATTATTACAAAAAAGAAAAAACTTTAAATATCACTAGTGACCTCAAAAAATATAATATGCTTTTAGATAAAACAGTAGATCAAAAAAGTATTAGTCTTTTAAATCAAAAGATTTTAGAAAGTATTAATAATGAGTACCTTAATTAAAGACATGACTCCCGATGATAAACCCCGTGAAAAAGCCTTGAAATATGGTTTTTCTAGTTTATCGGATACCGAGGTTTTATCAATATTACTTAGAACTGGTTCTAAAAATAAATCTGTCAAAGATGTTTCTAGTGATATCCTAAAAAGTTTAGGGGGTATTGGTAATTTAAAAAATATCCGTGTAAATAAATTAATCTCTATTAAAGGTGTTGGTTCTGTTAAAGCCATAACTTTAATGGCTGCGGTTGAACTTGCTAAAAGAATAAATAACGAAGAAAATAAAAAAATCAAAATAACAGCTAGTAGTGACGTTTTTAAATACTTTAATAAATATTTTCTATATGAAACGCAAGAAAAATTTTTAGTCTTATTTCTAAATACTAAAAATGAGGTGATTGAACAAAAAGTTTTATTTATTGGAACAGCAAATCAAAGCCTTGTTCATTTAAGAGATATTTTTAGAGAAGCCGTTTTATGTAACGCTATTAAAATCATCTGTGTTCATAATCATCCTTCTGGTGTGCCAATTCCAAGCCCGGAAGATGAAGCAGTAACTAAAAAAATTAAAGAAACAGGTGATTTAATGAACATAAATTTAATTGACCATGTTATTATAGGCCAAGATAAATATTATAGTTTTTTAGAAAATAGAAGGGGTGGTCTTATTTGAAAAAATATTCACTTTACTTGATATTATTTTTTACATTTTTATTTTTATATTTTGGCCTTGACTTAGTTTACTGTTATCTAATTAAAAAAGATAGTATATTAAGTGAAGAAATTATTTTAAAAAGTGATTATAATGCTTTAAATGAGAAATATACTACTCTTTTAAATAGCCATGAATTATGGGAAGATAAAAAGGATTTTATAACAAGTAAAGTAGTAGGTAGAGACCCTTATAATTTAGATGAAATAACTATTTTAAAAGGAAGCGAAGATGGCGTAAAAACAGGTGATATCATCATAAATGAATATGGTTTAATTGGTATTGTAAGTGATATTAAAAAGCATGTTTCTTTTGTTAAAACTATTAATCATAAAGATACCAATATCTCTGTTAAAGTAGGTGAAGTCTATGGCATGTTAAAGAAAGAAGCTGGTAAGTTAATTATCAAGGATATAAAAACTAAAGATAGTGATTTAGTTGGCTCTTTAGTTAAAACCTCAGGATTTACAAGTGTCCCTGAAGATGTATTAGTCGGTGAGGTAAGTAGTGTTATAGATAATGGCTTAACACTCTCTTTAGTAGTTACATCTTCTGCTGATTTAAACGATTTAAACTATTGTTTTATTAGGAGTAGTGTAGCCTATGAATAACTTATTATTTTTACCTCACTATGTATTTCTAACTGGCTCCTTATTAAAAGAACGTGATACCTTGCCAATTTATTTATTCACGGGTCTCGTAATTGATAGACTTTTTTATAACTTACCATTTATAAATACTATAATTCTTCTGTTTTTCTTTCTCTTTTCTCTTTACTTTAAAAATATAAAAGGTAAAAAAGGTACACTATTAAAAAATATCTTCTTTACATCTAGTTATTTTCTTGTATTTATGATTTATTTGAAAAAAGAATTATTTCTTATTTATTTTATTTCTTTATTTTGGAATGTCTTAATTACATATTTTATGTTGTTAAAAAGAAGGCTACTATGAGCTGTAGTCTGTTTTTTCTTTTATTGTTATATTTAAATCGTATTTTTCCGCCAGCCAGTAAAAAAGAGTAAAAGTAAATAATATGCCAAAAAACGTAATTAATAGGACTAGTTATAAAAAAGTGATATAATAATAGTAATCAACTTGAAAGCAGGTGTATTATGGAAAAACATTCAAATAACTTATTAATTAAAGGATTGGAAGCTAAAAATATTAATTTTCAAAATGGAGAAAAAAGCAAATTTAATAGCTATAGTTATTATCAAGTAATAAATGCGTATAAGCCACTTTTTGTTTCAGGAGTAGAAACTATTGATGATATATATAATAATATTAATAACAAAATTAGAATTAATGAATATAAAGCATCATTTGGCATTACAACAAATACTGATATTTTTAAAGAAATATGTAAAAAGATATGCAAAAAATATGGTATAAATTATTCTCATACAATGAAAAATATAATTCTGAAGAAAAATATTTCTAAGATAGATTATGTTCATCATATTTATCCAATGGATACCCAATATGGTGATTTCTTACGAATGTATAAATTTGAGCATGAGTTAAGAAATATGCTTTTAAAATACACCTTAATAATAGAAGAAAGTATAAAAAATGTTTTTATAAAACGCCTAAATAATACTCCAGAGGTAAAAGCAAATTTTTTATCAGACATTAATAATTATGATACGTCCAAAGGAAATAATGATGCTCTTGACACATTAAAACTAATATTCGAAAAGCAAAAAAATAAGTATTCAAAACCAATTCAAAGAAAACGAAAACAAGATATAACAATTCCATATTGGATTTTAATTAATGAATTAACTATGAACGAAACATATAATGTAATAAAAAATTTGAAACCGGAAATAAGCATTTTGATTTTTCAAGATTGTTTAAATCATTTTACAAACAAAAAAGTTGATTTAAAAGATAAAGCTAAAACAAGAAAACAAATACAAACTGAAAAAGGAATTATTTTATCTTTTAGAACATTGATAAAATATATAGGAACATTTAGGAACATGTTGGCACATAATCAGCCAATATACTGCTATAATCACAAAGATTATAGCTTAATAAATTATCCTAAAATGAGCTACGATATGCCGTGGATTGATATGAAAAAGAATAAAACATTATCAGAAATGGATCAGCAACATAAAATAAATTCAGTAACAATGCATGACTTAGAAATATTTTTTGGTAATGATAAATATAATGCCAATAATTCTTCTAGGAACATAAATTTATCATTTATTATTTATGTCATATATAAAATCATTTCTACTATTGATAAAAATACAGAATTTTATGAAGAGTTAATTAAACTTTATAAAAAATATAATATAATTTTAACGTCAAATGATAAACAAATAACTGATACTACGAGTATTGAAAATATGATAAGAGAAATAGAAACTCTCAACATGCTTGAATTAGATTATAAGGAAATAATTAATAAAATTGAAAACAGCGAATCATATAAGCAAGAATTGAAATCCTTTATAAGAAGATTTAACGAACAGAAAAGAAAAATTAACGTTTTGTTAAACAAGATAAAGATCAAAGAAATTAAATCAAAATATAAACAATTTCCTGCTGAAATACGATACACAGATTATACAGGAATAAACAAAAAATATTTTGAGGATATTAAGTGAATATAATTATGAAAAAAATATATAATAATAGTGAGTTACGTATAGACAAAAGTGATTTTTTTTGTTACAATCTATACGTAATGCGATTCCGGTATATATGGTATATCGGAGGGAAAGAAGAGCTTCATGCTCTTTTTTTCGTTAAGAATTTATAGTTTGCAAACATTTAGTTATTAGACACCATTTTGATGGGTTAGTTTAAAATAAGATTCAGAGCATTGTTTTCTTTTGATACTAATATTTTTGTTAGTTATGATCATGTTTTTTTAGTTTCCATACTATTCTTAACATCCCTTCTATAGCAAAAAAATCGTCTGAACAAAGTGTTTAGGTAACTATGTAATCGAGAACGCTTAGATACTGAGAACTAGGAGTTCTTTTTTTATAAGATACACTCACTAAAAATATGTTGCCATAAAAGCCAAAAAATAAAAGAGTGTCTTTAAGAAAGATTATAAAAATTAATACAAAAGCGTTATTTTTTTATTAATGTCTTTGATTAACTTATCTTCTTTTAAATTCTTAAGTTCTCGCATCAAAGCACTTCTATCAACGCATAAATAATCAGCAAGATCTGTATAAGAATAACTTAAATCAAATGTTTTAGAGTTCTTTTTTTTTGCTTGTAACTCAAAGTAGGCAAGTAACTTATTACGGATGCTTCTTTTAGTTAAAAGTTCAATTCTCTCATTTCTTTTAATTAACTTTTTACTCATAACTAACGTGATATTATTAAGTAAATTAAGGGCATACTTACTATTTTCAGCTTTTGCTACTATTTCTTGGTAACTAAAGAATGTTACTACCGAATCAGTAAGAGAAATAACCGAGAGTTCTGATGAATCGCTAGAAACAAACATATCTGAAAATATATCGCCACTTTCAAGTTCCTCAATAATTGTTTTATCACCATTATAATCAAAACGTACTAAAGAAGCTTCGCCACTTTCCATGACACCAATCATATATCGTTTACCAAGTGAATAACTAATAGTTTGATTAGGCTTATATTCCATTGTCTTTACAGATAGTAGGGATGGTAGTTTACGTAAAGCTTTGTCATCAAAATTTTTATATATATTGTACTTTTTCTCCATAAATAAACACCTCATTTTCACTAATTTCATTATAATGTAAAAATGTTGCAATTGCAACAGACAAATAAAATGTAATCAATTATGATTGTCATGTAGTTTAGAAGGAGTGGAAAATAAAATGAAAGTTATTAAAAGAGATGGAAAAAGTGTTGATTTTGATCGTGAAAAAATCCGTATTGCAATTGGTAAAGCCAATGCTCAAGTAGCTGAAGAAGATAGAATTACGGATAGACAGATTGAAAACATTATTAAATATATCGAAAAACTAAATAAAAAAAGAATTTTAGTAGAAGATATTCAAGATATTATTGAAGAAAAAATAATGGGTTTATCTAAGTATGCTCTTGCTAAAGAATATATAACTTATCGTTATACTAGAGCCTTAGTAAGAAAATCTAATACAACAGATGAATCAATACTAAGTCTAATTAAAAATGCAAATAAAGAACTTGCTGAAGAAAACTCAAATAAAAGTACAACTCTTGCTAGTACCCAAAGAGATTACATTGCTGGTGAAGTATCAAGAGATTTAACAAAAAGAATTTTATTACCAGAAAAAATTAGTAAAGCTCATGAAGAAGGAATACTTCATTTTCATGATGCCGATTATTTCATTCAACCGATATTTAACTGTTGCTTAATCAATATTGATGATATGCTTGAAAATGGTATTGTTATGAATGGTAAACTTTGTGAAAAACCAAAAAGTTTTAGAGTTGCTTGTACCTTAACAACTCAGATTATTGCCGCGGTTGCATCAAACCAATATGGTGGTCAATCAGTTGATATTTCTCATTTAGGTAAATTTGTTCGTATTTCTAAGGAAAAATTTTATAAACAAATACCAGATGATATTAAAGAAAAACTAACTAAAAAACAAGTTGATGAATTAGTTAATGATGAATTAAAATATGAAATTAAAGCGGGTGTCCAAATTATCCAATACCAAATTAATACCCTTATGACAACTAATGGCCAATCCCCATTTGTAACTCTATTTATGCATTTAAAAGATAATGATGAATACATTGAAGAAAACGCGATGGTATTTGAAGAAATCCTTAACCAAAGACTATTAGGTATAAAAAATGAAAAAGGTGTTTATGTTACACCAGCCTTCCCAAAACTAGTTTATGTTTTAGATGAAAATAACTGTTTAAAAGGTGGCAAATACGATTATTTAACTCATTTAGCCGTTAAATGTTCGGCTAAGAGAATGTATCCTGATTACATTAGTGCTAAACAAATGCGTAAAAATTATGAAGGCAATGTCTTTAGTCCAATGGGCTGCCGTAGTTTCTTAAGTCCTTGGAAAGATGAAAATGGTAACTACAAATTTGAAGGCCGTTTCAATCAAGGTGTAGTTTCTATTAACCTTCCTCAAGTTGCAATTGTCGCTGAACATGATGAAGATGCTTTCTGGCGTATATTAGATGAAAGACTAGAACTTTGTAAAGAAGCTTTATTATGTCGTCACGAAGCTTTGCTAGGTACTACTAGTGATATTTCACCAATTCACTGGCAATATGGAGCTATCGCAAGACTTAAAAAAGGCGAAAAAATTGATAAATACTTAAACTGCCCATATTCAACTATTTCCCTAGGTTATATAGGTGTTTATGAAACAACGATGCTTATGCGTGGTGTGCCACAAACAGAACCAGAAGGAGAAGAATTTGCTTTAAAATTAATGAAACACTTACGAGCTAAAGTAGATGAATGGAAAAAAGAAACAGGTCTTGGTTTTGCCTTATATGGCACACCGGCAGAAAGTTTATGCTATCGTTTTGCAAGAATTGATAAAGAACGTTTTGGGACTATTAAAAATGTTACTGATAAAGGCTACTATACTAATAGTTACCACGTTGACGTAAGACAACACATAGATGCTTTCTCAAAATTTAAATTTGAAAGTCAATTCCAACCAATTAGTTCTGGAGGTTGCATTTCCTATGTTGAAGTACCTAATATGGAACATAACTTAGAGGCTATGGAAGAAGTTGTTAAATTTATATATGACAATATCCAATATGCTGAATTTAATACTAAGAGTGATTATTGCCATGAGTGTGGTTATACTGGGGAAATTATTGTTAATGATGACTTAGAATGGGAATGTCCAAACTGTCATAATAAAGACAAAAATAAAATGAATGTTGCAAGACGTACATGCGGTTATTTAGGTGAAAATTTCTGGAATGTTGGTAAAACAAAAGAAATAAAAGATCGTGTTACTCATTTATAGAGGTAATTATGTATTATGCTGATTTAAAAAAATATGATATAGCAAATGGCTTTGGTGTTCGGGTATCCTTATTTGTAAGTGGGTGCCCTCACCACTGTAAAAATTGTTTTAATGAAGTAGCGTGGGACTATAAATATGGCAAACCATTTACGGCAGAAACAATAGATGAAATAGTAAAGGCTTTAGATAAATCATATATTAAAGGTTTAAGTTTACTTGGTGGAGAACCAATGGATCCGAAAAACCAAGAAGGTTTATTACCCCTTTTAAGAATGGTTAAAGAAAAGTTGCCAGACAAAGATATTTGGTGTTATACGGGTTATTTATTTGATAAAGAGATACTGGATATCATGGCACCAAAATATGAATTTACAAGGGACATACTATCATATATAGATGTTTTAGTTGATGGCAGATTCGTAGAAAGTATGGCTGATAAGGGTCTTGTTTTTAGGGGCAGCCGGAACCAAAGGGTTATTGATGTTAAAAAGAGTTTAGAACTTAAAAAAGTAGTTGAAATTCCCGTTGGCGATAAAGAATTTAAGAAAGTAGGACAATTATGAAATTACGAGGATTTGAAATAGCTCATGGCTATGAAGATAAAGGTATTAATTTGCCAGTTAGAAAAACTAAGTATTCGGCTGGTTATGATATTGAAGCAGCAGAAGATATAACAATTATGCCTTATGAAAGTACTCATAAACCAGAACTTGTTAAAACTGGTTTAAAGGCTTATATGCAAGATGATGAAGTTTTAATGCTATATAATAGAAGTTCTAATCCTAAGAAAAAAGGTTTAGTTGTTGCCAATAGTGTAGGAATTATTGATAAAGATTATTATGGCAATCAAGATAATGATGGTCATATCATGGTTATGTTTTATAATATGGGTAGTGAAAGTATTACTATTCATAAAGGTGACGCAATAGCGCAAGGAATATTTCAAAAATATTTAATCGCTGATAACGACGAAGCTGATGGCATTCGTACAGGTGGTTTTGGTTCAACAAATAAGAAAGATAAGTAAAGTCTTTCTTTTTTTATATATAACACTTAGAATGATTTTGATTCGAATTTTTTCTTTATGAATTCTAATCACTAATAATTAAGTTAATAGGCTTCAAAGCAATTGGCTAAAACTCATTGCCAAACAAATTGTTAATTGGTATAATTAAATTATTCTAGGAGAGTGAAAAGGTATGGAAAATAATGAAAATAACGAAAATTTAGAAACTACTAAAGAAATACTATCTTTAAAAGATTTTGCTTTAGAAGCAACTAATACTGAAGAAAGTGTCTCATTACCAATTATTGAAGAAGCACCAATTGAAGCCTTAGACGAAAATATGGATGAGTCAGACTTAGTCTTTGATACAGTTGTAAAAACTAAAGAAGATATTGCTAATAACGAAAACAAAGAAAATAACGAACCAAAAGCAAAAAAAAATATCTTTAAAAACTTAAAAGATAAATGGTCTAAATTAGATAAAAAGAAAAAAATAATAGTAATTGTTGTAACACTTATTTTAATAGTTCTAATCGTTCTTGGTATTATCTTACTTGTTACTAATAATAAGGATAATAACTCACCAACGGAAAATATTGTTTTAGAAAGTGATAACTATCGTTATGAAAATGGTCGCTTAATATTTCTAGATAATGATAAAGAAATAGGTGAGTATGAATGTAAAAATAAAGATGAAAATAGTTGTGCAGTATTTACCATTACTAGTCATGATAAACTTGATAACACTATTAAGGTAAATGAAAATAATGAGGAAATATCTGTTCATGCTAAAATTTACGATGAAACATATGCTTTTATAATTGATCACGATGCAAACGATGACAAAACTATCCTTCTTTACAACATTAAAAATAATGCGGTTGAAGAAACTGTCTTTGACGTCATAATGTATGGTGATAACTACGTAAGTGTTAAAAATAACGAATCAAAATATGGTTTATTAGAATTTAAAGATGAAACAGTAAAAACACTTATTCCTTATGATTATGATGAATTAAGTCTTATTACTGAGGGTGATACTTCTATCGCGGTCGTTAAAAAAGATAACAATTCTTATTTGGCTAGTTTAGATAACAAAATTCTTACTAAAGCCTTTAATGAAACCATAACTGGTGCTAATTCTAGTCATGTTAAAACGAAAGATGACAATGGTAAATACAGTATCTATGACTATGAAGCCAAAAAAGTAAGTGATGAAACATATGACTTTGTAAGTCTTTTAGACAACATTATGCTAGTTGTTCGTGATAATGCCTTATACGTATATGACTACGAAAACAACAAAATGATGGATGGTAGTCTTTCATTAAATAATGATGCTTATAACAAAATAGAAACTTATAAAAATAAAAAACTAATTAAAACTAAACAAGCTTATACTTATGAATTAACTGGTAACCTATTAAATATTAATATTTATACCGATGATGACTCTGAAAATCATTCTATTAATTTATTGGAAGGTGCACTATCAAGTAAACTAGCTTATATGAATTACTTTGCTGGTAAACTTAGCTTTTATGCCGATGAAACAAAGAAAAGCAAAATTGGTGAATATACATGTACTAATCAAAATCAAGTTGATAGTAATACAACTACTTTAAATAATTGCCGTCTAGCTACTGAGTCATTTTTAAGAGAAACAGACTCTAATAACAAAGAAACAGATGCATCAGCGTCTCTTGGTTGGATACCAATTATTGGCAGTAGATATGCTTTCATTACTGATGGTGATACAATAGAACTATATGATTTTAAAGATAACAAAGAACTTGCTAATTATAGTGAAGTTGATACATTTAGTTATACTAATGCCTCTGAAGTTACTTTCTCTAATGCTTCTAGTGTTTCTTTCATTGCTAAATCAAAAAGAACTGGTAAATATGGTGTAGCTAAGATAAGTGCTGATGGCGTAAAGCCAATCCTTGAATTTCAATTTGCTAGTATCAAAGCCCTAGGTAACTATTATGTCGTAGAAGAAGATGGTAAGTATGCTTTATATAGTCTAGAAGGTGAAAAGAAAACGAGTGATTATAATAGCCCTGTAGTTGATTACTTAGGTTCTTATGTTAAAACTAAAAAAGATAATGCCTACTTTGTTCATGGCTTTAATGAAGAAGTATCAAGTGATTCTTATACTTATGTTGAACTTTATAATAATTACTATGCTGGTGTTCTTCAAAATACAGTTGAAATATATGATTACAAAGGTAAGTCTATTACTAAAAACTTGCCTGAAAAAACTAGAGCTCAGCTAAAACTCCAAATCAACAACTTCTATGGTCAAGGTACTAAGGCTTTTGTTATCACCTTTAAAAGTGGTGAATACGCGACTGCTAAAATTGGTACAGTAAGTGGTTCATATGATACAGTAATAATTCCTTTAGATACTACGAGTATTGGTGATAGTAATGACGAATAAAAAAATTGAAAAATCAGCATTCATTCTAATAATAATTCTTTTAGTTATCTTTGTACCTACTTCCAGTTTTGCTGTTTATTTTCACTTAAATAGTGATTCTAAAAGTTCTACTAACAATAATCATGAATTATTTTATGACAACAAACTCTGGTTTTATGATGCGGCAGGAACACTACTTAGTACCTATACTTGTGAAACGTCTAACTGTGGGTATGCCAGTAATACTATTGATGACGCAAGTTATGCTATTGACTACTATAAACAAGATAACTACGATCATGTATCATTATCTAGCCCCTATGTTTTTCTAACCGATTTCAATGATAGTGCATCAAAAAGCTTCTTATATAATACCAAAACAAGTCAAAGCTTCAAAAGTAATGCCTACGAAAGTATTAAAGACTACGGCATTGGTTTAGCAAATGACCTTTATATTGTAAAAAATATGACTGGCAAAGTAGGGGTTATAAAACTTCTAGAATCAGTAACCCCCGTTGTTCCCTTTGAGTATGACTTTATTGGTCTTATCAATAATATTAATGAAGATGGCAAATTAATATCTGATTACTTTGTAGCTAAAAAAGAAGATGCCTGGTATATAGTTTCATCTAGTGGAGCTGTATTATCAAGTCCTTTAGATAAAGAAATAGTCACATTTACAGGTAACTTAATAGTTGTCCAAAACGAATCTAGTTTAGATGAATTAGTAGACTATGAAGGAAATACTATATTAGAAGGCGAATATAACAAAATTTCTTTCTTTGATAAATATGTTTTAATAACAACTTTAAATAATGAATTTTACTTATATGATCTAAATACAAATAGTATTGTTAGTAATACTTATCAAATAGATGATGATACAAAAATAAACGTTAATAAAACAGATACCAAAAACTTAGAAATTTATCTTAATGATGAATTAGTAGAAACTGTTATAATTGACTAAAAAAAGTTGCATTTTTATTATTAGTGATATAAAATAAATTCATAAACGTTGAACTTGAGGAGTATAAGATATAAATTTTAAAGAGAGTTTGTGGTTGGTGAAAACAAATAAATTTAGTTTTAGAAAGTTGCAAGGGAGTTTAAAAGCAGAGTACTGCGTTATCAAAAAAAGTTAAATTAAAGGATGGTACCGTCTATATGACTCCTTTTGGGTATCATCTTTTTATTTATAGAAAGAAGGTGCCTATGCAGGAATATCGTAAAGTAACGATTTTAGGTCCAGTAGAAATAGCTACTAAAGAAGAACCAATAAAAGAGGAAAATAATAAATCACATGAAGATATGCTTTATGAGATGCTTAATAAACGCTTATGGCAAGACTACGATAGTAATAAAATAAATAATGAATTTAGTGCCAGTACAACATTTCATGAAATTCCTGTAAATCTAAGGGCAGCCTATGTTGCCTATAAAATCGGTTTAACTACAATCTATGAAACTGAACATGAAATAATTGTTTTTGTTTCCACTTGTGTGACTGAAAACCAAATAACGTTCATTATTAATAACTATGCTCATGAAGAAAATCGTAATTTAAGTTTTCAAACCTATATAAAAACCGAAGAAGGCTTTAAATATTATGAAAACAGCAATATGTATTTAAATAATGATACTTACCAAACTGTTTTTAATGATTTAATAACCACTTTAAATATGCAAAAAGAAAGTTGGCAAAAAGAAATGGGGAGATTTAATTATGCTAGATAATAAATATAATCATACAAAAGTAGAAGAAAATA
The DNA here is from genome assembly GCA_934096605.1 of uncultured Bacilli bacterium. GTDB lineage: Bacteria > Bacillota_I > Bacilli_A > RF39 > UBA660 > Ventrenecus. Next base: position 13,432 of record CAKOMI010000028.1, read on the forward strand.
AATATGCTTATTGGGTAGATAATGGTTATTTTAAATGCGATGAAGAAAGTAATAAAAAACCTTACTGTATTGTTTTACCACCACCTAATGTTACTGGTAAACTACATTTAGGTCACGCACTTGATGTAACACTTCAAGATATTATAATTCGTTATAAAAAGATGGAAGGCTTTGATACGTTATGGCTTCCAGGTATGGATCATGCAGCGATTGCAACTGAGGCCAAAGTTGTAAAAAGACTAAAGGAACAAGGTAAAGATAAATACACAGTAGGAAGAGAAGAGTTTTTAAATGAATGTTATAATTGGACACATGAACATGCTGATTTAATTAGGGCTCAATGGGCTAAACTTGGTATTGCTCTTGATTATTCTAAAGAAAGATTTACTCTTGATGATGGTATGCAAGAAGCTGTTAAAAAAGTATTTGTTGATTATTATAATAAAGGACTTATTTATCGTGGTAAAAAAATTATTAACTGGGATCCAGTAGCTAAAACAGCTATTTCTAATGAAGAACTAGTTTATAAAACTGAAGAAAGTGCTTTTTATCATTTAAAATACAAACTAAGTGATAGTGAAGAATACTTAGATGTTGCCACTACTAGACCAGAAACTCTTTTTGGTGATACGGCTGTTGCCGTAAATAAAAGTGATACTCGTTATCAAAAATATATTGGTAAAAGTGTTGTTTTACCATTTATGAATAAGTTAATTCCTGTTATAGCAGATGAACATGCTGACATGGAAAAAGGAACAGGTGTTGTTAAAATAACGCCTGCACATGATCCAAATGACTACGAAGTTGGGTTAAGACATAATCTAGAATGTATTACTATTATGAATGATGATGCTACTTTAAATGAGTTAGTACCTAAAAAATATCAAGGTCTAGATAGAGATGAAGCAAGAAAGCTAGTTGTAAAAGACTTAGAGGAGGCAGGATTACTTTTAAGTGTTGAACCAATTACGCATGAGGTTGGGCATTCGGAAAGAACAGATGCCATAATTGAGCCTATGGTTAAAGCACAGTGGTTTGTTAAGATGCGTCCTTTAGCAGACTTAGTTTTAGATAATCAAAAGAGCAGTAGTACTAAAGTGCATTTTGTCCCTCGTCGTTATGAAAAAACAATGAATCATTGGATGGAAATAACTTATGACTGGTGTATATCTCGTCAACTTTGGTGGGGACACAGAATCCCTGCTTGGTACAAAGGTGATGAAATATATGTTGGCATGGATGAACCTAAAGGCGAAGGTTGGGTACAAGATGAAGACGTTTTAGACACTTGGTTTTCTAGTGCTCTATGGCCATTTGCAACCTTAGGCTGGCCTAATAATACTAAATTGTTAGAAAGATATTACCCAAACAATACTTTAGTAACTGGCTATGATATCATTCCTTTCTGGGTTAATAGAATGACTTTTCAAGGTGAAGAGTTACTAGGTAAAAGACCATTTGAACATTGTCTAATTCATGGTTTAATTCGTGATAAACAAGGAAGAAAATTTTCTAAGAGTTTAGGAAATGGTATAGACCCATTCGATATGGTAAGAGACTATGGAGCAGATGCCTTAAGATACTATCTTGCTACAGACGTTTCAAATGGTACAGACATGCGTTTTGATGAAGATAAAATTAAAGCTAATTGGAACTTTATTAATAAAATATGGAATGCTTCTAAATTCGTTTTAATGAATACTGAAAGCCTTACAAGTATTACTTTAGATAATTTAAAAGAAGAAGATAAATGGCTTCTTACTAAATATACAAATACAGTTAAAGATGTTAAAAAATTCATGGATAAATTTGAGTTTAATAATGCTGGCTCCTTAATATATAGCTTTACTTGGGAATGTTTCTGTGATAACTATATTGAAATGTCTAAATTTAGTTTAGATGATAATACTACTAAGAGTGTTTTA
>CAKOMI010000029.1 GCA_934096605.1 uncultured Bacilli bacterium
CAACGGTAAGATTATTAATTTTTAACATAAGAAAAACCTCCGTGATTATTTTACCACACGAAGGTTTGTTTTAAAAGCTAAAATGCTTTTTCAAAAATTTTAAGAAACAGTAAATGTATCAGTTTTAGATGCAGAATGGCTAACTCTATCATACACCACTGACTGTATAAGTACCAGGTGAAAGTCCTGTAAATGTGTACGTGGACGGGGTTTATGATGCACTCATATATGTCGGTCCACTTAGAGAATACTCATATTGAACTATTTCTATCGAATTATCCATAACCATGACATCTATTTGAACATCAGAACCAATTACATTTGAATTTATAGACATTATTTGTGAATCATAATTATCTATACCTGATATACTAATATACTCACTTGCCGTATTTTTGACTGAATCTGTATCTTCAAACGAGCAACTGGTATTTTCAGTTATAGGTAATATTCAAAAATAAAAGTTATAATTAACAAAATAAAAACAACAACATAAACCTGTTTAAAGAAAACAAAACACAAGGTATGTCGTTGTTAATATGAGTATATCACAAAAATCAGAAAAAAGTTATAAAAACCAAATCGAAAACATAAAAAATGAAAAAAACGGTTCAATAAAAGTTGCTCATTGGTCGAACTTTTACCTCTATTTTTTCCTTTATTTATCGTTGCTTTTTTAAAACTGTCCACTAATCAGGATAGCGTATATGGATTTGATAAACTACCATTTCCACCAGTTACTTGTACAGATGATTTCAAATACACAACCGGTTTAACATGATATTGACCATAAGATTCTTGAAGAGACATTTTTCCGTTATTAGCTAAAACCCAAACTGCATAAGCCCAATTAGCGTGCTCAGAGGGAGACAGCATCCAATTTGACCAATCAGGTAGCAACCAACTATTATCCTTACAATCAGAAACTGATGAATCAGTCCATTTAGTAAACGTATAATTCAAACATGCGGAACGTGATTTGTTTGAACCACCACTAGTGGCATAACCAAAATCAGATAAATACATTAAACCAACTTTACTAGTAAATTTTTGTGTTCTCGTCACTGTATCATTACACATAACTCCACTTTTGCAACCTTTAGAAGAATGATCATTTCTTTCAAATTCATAAAAATCTTTTACTAAAGTCCCGCTAACAAATGATATATAAGAACCTGTATTCCATACAGCATCATTAATCAATAATTTCAAATCATTCTTTATTCCTATACTTGTGAAATTACAACTTGTTGTTCCATTATTGTTAGAGTTATAGCATGTCCCTGATTGGTTATTCCAGTATAACGATCCACCAACTGACTCACTTTCATATCCAGGATTTAATAATTTCATTAAATCAGCTTGACTCCATTCATTCACACCATGGCCTTGATTTACGGCATAAGCACTACTATCCCACGAATATAAACCAATACTATCATTTCTAATTAATTTAACTCTATTTTCTTTATTTCCTATGCCATCATCTATGTTCTTCATAACACCTATAATACGCCATAACTCACCATCAATACTTACATAGTTATTTGGATTTTTTCCTATATATCTTACGTTACCATAGTCATCTGTTGCTAAGTTTATCTTATCACTTGTAGCTAACTGAGTTATTTTAGCATTAATATTAATAGGTGTAAATATCACTACACCATCATTAATAATATTACTAATATTGTCTGCTTTATCTGTAACTTTTAAATACACTGTATATGTGCCATCACTTAACCCAGTAAATGTATATGTCGAATTTGTCGATGAATAATATGTTGTGCCATCAATACTATATTCATATTTTGCTATACCACTTTCAGTATCACTAGAAGTACTAGCATCAATTGTTATTGAATTACTTGTCTTAGTTAATGTCATACTTGCAGTTGGAGCTGTTAAATCAACTTTGTCAATTGAAACACTAGTATGACTTACTAAGCTTGCTTTATCTTTTACCCATACATAATATGTGCCATTTTTAGTAATAGACTGTGTTTTACTTACACTTGTTCCACTTATGCTTATCCATGTAGTTGGTGATGATGAGCTTGTTGTAACTGCATAACCTGCTAAGCCTGATTCATTATCACTAAAATTCATTGTTAATGTCTTTGATGTAGTCCAAGTTGTTTCATCACTTAAGTTAAATGTTATTGTTGGCGCTGTCACGTCCACTTTAGTAACTGTTATTGCTTTATTTATTGTATGTCCCGCTCCATCTTTTAACCAGAAATAAATAGTTCCATTTTTAGTTGCAGTATAAGTATAAGTGCTTTCACTTATAACATTGTCTACACTTGTCCAGCTTGTTGGTTCTGTGCTAGATTCCGTAAATGCATAACCTGTTATACCAGACTCTGTGTCTTTTGCTACGGCGGTTATTGTACTTGTTGCACCATAGCTATCTTGCTCAGTTAAACTAATAATAGTTGGTGGTGTATTATCAACGTGAGTTACTTTTATTTTCTCATGACTTATATTTCCAGCTGCATCTTTACCATAGATATAATATGTATTGTTGCTAATAATTTCTTTTTCGATAGTTGTGTCATTGCCACTTACACTTGTCCACTCGGTTGGTTCTGTTTCCGTTTCAGTTACTTGGTAACCTGAAAGGCCAGATTTTTCATCTTTTAAATTAATACTTAATTTATTAGAACTTGCCCAAATATCACTAGCACTAGCAGTTATCTTTGGAGCAGTTTTATCTAGTTTTATGGTAGTGATTTTTTCACTTTTGATATTGTCATCAGTATCTTTAAAATAAATTGTTTCTTCAGTTTCTTCTTCATATGTTTTAGTTATACTGACTTCTTTACTAGCACTGGGAACACTCGTATATGTTTCATTATCAAAACTATAAGATACAATATCATAATATGTACTTGTGGCTGTTATGTTTATTGTTTCATTAGTATTAACATAATCAGTTCGATTGGAAGTATAATTAACAGTCATTTCGCTACTCAAAGCAGGACTTTTATCAAGAATTAGTTTAACACTTATTTCACCACTAAAGCTTTTTCCTTGTTGATCATCTTGAGATTTTCCACTATCTTTATAGTTATAGACTAAATAATATGTCGTTTTCTCTAATGTTTCGTTGTCAAAATCAACTTGTTCTAGAACGATTGGATCTTTGGTTTGCAGCTTTCTAGGACCATACACTACTTTTGGGGTTCCAGTAATATTTAAACTGTCGCCTTTAGTATAGTGCAACGTACCTGAACCGGTAAGTTTACCCTTGCCTTCAATAACTGAAACATAGTTATTGTCTGGCTCAGTCGTTTTGTAAAGTGTTATTTCAATATCACTACCAAAAGCTTCGTCAACTATACCTTTTAAATCTATCTCGTAGATTCCTTTACCAGTTTCGCTATTTTTTTCGACTGTAAATGTTTGTATTCCCATTTCACCAGGGATAACAGCATCGCTTTCATAAGCTTTAACACCAGTCCATTTGATATTACCTAAATTCTCAGTTTTAACACTAAATTTATTATTATTACCATCAGTGTTAAGTAACACAGCAAAATAAGCGTAACTAGCACCAATTAAAAGACAAATAGTTATTAATCCGCCAATAAATAGCAATAACAATTTATTTTTATTTTTCATGTTTACACCATCCCTCTAAATAAATAAGATGCTTTTTTTGGCATCTTATTTCATAAGTTTAATTTCTATCAAGCGATAACTATCATTTTCTTCTTTGTAAACATACTCATAAGTAGTACCCTTATTTAATGACTCTTTTACAGTGTCTTCACTAAAGTCAGCAACTTCATTATCATTTAAATCATAAAGCTTGTTATTTACTTTCTTTAAGACATTAACATGAATGATAACATTGCCTTCCCTGTCATAAGTGTAACCAATCATTTTAGAATAATAATCATTAGTTTTACAAGCACTAGAATAATCATTAATATTATCTATTTCTACTTTATCGCCTTCTTTTAAATCAAATACTAACGCACCACTACAATCTTTAGTAACATTGTTATACATTTCAGTGGCTTCATCACTACTTACTTTGTTTTCAATAACATTGTTTGATTGATTGTTATCATTACTTGTTTTAGGCTCTTGTTTAAAGAATAAAAGCGATACTAAAACACATATCATGATAACTATAACACATAAAATTGCAAGTAAAATTACCTGCGTTTTTTTAGGTAACCCCTTAAAATTATTTATGACTTTCTTCATTATTTCACTCCCTCTACTCTATTAATAGGATAACATAAAATAATAATTAAGTCTATACTCTTTTAGCAAGCAAGAGAAAAAAATCGCCGTTTTAATAAGCACATGTTTGTAAAATTTAAGCTTGTTTAATATTATCTAAAGTACTTAATTTATATAAAGCATAAGTAGTTAATTTATCTAAATGTGCTATAAATTACTTGGTTGTACCAAACAAAACTTGCATGTGTTCATTATTAGTTTGTGCAATAAATGATGATGCAAATACTTCATAATGTAAGGTTTCATTTTTAGTTTCTAAGAAGATATCTTTATTATTAACAGTAAAAGACATATCTTGATATTTTAAAAAATTAGCAAAACCATGATTATTGTTTTGGAAATGATGATGATAAATGTTTAACTGACGATTATCAAGTTTTACACGATAGTCTAAAAAAACATTGCCATAAATACTTTCCTTTTTATTATAATCATGATTTAAATAAAAAGTGTTATTGTTAGTTTGCACGACATAGTCTTCATAATTAATATCTGATATTTTTAAAATACCAATTGTATCTTTATTAGAAAAAAGAGTTATATTTTCATGATTATCGTAGCTATTTGGAGTTGTTACATACGAAACAGAGCTTGTAGGTGTAACACTACTAGATTGCAAAAAAATGAAAAAAAGAAGCAATATTAAACGCATATTAACCTCTTTTTCTTAAGAATTTATAAATAGATGCTGTTATAGTAATTATGCTTGGATAAAAATAATTTTTAATTTTAGAACCAGTTTTAGGAATTTCTAATTCTTGCATAGTTGTCTTTATTTTTGCGTAAACATAGGTAACAACGATATCTTCTTCAGTATAAACGCCTTTTTTATTATCTGGTTCTTTACTAATAATGTAACTTGAAAATTCTAAAGTGCTTGTTTCATATGGTGTATCTATCGCTTCAACATAACTTTCTTCATCTTTTAAATAATTACCATCTTCATCAACATAACGCACGATTAGTACCATCTATTAAAAATTTAGAATTACCTGTTACAAAAATACCTGTGTTAACTGTACTATCAAGTTGGATGCCCTGGCCACTTTTACCTTTTGTATTACGGCCATAGATGCTAAAATTAGAATTATTAGCAATATCTATTTTAACCCCCTTACCACCAGCATAGATGGCATTAGTAACACCATGATTACTATCAAAAGTAAATGTCACATGAGAGTTATTAGTTGCTTTTAAAGAACCACTTAGAACCATTGTACCCAATGAGCAGCTGCCCCATTATTAGCTTGTTTACTATTATTTAGAGAATTAACTATGCTTGCATTATCTAGTGTAAGTACACCGTCATAACGCCATCCATAAACATTATAAGTTATTTTGTGTTCACTTTAAAAGTAAGACTTTTATAAAATGTTTTAGTTGGAGCAACGTCTTTATAAAGAACAATGACATCTTGTTCTTTAGCTTCATCTAGTACTTTATCAATATTAACATATGGTGAATTAGTTGTTTCATTTTTTTCACATTATCAACTATTATTAGCATATACAAAAAAAGAAAGTTAGAAATCAATCTAACTTACATTACTAATTCAAAAGGATTTTCTTTTGTGCCTTCCCCAACAACTGATACTTTTCTATTAAAGGATATTACTGGTCTTAGAAAATGACTTTCTGTTTCTTTAATATCATTTTGTAAAGCTCCAGCCGTCGAAACTGTTATATAACTTATTTCTGTACCATGCTTTTTACTTGGAGTCATTGTCCACCACGAAGATTGAAGAGAATCTAAATTTAAATAATAACTAGTATTATCTTTAGCACTGCCACCAGCATACATAATTTCATCTGCATTTAGTAAACCAATCTTTAAAGATAAAGAGGTACCATTACAAGCATTAGTTGGATAGTTATCATTAAAAATACGATATGTTGGTAAATAATCAGTTTCATCATCTGTTTCAGTATAAACAGAGTCATCATAGCAATAATTAGGACTAGCAATATATTCTTCATAATTACTTAAATTAGCATTATACCAATCAAGTAAAGTATGATAAATTTTGGTATTTAGAAAATTAGTATTTCCAGTAGAATCACTTTCATTTACTGTAACTATGTCTTCTGTAACATTATCTAAAATTACTTTTACTGTACCATCAGCATTTATTTTTACAATTCGCCATAAAAAGCCCCCAAAAGAAACATAGTTATTTAAATTACTACCCCGAAAATAATAAATCGGTCCATTATCTTCTTCTTTTTTAATTAAGCCTTCATTAGTAGTAGCGCCTTCCGAAAAATTAATATTACTTTCTTCTTTAACGTCATTCTTTTTTAAGATAGTACTATAAAAACTTTCATCGTTATTATCAACGTCTACTTGAATATAAAAGGAAAATGTTTTTTCTAAAGGATTATTAATAGTTAATGTATAACGATTAGTTTTATTTGGTTCAATAACAATATGGGCAGAGGCTTCTCCTTCTTTTAGTGATGGTGAATTTGTAACATTTTCATTTTCTTTTAATTCATATGATACTTGATCAGGATTACCTGTAAAGTTTTGAAATAAAACAGAATAATACATTTTTTCGGTTGTTAAATTAGTGACAGAAAAAGTTATTTGTTTTTCTTTAGTAGACACGGCAATATAACGACCATCAACATAATTAACTGATAAGCCTTCTTGAACGTCTATAAGTGCTACTAAATCTTTGCTTGCTTTTTGATATTGTTGGTAATGAATCTCTATAGTGCACATTAAAGCAATTAAAATTGCTATGAATATTAATGTTATTTTGTATTTTTTTTGCATTGTCATCATCCCCATCTAGTCTTCTTATAATTAGTATACGAGATAATAAAAAAGATGTCAAAGATTACTTAATACTTTGACATTTAATTCACTATTATTTTACAAAGAAAGTGTAAACGGATTGGAAGAACTGCCATCACCAGATGCTATTTTAACTGATGATTTTAAGTAAGCTAGAGGAAACACTAAAGCATCATCGGATTTATTGCCAGCCTTAACGTCCCTAAAATTAGAATAATAGTAAGTTATAGATTCAAATATGGGACAATAAGAAATGCAAAGAATAGATTTAATCATCTACTCCTTATTTTTACCTTCTTTACGAGCTTTTAAATAATCACTTAAATTTTTAGCAACTTCTTCTGGTACTACACTTGCTAACTCTTCTATGCTAGCCTCTTCCATTTTGGTAACACTACCAAAAGCCTTTATTAAATCTTTTCTTCTTTTAGCTCCAATACCAGGAATATTTTCTAAGACACTCGCAATAGAACCTTTATCTCTTATTTGTCTATGATAACTAATAGTAAATCTATGTACCTCATCTTGCATACGGGTTAGATAATGAAATAATTTACTATCTTTTTTTATATCAACTAGTTCTAGGGTATCACCATCTACTAAGTCATTAGTTCTATGCCTATCATTTTTCTTTAAACCACAGACTTTAATATTTAAGTTTAAACTATTAAGTATTTCTTTACATGCATGAATTTGGCCAACACCACCATCGACAATGATTAAATCTGGTAACTCCGTTTTTTCTACTAAGGCTTTTTGATAACGGCGATAAATAACCTCTCGCATCATTCCATAATCGTCATTTTTATCAAAACTTATCTTATATTTACGGTATTCATTTTTGGCAGGTTCTCCATCTTTAAATACAACCATACAAGAAACACTGTAATCCCCAAAAAGATTAGAGTTATCAAATAAATCTATTCGGCTTAAATTATCTAAATTTAAAAGACTCTTTAATTCGTCTTCGGCTTCTTTAGCACTATTTTCTTTCTTTAAAATTAAATCAAGTTCATTCTCTAAATTAATGCAAGCATTTTTAGTAGCCATAGCAAGTAAACTTTTCTTTTGCCCTTTTTGGGGACTAAATAAAATATTGCCTAAATAAGTATTTAAAACTTCACTATAAATATCACTTGGTAAAACAATTTCTTTTGGTACTTCATGTCTTGTATAAAACTTAGCTAAATAACTTTCCATATCTTCTTCTAGACTACTAATAACTGGGAATATATCTGTATGTCCACCTACTATTTTACCATTTCTTAAGAAAAGTATTTGAACTGATATATAGCCTTTGTCAAAACAGTAACCAACCACATCACGATTAGTTAAATCTTGAATTGTTATCTTTTGTTTATCTAAAACAATATTAATATAATCTAGTTCTTTTTTAAGTTCTAAAGCCAGTTCATAATTTAAAGAATCACTATAAGCTTTTATTTTACTCATAATTTTATCTTTTAAAATTTTATCATTACCACCCAAAAATGATAAAATATCTTTTTCCATCGTAGCCAGTTCTTGTTCATCATAATTTTTTTCACAATAACCAAGACACTCCCCTATATGATAATATAAACATACTTTCCGAGGATTACCATCGCACTTTTTTAAAGGGTATAATCTATTTAATAAAGCTACAATTTTTCTTGCGGCATATGCATTAGGATAAGGGCCAAATAATTTTTTATGATCTTTCTTTTTAATATTTAAATAACGTGATACTTTAAGTTTAGGGTATGGTTTACTAATATATTCAATATAGGGATAACTTTTATCATCTTTAAGTAAAATGTTGTATTTAGGGTCATATTGTTTTATTAAATTTATTTCTAGTAAGAAAGCTTCTAATTCACTTGAAGTAACAATATAGGAAAAGTCTTTTATTTCACTTACTAGTTTTGCTGTTTTCCCTGTTTGGGTACGATTAAAATAAGAATTTACGCGTCTATGTAAGTTTTTAGCCTTACCAACGTAAATAATTACCCCATCTTTGTTTTTCATTTGGTAACTACCTGGTAAGGCAGGAATATTCTTTAATTTATCTTTCATCATTAATTTCCTTTATTATTCTTTTAACCCCGTTTAAAATATCTTCATAACATTTTTCAAATTCCCTTGTGTACCATGGATCTTCTACTTCTTTATCAAGCAATGGTCTTATTTTACTACCTTTATCACTTGGAAATAAAAGTTCTAAATCTCTTTTATTTTCGTTATCCATATAATAAATATAATCATAGTTTGCATAGTCATTTTTAGTTATTCTAGTAGCTATGTGTGGTTCTACTAAAATATTATGTTTTATTAATGTACTCTTAGCCATTGGATAAATACCATGCCCTATTTCTTCACTAGATAAAGCCTTGGAAGAAACATATACTTTTTCATCCTTACAAGTACTTTTAAAAATCATCTCTGCCATAACAGAACGACAAATATTACCACGACAAACAAATAAAATACGCATAAAATCACCCTTTTTTTAATATTTTTAACCACTTTAGTATACCATTATTATTGATAATTTGATAGAATTTTATTAGGTGAAAAGGATGAATTTACTTAATTGTTATGAAATGGAAATTAAAAAATCAAAGTTTATTGCTTATTATTATGAGGTTACAAGTAAAGAAGATGTTACTCTTATTTGGGAAAATTTAAAAAAAGAGCATAAGAAAGCTCGTCATATTCCCTATGCTTATATATTAAAAAACACCGCTGGAAAAAGCGATGATAAGGAACCAAGTGGTACTAGTGCAGCCCCAATATACAATGTGTTAGAACGTAATAATTTAGTTAACAAAGCTATCTTTGTGGTTAGATATTTTGGGGGTACTAAACTTGGCGCTGGTGGTCTTATAAGGGCCTATGGTAATGCGGCTAAAGAGGTTATTAAATAACCTATTTTTTCTTTTTCTTTAATAAAGCTTTAACTTTTTTAATAGTTAATTTTCTTCTAGTATCATACTCTTTATGGCAAAGTATTTTAAATAAAGCAATGGGATGCAAGATAAAATCAATAGAATCAGCTTTATCTACAAGAGTTAAAAGCCAAGCTTCTTTGTTTCTAGGTATTTTTTTATTAACCGGAAACATATGCGTAATCATAATACTTTCTACTTTAGGAGTTATAACACTTTCACCGAAGACTTTTTTACTATTTAAAACAGCATTTTTAGCATGAGTAAAGGCGTGATTTTGAAAGAATGGTTTTTTTTCATTATTGTATTGCCATGGTTTTTCATAGAAATCATGTAAGAGACCTGCAATAGCTAAAGATTTATAATCCATATTAAGTTTCTTACCAATTTTATAGCAATCATAGGATACTCTTAAAACATGCTCATACACTGATTCATCAATATGATGTGGAAAATCTTTTCTTCTTTGAACCTCACTATTTAAAAGAATTGGTTCAATTATTTGATAGTATTCGACATAGTCATCAAAGAGGTTTTTTTTTTGCCCAAATTTAAGCCAAAAGCGAATATAACAAATAAGCGTTATTACTTGTAAAATCACTGTTATATATAAAGCTATATTAACATAGTTACTTATTGGTATTACAAGGCCAACAAAACCCATGATAATAGTTATAAAAATAATCCATGTTTTAAATTTGCCAACTAGTAAAGATGAGCCTACCCCTTTTTTTAAATAGAAATATAGATTTAGTAAACCAATTATACATTCTAGTAATAAAACATAAAAGAACCCATGATTTTTAACTATTAAAATAATTAGTAACCCTATTGCTAAAAGTTTATCAGCAATGGCATCTAAGTTAGCACCCAGTAAACTTGTAACCTCCCACTTACGGGCTAAAAAGCCATCTAAAAAATCTGTAAAAGCTATAAGAGCTGCAAGAACAATAAGGATTTTATAATGATTAGTTATACCTAAATAAATAATAAAAGGTATAGCTATAATTCTTAAACTTGTAAGGATATTTGGAATGTATTTTTTCATATAATCACCACTAAAACCATTGTAGCACGGATAGTTTTAGTCTGACAAGACATTTTAAAAGAACTAAAGAAATACTTTTAGTTCTTCGTTATTTTGTTGTTCTCTTATTATAATCTTATGAATCATTTCTCTTAAGGAATCATCAGTACCATGATAATCATTATTAAGTTTCTCTAGTTCAATTAAACCTTTATTAGTTCCTTCCATCATCATTTTGGCAATATGTGAATCATTACTATCTTTTAACATTTGCATTTTAACCATCATATCACTAGATATTTTGGCAAAAGGACTAAGTTCTTTATCTTTCACATTATAGTCTTTACAAAAATCTAAAAGTTTGTTTTTTAAAGTTTCATATTCACTTTTTTGGCCATATATTACTTTTTTTAGAGAATTTTCTTTAATATATTTATCAATTGAATCAATACCAACTATCCCCATCTCTACATTTTGATAAAGTTTTAAGACAACTTCTTTTTCTTTCATATTCTCACCCATTAGTAGTATGGTCTAATATTTAATGATTATACTTTAATTATTTTAAAATGAATGGTAAATCTTTAGAACCATTTCCGGAAGAAATTTTGACTGACGATGCAAGATAGACTACAGGTCTTATACCAGCAAGATTATAAGCTCTACTACTACCAATTTTACCATCAGCATCAATTGGAAAAACGTAACTTGCAGAGGATTGATTAGCACTTGGCATAATGGTCCATTGGTAGCTACCATTATATAACCAGTTATTGTCCTTACATGAAGAAGAATCTGTATTATTCCAAGTACCTAAAGTCGTGTTTAAACATGTTGCTCGATCGGTACTATCAGACCCGCTTGTTGCATACCCATAATCACTGGGCGAGGTTAAACCGGCCATCCCAGTCCATGTACTTGTTCTTGTTAAGCCGTCATTACAATAATTACTAGTACTACATATTTTTGAAGTATTATTAGAACGTTCTTCAGTATAAAATTTGTTAGCTATTTCCTGAACACTAGAAGAAGCACTGGTATACCAAACGGCATTGCCTATAAAAGTTTTTAACGTTTTAGAAAGACCAGTACTCGTAAAATCACATGCAGTTGTACCATTATTTTTGGCATTATAACATGTGCCTGACCTACTATTCCAGTATAATGAGCCACCTATAAGCCCACTTTCATAACCAGAGTTTAAAAGTTTCATTATGGCAGACGTACTCCATTCATTTATGCCTTCACCATTATTGATACTTGATACACTTGTATCCCAAGAGTATGCGCCAATAGATTCATTTCTAACTAATTTAACGCGATTACTTTTACTTCCCGTACCATCATCAATATTTTTCATAACACCGATGATACGCCATAACTCACCATCAATGCTTACATAATTATTTGGATTACTACCAATATATCTAATATTTCCACCTACTTCATCAATGGCAATGTCTTTAGTATTATAATTAGCAATATCCTTAATATAATCAGTTAAAGTCATATCAATTTTTTTAAAATATAAATTACATCTTGTCCTTGTATAATCGGTTGCATTATAGTTAGTGTAATTTCCTTTAAATGTCCATGATTCATTATCCCAGTCTGGTATAACACCATTGGTACATTCACTTTTTTTATTATCTAATGTATAGCCACTACCAACACTTGGTATATCAGCCGTGATTTTATCATCGACATAGTAGGCAAAATAGATATCACCTGGATCAGTAACATTACCATTAATTACATTAAATTGCTTTTTTGTAGCATATACAGCAAATGTCTTATATAGATATATTCCTGATAATATCAATATGCTAAAATTTGTCGTTAAAAATATAATATTTCTTTTAATTTTCTGTTCTTTAAACTTGTTTATTTTTCCATTTTTCTTCACAATACCCTCTCCTATTCTCACTTAATTCTATAAAATTCACTTTTATTTCAATAGTTTTTGTGTTAATATGTATTTAATGAAAGAGATTTCATATAATAAAAAAAGAGAACCTCTAGTTTTTGCTGAGCTAGACGTCCTCGGTATTGTTTTGGACGCCTAAACACATTGTTTAGACGTTTTTTGTAGTAAATAGAAAAAGGAGGAATTACTCTATGTTATATGGTTTTATAAAGTAATCCCACTAACAAAAAAATTAGCAGAATCAAAATAATGATTAAAAAATCTTTCTTCGTCATATGCTTATCCCTTCTAGAGGGCGCCTAAGAACTAAAGGTTCGCGACCTATTTTATATCATTAAACTCAAATATTTTGTCGAAACAAGTACTTTTTAACATTTTTTTCTATAAACTTGGAATATATGGATTATTTTTAGTGCCATCACCCGTAAATTTTAAGGTACTTTTTAAATTTATGACTGGTCTTAGGGCAACTAATGAATATGATGATGTTGCATCATCAAAATATCCATCAAGATTAATTACAAACATTAATGTAGCATAATAAGTTTGCCCAAATGTATTGTAGAAACCAGCTGGTGTCATTGTCCAAAAATGATGTCCAACAGTTAAATATGAATTTGGAGTTTGTTTTTGATATGTTATATCACCATTAAACATGCCACCACCATGACCAGCAATCATCGCTTCATCGGCTGTTATGAGACCAATACCTTTTCCGCCAATAAAATGATCAGATGCCAACTCACATTTCAAGCTTGGATCACTCATACTTATGCGTCTATAACCATTATAATAGGTTGTGATTCTTCCAGTTCCAACGCCACTTGCCTTATTAAGGATACCTCGATCGTTGCAAAAGCCAACATTTACATCTAGAAAATCATAATAGCTATTTAGATTTGCATCATAAAACGCATTTAACCTAGTCTTAGCATTTGAAAAAGTTCCATATCCATGAACCTCACCATTTTTGTATTCAAATCCAGCATACATATTATCATCAGCACTTGGATTAAATGACGTTTTTTCGAAAATTCTATCTTCACTTATCTCACCATTGTTGTGAGCACTCGTTCCATCATAAATCATTCTAATACTGCCATTACCATTAATCCTAATTATTCTCCAGTAGTATCCGGCAAATTTAACATAGTTGTTTTCTACACTACCTCGGTAATAATAACTTGTGCCGTCATCATCTATGGTCTTATATATGCCTTTTTCATGCGATTCACAAGTCTCGTCGTCACATGCACTTTTACTAAAGTCTGGCGTATAACTATTTACTATTAAATCACCTAGTGCTGTACTAACAGTATTTTCTTTTACAAAATATAAATTGCATCTGGTTCTTGTATAATCGCCTGCATTGTAGTTACTATAGTCAATATCTGCATGCCAAACAGCATAATTCCAATTTACTTTTACGCCATTTGTACATTCACTTTTTTCGGTATCTAACTTATAGCCTGTGTTTTGTTTGGGCATACTTCTCGTTATCTCACCATCCACATAATACGCAAAATAAATATCACCAGGATCTTGTATTGTTCCGTTTATCACATTAAAATGCTTTTCTTCCGTAAATATTGCAAATGAATTATATAAATATATGCCTGATAATAGCAATATACTTAAAATTATTGCTGTTACTATTATTTTTCTTTTACTATTTTTTTCTTTAAATTTCTGTAGTTTTAGAGAGTTATGCTTATTTAATAACCCCCCCCCCAACGTATTTTTGCTTCATGACTTATCTCTCCTATTCTCCTTTAATTTTACAAAATTTAATCTTCTATTTCAATAGTTTTTTATGTCAATTATACT